>CAKTFW010000001.1 GCA_934561175.1 uncultured Oscillospiraceae bacterium
CGCGGCTCACCGTTGCCCGACTCAAACCAAGGCACCAACCAATCTCTTCATGGGTATAAGGCAAACAGTTTTCCGTGATGCCCTTGTCTGGATTTGCCTGCGCCGTCTCCCGCAGCAACAGCGATGCCACTCGCCCATACCGGTCCAGAAAGCACACATCGTGCAGCAGATAAGAAAGATGATTCATGGTGTTGGAACAAAATTGCAGCAGCTTGGTCAAAAGTTCCGCATCCTGCTGCAAATAAGGTAACAGGGTCGCAATGGTGCAGTCGATCAGCGCTACATGATTGATCGCAATCACCGTTGTCGGACGAGTTGAGCAGCTCTGAAATGAGGATTCTCCAAAAATTCTTCCCTTTTCCACAATCTCCAGTGTCATCTCGTCTCCCGCAAGTGCATCCAGCAGCACACGAACCCGGCCCTCCCGGATAATATACAGGCTGTCGGCCGGTTCTCCCGCAAAATAAATTGTCTGTCCTGGCTCATAAACGCGCAGTGGCCCCACCTGCTCCAATTTTTGCAGCTCCGCCTCTGTAAATCGATCGTCTATCATTTCGTCCTCCGATTTGTGATAAATATCACATTTATTTTACAGGCAGACTGCTATAATGGTCAATATTGATTTTAGAGAAATGAGAGGATTATCATGGAACGCGCAACTTTTAAATCCCGGCTTGGATTTATTTTGATCGCAGCGGGCTGCGCCATCGGCATTGGAAATGTCTGGCGCTTTCCCTATATCACCGGCAACTACGGCGGCGGTGCCTTTGTTTTCTTCTACCTGATCTTTTTGCTGCTGATTGGTGTACCGATCCTGACAATGGAATTGGCCATTGGCCGCGCCAGCCGCCAGAGCACCATCCGCGCCTATCAGGTTCTGGAGCGTCCTGGGCAAAAGTGGCATCTGCACGGTCCCATCGCCATGATCGGCAACTATGTGCTGATGATGTTCTACACCCCAATTGCCGGCTGGATGCTGGCCTATTTCTTCAAGTTTATCAGCGGTGATTTTGTCGGCTGTGACCTTGCCGGTGTAGAGCAGGTCTTTACCAATCTGACTGCAGATCCGTTCTCTATGGTATTCTGGATGCTCCTGATCGTATTGGGCGGCTTTTTTATCTGTTCCCGCGGTCTGCAACACGGCGTGGAGCGAATCACAAAATGGATGATGCTGGCACTGCTGGGCCTGATTATCGTCCTGGCGGTCCACAGCATTCTGCTGGATGAAGGATTTGCCGGTCTGAGCTTCTACCTGAAGCCCGACTTCTCCAAAATGAAAGATTACGGCGTCCTGAACACCCTGGTTGCCGCTATGAACCAGAGCTTTTTTACTTTGAGCCTCGGCATCGGTGCCATGCTGATTTTCGGCAGCTATATGGATCGCAACCGCACGCTGCTGGGCGAATCACTGCAAATTGTTGTTCTCGACACTTTCGTTGCAATTGCCTCCGGATTGATTATCTTCCCAGCCTGTTTCTCCTTTGGCATTAACCCGGATAGCGGCCCAAACCTGATTTTCATCACACTGCCGAATGTGTTCAACTCCATGCCCCTGAGCCGTTTCTGGGGTGCGCTGTTTTTCCTGTTGATGACCTTTGCATCCTTTTCCACGGTTCTGGCCGTCTTTGAGAATATTATCGCCTGCTGTATCGACCAGTGGCACTGCTCCCGAAAGAAGGCCTGCCTCATCAACGCCATACTCGTCTCCGTCCTGGCGCTGCCCTGTATTTTCGGTTTTAATCTGCTCAGCGGTTTTACCATCGGCGGGCAGAACATCATGGGAATGGAAGATTTCCTGGTCAGCAATCTGTTGCTTCCCATCGGTTCCCTGATCTACCTGTTATTCTGCGTCAGCCGCGTCGGCTGGGGATTCTCCAACTATCAGGCAGAGGCCAATCGCGGTGCAGGCTGTAAAGTACCGACCTGGATTCGCTTTTATGTCACCTATATTCTTCCACTTCTGGTCATCGTAATTCTCGTTCTGGGCCTCATCTGAACGCAGATTATACAGACAAAACAGCACGGAAACTTTCTGGCTTTCCGTGCTGTTTTTATGTTTTTTATGTTAGAGAATAATGCAGATCAGGCCGCCGGATCCCTCATTGATAATCCGGGAGAGCGTCTGCTTCAGTTTCATTCGGGCATCATCCGGCATCCGTTTAAGCTTGGTATTCAGTCCTTCGCTGACCAGCTCATAAACAGACTTGCCAAAAATATTGCTCTGCCACAGCTTTTCCGTGTCGCCTTCATACTCGCCCAGCAAATACTTAACCAGATCCTCTGATTGCTTTTCATCTCCCACCATCGGGCTGATTTCGGCTTCAATATCCGCCCGCATCATGTGGATTGAAGGCGCGCTGGCACGCAGTTTGACCCCATAACTGGAACCTTTGTGGACAATCTCCGGTACTTCCAGATGCATCTCCTCCGGTGTTGGCATCACAATGCCATAGCCGGTCGCACGAACCGACTCCAGTGCACCGGAAATCTTATCATACTCTTTTTTCACAGAGGAAAGCTCTTCCAGCAGGCGCATCAGATCTCCATCATTTTCCACGGAAAGCCCGGACTGTTCGCTGAGTACCGTATAGAACAGTTCTTCCGGGAATCTTAAAATGCAGCTGACGGTTCCCGTACCCAGATCAATCTCACGAATCGAATAATCCTGAACCGACTCCAGCTCACAAATCGAACGGATTGCCGGTTCAGCTTCGCTGATGTGCGCAATATGTTCCGCACTGCGGCGCATCGCCTCATACAGCGCCTGTTTAATCGCGTGGGTCGTCTGCAAAGCATCCACCCAGCGCGGCAGGAAAAAGCGCATTTCCCGCACGGGGAACTCATAGAGCAAACCGCAAAGAATGCTCTGAATTTGCGCCTGATTCAGCGTCAGACAGTTCACACATTGGCAACGAACCTGGTAGGTCTGTGCAATTTCCCGACTCAGGCTCTGCGCCGCCTCTGACGATGGATCTGTCGTATTCAGCAGAACCAAGAAGGGTTTTCCCGTCGCCTTCATGTCCTGGATGGAGCGTGCCTCTGCATCCAGATAATCCTCCCGCGGAATTTCTGTCACCGTTCCATCCGTCGTAATCAGGATTCCCGCTGTACAGTGATCCTCCATCACCTTTTTTGTGCCCAGCTCTGCGGCCTCAGTCATTGGGATTTCCTGATCTGCCCAGGGTGTGGTCACCATCCGCGGCACACCATCTTCTGTAGCCCCCATAGCGCCTTCTACCATATAGCCCACACTGTCAATCAGCCGTACTGACAGTTTTGTAACCTCATCCGGGCAAATTTCCACTGCCTCTTCCGGTACAAATTTCGGCTCTGCCGTCATAATTGTCTTACCAGATCCAGACTGTGGCAGTTCATCCCGCGCCCGTTCCCGTTGATACACATCCGTGATATTTGGCAACACCAGCTGCTCCATAAACCGTTTGATAAAAGTTGATTTTCCCGTCCGAACCGGGCCCACTACACTGAGATAAATATTGCCGCCCGTTCGCTGGCCAATTTGCTGGTAAATACTTTCCATATTGCAACCTCCCCCAAGGCTTGTTTCTTCGTTCATGTATATGGGACAGCTTTTCCGGTTATGCACCGGCATATAAAAAGGCAGGCGGATAAACCGCCTGCCTTTTTTGCTAGGATACCTGCATTGGGATCAACAGCATTGTCCCCGGCTGAAGGATCGCTTCCTCTGTCAGCTGATTGGCTTCACAAATCGCAGCAACCGTTGTATGGCACCCCTTTGCCAGCGACCAGAGCGTCTCATCCGGCGCGGCCGCCCGCAGCACGACCGATGGCTGCTCCATTTGATCTACAGGCCATTCCGCCTCAACTGCACCACAGCAAATTGCAACACGCTCCGCCGCAAAGCTGTCGAGTTGGAATTGCATTGGAATGCACACTTCCATCCCATCGGAACCCACCAACGCCGTCGCCGCCTCGGTCAGTGCGGCCTGTGGCCGCAATAATCCCGCAGGATGCAGCTGTGTCTGACAAAATGCCTCCATACGGCGCGTCAAACTCTGCAGCTGCCCTGCCATGTCCCGATACAGCAATGATACCTGCGCGCCTGCCTGTACCTCTACGATTTCTCCGTTGCGCTGCTGCGTCGGGAAGTCCAGATAAACCGTCGTCTCCAACACCTCTGATGCTGGCGCCGCAATCATCTCCCGCAGCGTCTGATGCAGCGTTTGGCTATCCAGCAGATTCTCCGTCTGCAGTTCTGCCATCTCCGGTGTCAGCAAACACTCCGTACTATAGAGGTCCGTTACTGCCTCCACCTCGTGCTGACCAATCGCAGCACACTGCGCCAGCACATTCAATGTTAACTGTACGCGATTTGCATCCGTCTGCGCGTCCATGGTAAGTTCCGCCCCGGTCAGAATTGGAACAACACAGCACGCTTCACTTTCGCACTCCCGATCCAGCTCTGCATACTGAGAAAATGGAACAGAAAAGGCCCAATTGTGCAACACAGTATCTGCGCCCCGATAGAGCACCTGTACTGCTACTATTCCCTTAAAAACAACACGACTGCCAATCGTCTTCTGCTCACTAAGAATGAGGTTTGCATTCCAATGACAAATCTCGTCAATCGGCGATTCGCCCGCTGCCAGCTCCATCTCTTCGCTAACTACAAATGCTTTCTCGCCCATCGCCTCCAAATGCCGCACCGGGAAGGTTGTACGCTGTACCTGTACCGTCTGCGGCGCATTCAGATTCCAGGTGATCTGCTCAGACGCTTCACACGCGGTCACTGCACAGCCCACATTAACGCGAATCAGCATTTTTCTCGGTCCCTGCATACGCGCATCCACTGACCGGATACAGCACCGGCAGAGCACCTGCGCGGCGCCCGTCAGTGCCGGATGATCCACCCGCACCGAAAATGGGATATACGCTTCTACCGGCCAAATCTGTCCCTCGTCCGATGCCAGCAGCACGGCTGTCTGTACCCCGCCGGACAGCGTCACGCTGCCGTCCCGGCAGTCTTTCCCTCGAAGTAGCACCTGTCCGGTACAACTTAAAATCCGGACATTGTCCGGACAGCTTTCCGGCACAAACGCTTCTGCCGTTTCTTCCTGATAGAGATTTTGTCTGACAACCGGTTTATAAAAGGGCCATTTTTTCTCTTCAAATGCAAGCTCCACAACATTCACTCCTTGTATAGTCTGCTTGTCTCTTCCTGAAGAAACTATACGCACGGAGAGAATGGGATATGCCTATGCTTTCCGTATCAGACAAAAACCGAGTATCACAAGTCCGCTTCCCAGCAGCACCTGCACCACCGTAGAAGAAAACAGCGTTCCCAGCAGCAGTCCGACACCAACCGCACCGATTGCTAGTCCCAACATCATTGTTTGCCGGCACATAAAGAATCGCCTCCTGCTATACCATACGCAGGAGGCGACGAAAATGTTATTCTTTTGTTCGAATCAGCAGCGCATTCCCGCTGCCAATCGTAATTCTCACAAAGCCATCCAACGGCTCATTGCTTACAGAGCGTGTACTGCCGCGATGCAGTGTATAATCTGTCAGCGGATACTTTGCATTTTCAATGCAAACTCCGGTTACCTGCCGATCCAGTGGGATCAGGCCAAAATAATGATACCCCACACAGTCAATTTCCCAGGTGCCCGGCGTCAGAAGGCTGATGCGATTGGTGGCATCCCAAATTTCAGCCTCTGCGCCCCATTGCCAGGCCTGCTCCAAAAGCAGCAGATTTGCCAGATGGTGATCCTGTCGGCCACCGGTGCAACCTGTCATCAGGATTTTTCTCCCGCCACGCTGCACCGCATAGTACAGTGCCTGCTCCAGATCCGTCACATTCTTTACCTGGGGCAGCAGCACCTGCGGGATTCCCACTGGCGGGATGCCGCCAGAATCGTTATCGCCCACATAGGCCGTTGGCTGGAAGCCCGCCGCGCGGGCAAGCTTAACACCGCCATCGGCGCAGATGACCTCTGAACAGGTACCCCGTACCGTATCCAAAAAGTGCCAGTCGCCACAGTCCCGCGAGCCGAAAATGATTACTTTTTCAGTTCCCATTCCCGAATCTCCTTTGCCTTCTCATACAGGCGAATATAGCTTTCATAACGGCTTGGTGCAATCTCCCCGCACGCTACTGCGCTTCGTACTGCACACCCTGGCTCTTTCTGATGGGTGCAGTCATGAAAGCGGCATTTTCCCAAATAGGGGGCAAAATCCGAAAACGCATACTGCAGATGATCCTTAAGCACCAAATCCATGCGTTCTGTGTCAAAAGCCGAAAATCCCGGCGTATCAGCGACAACCGCACCGCAGGAAAGCGGATAAAGCTCCACATGCCGTGTTGTGTGGCGGCCGCGACCCAATTTTTCCGAGACCTCACCAACCTGCTGCATCATACCCGGTTCCAGCGCATTGAGAATACTGCTCTTACCTACGCCGGAATTGCCGGTAAATGCACAAATTTTACCTGCAATGGCCTGGCGCAGCGCATCGATTCCCTCGCCTGTGCGTGCACTGGTACAAATCAACGGAATCTTTGCCTGCCGGTAAATCTGCACCAGTCGATCCCCGTCCGCAAGGTCGGTCTTGTTAATGCAAAGCAGCACATCCACATTCTGGTTTCCTGCAATCGCCGTCACCCGGTCAATCAGGAACGGCTCCGTCACTGGAATCGTATCTGCCGCCACAATAATCAAGAGGTCCAAATTGGCAATCGCCGGCCGGATAAAGCAATTTTTCCGCGGCGCAATCTCTGTAATCACATCGCGCTCTACGGCAACCAAGTCCCCTACCAGCGGCGTAATGCCTGCCTTACGGAACAGGCCGCGGGCCTTACAGGTTAAAAGTCCTTCCGGCGTCTGCACATAGTAAAAGCCGCTCAACGCCTTCATAATCGTTCCCTGGTTCATCCGTTCGCTCCAAATGTCAGTGTCTGCGTCTGGGACAACACGCCGTCAAAATACACATCCAGCACCTTTGTCCCGATACCCGAAATTTCCATCTGCACGGAGGACGGTCCCAATTCCACCGTAAAATCATCGCAATAAGGAATTCCATCCAGTTTCAGCGAAACCGTCACCGTTCCTTCTCCTGGCGGCAAAAGGACCGTGACAATCTGTACCGATGGTGTTTCCGGCGGTTCTGATGTCGTAGGCTGATTGTCATCCGGCTGTTCCGGCTGCTCCTCCTTCGGTCCAAGCGACACCTGTAGATTGATTACCGTTCCCTTTTTGACTTCCTGTCCCTGGTTAATCGACTGAAATGTAACGGTACCAGCCGGCAAATCGCTCTGCACATACTTGATAAGGCCATGGCTGAGTCCCAAATCCTTCAATGAACTGACTGCATCTGCCTCATCCAGTCCGACCAGTTCCGGCACCGGGATCAGCTTTTCCGTCACTGCTTCACAGACCACAAGTGTAACCGCATCTCCCTGCTCCAACCGTGTCTCGGCTGCCGGTTCCGTCCGCAGGATCTGCCCTGCCACATAAACATCATTTTCCTCATATTGAATACTGACTGTCAGGCCAAGGTTCAGCGCCTCCAGCTCCCGCTGCGCCGCGGAAAGAGACAGGTTCACCAGATTTGGCATTTGCTTCTCTTCACTGCCGAGACTGACGGTCAACACAACTGTACTGCCCGCTTTGACTGTCTTTCCCGCTTTCGGATCCTGCTCCAACACAACACCGGCCGCCGCCGTTGCGTCATACTGCGGATCTCCCGCTTCCAGAACAAAATCCGGATAATCCTCCGGTACAATCTCCTCATAGGTCATCCCAACAAAGTTCGGGACCCGGACATCTTCCGGCGAGCTAAACAAGTCCTTCAAAAGATAGCTGTAAAGGAAATAGCCAATGGCCCCAACCGCCAGCAAAATTCCAATGATGATAATCAAAATTGACTTTTTTTCTGCAGGTTTTGGACTATGCTTTTCTCTTTTGGGCTTTTCCGGCACAGGTTTTGTTTTTGGCACTGCTGCAGGCTCCGCCGTCTTTTGCCCCAGCATCGCAGGCGTCCGCAATCTGGATTCTGCGCCGACAAACGCGAACTGAATTTCCGGGTTTTTCCGGAATTCCTCCAGATCCGCCAGCATTTCCGTCGCCGATGCGTACCGGTTATTGAGATCCGGGCACATCGCGTGCATAGTAATCTGCTCCAGCCCCTTGGGAATTTCCGGATTGATCTCCGTCGGAAGCGGCGGCCGCTGACTGATATGCTGAATTGCAACCGATACCGGGGAATCACCATCAAAGGGAGGTCGCCCCGTCAGCATCTCATATAACACAACGCCCAGCGAATACAAATCAGAGCGCGCATCTACCCGGTCTCCCTTCGCCTGCTCCGGCGAGATATAGTGCACCGATCCCAGTGCCTCTCTCGTCAGTGTATTGCTGGTCGTCGTGATCCGTGCAATACCAAAATCAGCAACCTTTACGCTGCCGTCTTTCAAAACCATGATATTTTGCGGTTTGATATCGCGATGGATAATCCCGCGGCTATGGGCATGCTCCAGTGCCTTGGCAATCTGCGTTGCAAAGTGCAACGCTTCCCGCCAGTCAAGCATCCCCTTTTGTTCCATATACTGCTTCAGTGTCAATCCGTCGATTAATTCCATAACGATGTAGTCTGCATCGCCGGAGCTGGAAACATCAAAGACATTGACAATATTCGGGTGGGACAGCATTGCAACCGCCTGTGATTCCGCATGGAACCGGCGGCTGAGGTCCGCATCCTGGAGCATGTCTTCCTTTAATATCTTAATTGCAACCAAACGGTTCAGGCGATGGCAGCGGGCTTTATACACAACCGCCATACCGCCATTGCCAATCATCTCCAGAATCTCATATCGATTGTCAAGCAGTTTTCCTATGTATTTGTCCATAAGGCACTCCTGACCGAATGTTCGGTTCCGCCCTTTTGCGGCTGGCGGACAGCCGGAATATCGAAAAGCACGGCAGCGCTCAGACTGTTACGAGAATCATCGTCACATTGTCCGGTGCACCGGCATTGTTTGCAATTGTTAAAAGGCGTTCGCAGCAGCTCTCCCGCCGCACACCATGTACAACTTCAAAGAGGATCTCCTGTTCGGAAACCGTGTTGGAAAGTCCATCGGAACACAGCAGCAGTGCATCAGATGGTTTCAGCTGCTGATAAAACACATCGCACGCGACAGTTTGTTCCGTTCCCACTGCGCGGGTAATCAGGTTTTTTCTGGGATGTACCCGTGCCTGCTGCGGTGTCAGTTCTCCGCGGCGTACCATATCCTCCACTACGGAATGGTCCGTTGTAATCCGGCAAATTCCGGTGAGATCCATATGATATGCCCGGCTGTCGCCCACATTGACCACAATCGCCTGCGTTGGCCAAACAACAGCCGCCACCAGCGTGGTTCCCATACCGTCAAACGCCGCATCAAGCTTCGACTGTTCATAGACCGTACGGTTTGCAAGCTCCACTGCGCTCCGAAGGATCTGCTCCCATGCTTCTCTTCCGGCACCGGTGCGAAAGGCCCGTTTTACCTCATCAACAAACACCTCGCAGGCAAGCCGGCTTGCAACATTACCGGATTTCGCACCGCCCATTCCATCGCAGACTGTACACAGCAGGCCTCCATCCGGCAACTGGACAATATCATAATAATCTTGATTTTGCTGTCGGACCATGCCGACATCTGTGATGCCCCAGGCCTCCATAGGCCGCCTCCTCTCAGGGATTCGCCTCCATCATCTGTTTGCGGCGCAGCTGCCCGCAGGATGCGTCAATGTCTCCGCCCAAGCTGCGGCGCACCGTTGCGGTAATCCCAGCAGCTTCCAGCAACTGCTGGAAGCGAGCCACCGCATCATGCGTACTCGGCGCATATGCCCGCTCCTCCACACGGTTGAGCGGAATCAAATTCACATGGCTGCCCGTACCGCGCAGATGAGAAATCAACATTTCCGCATGGCGTGGCGTATCGTTGACTCCGGAGACCATTGCATATTCAAAGGATACCCGGCGCCCGGTCGCCTGAAAATACCGCTCGCAGGCCGCAAACAGTGTTTCCACCGGCCACGCCCGGTCAACCGGCATCATCGTCTGTCTTGTCTCATCATCCGGCGCATGCAGCGATACGGATAATGTTAATTGTAACCGATGCGCTGCAAGCTTGTCAATTTTTTCTACCAGCCCGCAAGTGGACAGGCTGATGTGCCGCATCCCAATGTTCATCCCATCCGGGCTGTTCACCAATTCCAGAAAGCGCAGCACATTATCAAAATTGTCCAACGGCTCGCCAATCCCCATCAGTACAATATTGGAAATTGAAAGACCGGAATCGATCTGGGTAAACAGCACCTGATCCAGCATCTCCGATGGTTCCAGATTGCGCACAAGCCCTCCCAGGGTACTGGCGCAAAAACGGCACCCCATACGGCAGCCCACTTGTGAGGAAATACAAACCGTATTTCCATGATGATACCGCATAAGAACCGTTTCCACACAGTTGCCATCCCGCAGACGCCAGAGATATTTTTGCGTTCCATCCTGCTTGGAGCACTGTTTCCGCTCCACCTGCGGCACCGTGATGTAAAAACGGCTATCCAATTTCTGCCGCAGCGGTTTTGCCAGATTGCTCATTTCATCAAAAGTGGTTGCGCCGCGATGAAGCCAGGTGTACACCTGCTTTGCCCGAAATTTCGGCTCACCAAGTTCTGTAAGCATCTGCTGCATTTGCGGCAGATTCATGGATTTAAGATCTTGCTTCATGTGTTTCTCCTCATTCGGCAGATAAAGAATCCATCTGTTTCATATTGCCCCGGAAGCAACGACAGCATTCCATTATTTCCACCACCAACCGGCAAAATCATTGGCTCCAGGGAAAATGCGTCGTTCCCCCACAGGAACGCCTGTACCACATCCTCATTCTCCTGATGCAGAATGGTACAGGTGCTATAGAGCAGTACTCCACCGGGTCGAACATAACGGGCAGCGTTTTTCAAAATTTCCAGCTGCAGTGTTGGGATTTCCTGCAGCTCCAGCAAACTGTGATAGCGAATATCCGGCTTTTTCCGGATCACGCCAAAACCGGAGCATGGCACATCCGCCAGCACCACATCCATCCGGTTCTCCCACTCCGGACGAAATACGCTGGCGTCTTGCTGTTCGGCTGTGATCATGGTCAATCCCAGCCGTGCTGCCCCTTTTTCAATCAATTGAATCTTATGTGGATGTAAATCACAGGATCGAATGCTTCCCCTGTTCTGCATCCCGATCCCCGCTGCAAAGCTTTTTCCGCCGGGCGCCGCGCAGACATCCAGCACCTGCATTCCCGGCAAAATTCCAGCAGCCTCTACCGCCAGCCGTGCCGCGGCGTCCTGCACATAAAAATATCCTCTGGAAAACCCAGGAAGTAATTCCACACTGCCTGCTCCGGATACCAGCAGGCAGTTCTTCATCCACGGATGCTCCCGCACCTCTGCCCCTGCGCCCTGAAGCGCAGAGAGCACCTCCGCTGTGGTAGCACGCAGCACATTGACCTGAACCGTTGTCTCCGGTGTTTCGTTATCACTGTGCAAAACCTGCTCAATTCGGTCTGCTCCGACCGACTCTGTCAACAATTTGACCAGCGGCTCCGGATGGGAATAACGCGTGGCGAGATCTGTCGGCAGCGTCATGCGATTTTTCTGGCGATCCAGATTCCGCAGCACACCGTTTACAAGGCCCGCTGCCTTATGATTGGCGTATTTTTTGCACTGCTCTACCGCTTCATTCACCGCTGCTGCAGCGGGAATCTTATCGAGCATCAGCAACTGATAAGCGCCCAAACGCAAAATGTCCAGCACAACGGGCTGCAGCGCCTTCAGCTTTCCCCGAACCACTTGCTGCAGATAGAAGTCCAACAGCATCCGGTTCTGCAAAACACCATAGCAAAGGCGGCTCGCCAACGCCGCATCCCGCCGATCCAGGCCATCTCTGGCAATATAATCTTTCAAAATGCCGTCCGACCACGCTCCCTGCTTACGGCAAGCAATCAACGCGGACAACGCTGTCTGTCTGGCTGTCATTGCATTCTCCTGTCAAATCTCAATGGGATGCCCTCGGAAATAGTCCGGCGCCGCCATCCGCTTTCCACCTTCTGCCTGCAGCTCCAGAATGCGGAGCGCGCCATCACCGCAGGCAATTTCCAAGCCTTTTTTTGTCAGCGCCAACAGCGTACCGGGCGTCTTTCCGATCGGGGTTTCCGCTGGCTCTGCGCGAAAGATCTTGAAAGTTTTGTCCCCCAGTACCGCCGTCGCCACAGGCCACGGAATCAGGCCGCGAATCTGGTCCAGAATCTGCCGCTGTGTGTGCGTCCAGTCGATCGGCGAAAGTGCTTTTGTCAACATCGGCGCATAGGTGGCAGCCGCCGCGTCCTGCGGCACCGCATGTACGGTTCCATCTGCAATCGCCTGCACCGTGCGACCCAGCAGGTCTGCGCCCAACACAGCAAGCCGGTTCGTCAATTCCGCAGCGGTCTCCTGCGGCGCAATCGGTGTACGGCTGATCTCAATAATATCGCCTTCATCCATCCCCGCAGACATATACATCGCGGTCACACCGGTCTCGTCCATGCCGTTCAAAATAGACCACTGGATCGGTGCAGCGCCACGCAGCTGCGGCAAAATACTCGCATGAATGTTAACGCAGCCATATGGCGGGATGTCCAACACCCGCTGCGGCAGAATTTTCCCATATGCCACCGCAACAATCAACTCCGGCTGGAGTGCCAAAAGTTCCTGGTAAACCGCTTCATCCCGGAAGGTCAGCGGCTGATAGACCGGCAGATCATGTGCCACCGCATATTCCTTCACAGCGGAAAAAGTCATTTTCATTCCCCGGTTCTTCGGGGTATCCGGTTTTGTATAGACGCCAACAATCTCGTGTCCATCCTGCACCAACCGGTCCAGACAGGTCACTGCAATTTCCGGCGTCCCCATATAAACAATTCGCATACTCACTCCTGCGCCATCGCTTCCATCTCATCTTCTGTCAGGAAATGCGTCACTTTTTCAGTATAGAGGTGTCCATCCAGATGCTCCAGCTCATGGCAGAAGGCACGAGCTGTCAGTGCTTCTCCCGCTTCTTCAAACCAGTTGCCATACCGGTCCTGTGCACGCACTTTCACATAGTTCGGCCGGGTGACAATGCCATAGCGTCCCGGCACCGACAGACATCCCTCCGCACCGGTCTGCTCCCCAGACTGCTCCAGAATTTCCGGGTTAATCAGCTCCAGAACCTTTTCGCCGTTGTCCACCAGCACCACACGGCGCAGTACGCCAACCTGCGGTGCAGCAAGCCCCACGCCATTTGCATCTGCAAGTGTCTCGCGCATATCATCCAGCAGGGTATGCAGCCGCTCGTCAAAGTCTGTCACAACCCGCGATGTCTTGTGAAGCAGCGGCTCTTCTTCTGTCAAAATATTACGAAGTGCCATAATTTTTTATCCTCCATTAGTCATAGGCGTTTACATCGGCATAGGCCGAAACACCGTGATTTTTTCTGTTCCGCGTAAAAGCACGCAGATGCGCTGAAAGCAGCTGCCGCAGCTGGCGACTGTTCCTGCACAACAGCGTGAGGCGATACCGGTAAGTATTATTGACCTTCACGACCGGCGCGGGGGCAGGCCCAAGCAGCTCCGTCTGCGGCAAACTTGTCAGTGCCGCCCCAAGTCCATCCCGAAAGGAAACCGCCGCCGCCGCAACCGCCGTCTCATCCGCTCCGTGAAAGGTCACCGTAATCAAATCTGAAAAAGGCGGACAGCGGCGGATTTCCCGGAGTTTGATTTCCATCTCGTAAAACCGGTCATAGTCCTGTGCCGCAGCCAGCTGGATCACCGGGTGCTCCGGCGTCATTGTCTGAATAATCGCCATTCCGTCCTGTGCGCCGCGGCCAGCACGACCCACCACCTGTGTAATCATCGAAAAGGTTGTCTCTGCTGCGCGAAAATGATCCACATACAGCGACTGATCCGCATCCAGTACACCAACCAGTGTAACATTTTCAAAATCCAATCCTTTGGCAACCATCTGCGTTCCGATCAGTACCGATATTTTTTCCTCCCGAAAGCGCCGCAAAATTCGTTCATGTGGATTTGCCGCCGAAATCGTATCTGCATCCATACGAAGCGTTTCCACTTCTGGAAATTCCGCTTCTAACTCTTTTTGTACCAATTGGGTGCCCGCACCTACCCGTTTGAAATGGCCGCCACAAACCGGGCAGTGCATCTTTACAGGTTCCGAGTAGCCGCAGTAGTGGCACATCAGCCGCCGATTGGCCGCATGGTAAGTCAGGCTGACACTGCAGCGCGGACATTCCGGCACATAGCCACAGTCAATGCACACCACCAGGCGGCTTGCACCGCGGCGATTCAGGAACAGGATTGTCTGCTTGCCGTGCTGCAGATTCTGCGCAATACCATCGCGCAGTGCGCGGCTGATGGTTGTGTTATTTCCGGCAAGTAACTCCTGCTTCAAATCTACAATCGAGACATTCGGCAGGGCTCGGCCGTTATAGCGGCTCCACAGCCGGTATAACCGATAAGTGCCGGTCTCCGCATGATAGCGGGTCTCTACCGACGGCGTTGCAGAACCGAGTACGACCAACGCCTCTGCACGCTGTCCGCGGTAAATTGCAATCTCCCTCGCATGATAACGGGGGGTGTTCTCTGACTTATAGGTATGCTCCTGTTCCTCATCCACTAAAATCAGGCCCAGATTCAGAACCGGTGCAAAAACCGCTGAGCGCGTTCCCACTACCAAGTGCGCTTTCCCCGACCGAATACGCTTCCACTCGTCATACCGTTCCCCGACCCGCAGGCCACTGTGGAGCACTGCAACTTCTTTTCCAAAATGAGAAGCCATCCGCTGCAAAAGCTGCGGCGTCAGCGCAATTTCCGGCACCAGTAAAATGGCAGATTTTCCATCGGCCAGGCAGTCGGCAATCAACTTAAGATAGACAGCGGTTTTTCCACTGCCGGTCACGCCATAGAGAAGCGCCACACCGGGCACCGCTTCCTGTGCCTGATTCCGCAGCCCCATGTAAGCCGCCTGCTGCGCTTCATTCAGTACCAGGGGGCAGGCAGGTTCTACCGCTGCAATTTCCGGCCGCCGCTGGATTTGCTGTGCCCGCAGCGCAACCAAATTCAGCGCAGCCAAACGCCGTACCGTTGCTGCAGTCGCGCCGGTAAAATAACACAGCTCCTTCACACTGGCGTTTCCAATTCTTGCCAGAAGCTCCAGAATTGCCGCCTGCTGCGGTGCACTGCGGCGCTTTTGGTCAGCATAACACAGCGCTTCCTCCGCCGACACCAACAGCTCCGCCATCTGCTCTGTCTTTTCCCGTGCCCGCTGCGTCAAATTCTCCTCCATCGTAATCAGATGTTTTTTCCGGAGCAGCTGCAGCGCTGATCGTAATTGCTCCGGTGAAAACTGCTTTTTCAATGCCGTTTCCGGCACAGCATGTCCCAGTGTTAAAATCGCATCCAGTACAGCGGCTGCTTCCGGCGGCAGCATTGTACGCCAATCCGGCGGCAATGGCTCCGCCGCTGCATAACGCATCCGCACCGCATACCAAACACCCGCGGGCAAAATGGCTCGTACCGCATCATAAAAAGTGCAGAAATAGCGTTCCCTTAGAAAAGCCGCCAGGCGGAGCTGCTCCTGTGAGAGCACCGGTTCCTCGTCCAAAATCTTCTCTACACACTTTAAACCATCCGCCGTACCATCCGCCAGTGCCAGAACCATTCCCTCCTGACGGCAATTTCCACGGCCAAACGGAATCGTCACTCGCATTCCAGGCTGCAGTTGTGTTTCCAGCGCTTGTGGTACCAGATAATCATAGGGCTTATCCATAGCATAGACCGCTGCGGAAACCGCAATTTGCGCCAGCAATTCAGCACCCCCCATAATGCGCATAATGCCTAGTCCCCCTTTTACAGGAAACTAGGCGGTGTACTATGCAGTTTTTACTTCATATATTCTTCTTTGACGCTGGCTGTCAGCTTACCTTCTGCAACCTCCTCAATCGCCAAGGTCACCGGCTTCTTATCCAACTGGATATTATAGGTCGCAGCCTCAATAGAAATCTGGCGTGCCCGATGGGCAACAACATTGACCAGCAAATAACGGCTGTCGATATGTTTCAACAGCGTTGCCATAGGTGGGTAAAGCATTAAAATTCCTCCTTCAAAAGCGCAATCCGCGCCGCTGTTCTACATTGTTCGGCGGTCATAATGGCGTCCAGCTCACTGGCCGTCTTTTCCACCTTATCTGAAACTACGATATAATCGTAGCGATCAGCGCATTCATATTCTTTCCGTGCTGCCTCCAACCGCTTTGCAATTGCCTCCGGCGTTGTATCGCCCCGGCCACGCAGCCGTTTTTCCAATTCGGTAAAGCTGGGCGCTGCCAGGAACACCAGCACTGCATCCGGGCGGCTCTGCCGCACCTGCATTGCGCCCTGCACCTCAATATCCAGCAGGACATCAAAGCCCTGTTCCAATTGTGCATCAATCGGCGCCGCCGGGGTACCATAGCAATTGTCCACATATTGGGCATGCTCCAGCAGTTCGCCATTCTCAACCATCTGGTTAAACCGTTCCCGGCTGACAAAATAGTAGCTTACGCCCTCCTGCTCGCCCGGACGGGGTGCACGCGTCGTTGCCGAAACAGAAAACCGAATCGTGGGTCGCCGCTGCAGTAGCGCTGCAATCGCAGTACTCTTGCCAACGCCGGAAGGCCCGGACAGTACCATCAAAGTTCCCCTGCTCACAGCGCATCCTCCTCTGTTGTTTTATCTGCCATACGGCCCGCTACCGTCTCCGGTAGAATTGCCGAAAGGATGACATGGTCCGTATCCATAATAATCACAGCACGCGTCCGGCGGCCATAGGTCGCATCAATCAACATGCCACGCTCCCGCGCCTCCTGAATAATCCGCTTAATCGGCGCAGACTCCGGGCTGACAATTGCAATCAACCGACTCGAAGAGATCATATTTCCAAAACCGATGTTAATGAGCCGCATATCTTTGCCCCCTCATTCAATGTTCTGAATCTGCTCGCGGATCTTTTCCAGCTCCGCCTTGATCTCCACCACGGTGCGAGCCTGCTCAACATCATTGCATTTTGAGCCAATCGTGTTGGCCTCCCGGTTCATCTCCTGGAGCAAAAAGTCCAGCTTTCTGCCAACCGGTTCGCGGCCGGAGAGCATTTGATCCATCTGTGCCAAATGGCTGCGCAGCCGAACCGTTTCCTCATCTACCGCAATTTTGTCTGCAAAAATTGCGGCCTCCGTCAAAATTCGGCTTTCATCAATCGTCGTACTCTCCAAGACTTCCTGCATTTTCGCTTCCAAACGGGCACGGTACTCAGCCAGTGTCACGGGGCTGCGCTGCTCCACCGTTTCCACCAGGTCCAAAATTGTTGCTGCACGGCTGCGTAAATCAGCCTCCAGCGCCCGTCCTTCCTGCTCGCGCATCGCGTTAAACGCTGCAACCGCTTCCTGCACTACCGAGATTAACTGCTGTTTCTCCTGTTCTTCATCCGCCTTTTCCTTTTCAATCAGGAACACATCCGGGAACCGTGCCAGTGCCGAGACGGTAATATCATTTTCCACACCATATTCCGCTGCCATCGCCCGTGTCGCTTCCAGATACCCTTCCAATACAGGACGGTTCAGCGAAATTCTGATTGCTTCTCCGCCGGGGGATGCGACCGTTACAAACACCTCAACTTTGCCACGGGAAACCGCGCTGCGCACTGTCTGCTTGACCGCATCCTCCGCAAAGCTCAACTGACGCGGCAGTTTCACCGTACAATCCAGATACCGATTGTTGACTGCGCGCAGCTCCACTGTAATCTCCCGACCATCCAGAGTCTGTACCGCGCGGCCATAGCCGGTCATACTTTTAACCACAATTTCTTCCCTCCAATTGTGCGATCAAACCATTTTCCACATCAGACAAATGCGGTGATTCGATAACTCACAAGTTTCTTCCGCTCTACATGGCGATTATAAAATACCGCCGCCAAAATGCCTGCAGCAAATCCCAAGCCGCCCCAGAGAAATGGCAGAAGATCCGTCGCCATTCCAATTCCATATCCTACAAAAAACAGAACAAGCGGCACCAGATAAACCAGCAGAATCACGGAAAAAATCCGTTTGGTATTCGCTTCGATATAAACTCGGTCACCGACGCCAGCACCAATTGGATTCAAGGCAGTCGCAACCACAATCCGCTTCTGATCTCCGCCGCAGCCGCCGCAGTCGTGGCAATTGCCGCCGCAGGCCGAAGGACGCTCCAAAAAAACCTCTGCATGCTGCGCATCTATAATGCGCTTAATTTGTACAATCTGACGCATAGCTTCGTTCCTCCTGTTACTTCTCCGTCAGAGACAAGACAATGGTATACTCGCCAACCGCGCCCGCTTCCGCGTAGCCGTCAATATAAATCGTCACCGGGACGGTGTAGGTGCCAGGCTGGGTATATTCGGAAAGATCTGCCACTGCCCGCACATTGTTGGGAGAGATCTCATTGAGCACCGATGCGGAAGCACGAATCGTCGCCTGCAGCAGCTGTGTCATTGATTCCGCACGGAATCCATCTGCCACATTGATAAACTCCACGGAGGAGACGCGTACAACACGCGTCTCCAGACCGTTGAATTTCACTGTCACCTTCGCCGTTTCATCTCCGCTGACATTTTTCGAATCGTTCGGGATCAGAATTGGAAATTCCAGCGTCTCATCGTTCAGGGTCTTCGACAGATCCACCGTACCAAGCACGATTTGGTTAATTCCGTCAATCACAGACGCCTCTCCGGAGATTGTCACATTCTTCGGCTCAATCTCACAGGTCACCTTCGATGCAGTCGCGCCGCCGCCATCTACAACATCCACCGCCAGCGGAATCTGCTTGTATTTCACCACAGGCAGTGTAACCTCGATCTCATCGACATCGGTAATGACACCCGCATCCTCCACCGGTTCACCATCGGTACCAATCAGTGTATAGCCAGTTGTCTGTGTAATGGTCTTATCCAGATTGCTGCGCTCCAGAATCACCTGAGCATAGCTGATTTTTGACACAGCTTCTTCCGTGCCGCGAATAGTCAGTTCATCATGATCAAACAACATTTCTTCGGTCATGTAGCCGTCTGCAACCTCGCCGTTGAACACACCCTTCACCGGAATCGTTGCCGTTACCATTCGTTCTACCATAATGGAAATATTGTTTGGCTTTCGCTCTTCCACTGTAAAATTGCTCGGATTGACATCTGCCAAATAGGTAATCGTGTAGTTCAGACGGTACGCGCCGGTCTTTGTAATCTTGCTCAGATCCGCAGTCAGCAAAACATTATCCCGATCCAGATCCTTCAGATCCGACCGTTTTCCGGTGAGCTTCAGCGTTACCGTGGTTTTAGCACCATCCGTCACGATCAGGTTCTGATCGTCCATCAGAATATCCTCGCCGGAAAAAACCACCGGAATATTCGTAATTGTGACCGAATCCTCCGGATTGACCACTGTGACCACATACAGCCACAAAACCGTAGACGCCACAACGGCCACCAGCATCATCGCAAGCTTGTTATTTTGTTTCATCTGCACTTCTGTCCTTCTTCTGAATCAGCCGTTTCAATCCGTGCTTCCACTGAGAATGCGTCGATTCTTCCTGCACCGGAACCAACTCGTTGGTCAACAGGCGTTCCAGCGTCTGCGGTGCCAGGTGACGCTTTAACATCCCGCCGATCGCCACAGAAATCGTTCCGGTCTCTTCCGAGACAATGACCACCAGTGCATCCGTCGCTTCGCTCATGCCAATTCCGGCGCGATGCCGTGTACCAAGGTCGCTGCTGAGATTCGTATTGCTGGTCAGCGGCAGTACGCACCCTGCGGCCGCAATCCGGTTATCCTGCACGATCATTGCGCCGTCATGCAAGGATGCCTTTGGGAAAAAGAGATTGCGGATCAATTCCGAAGAAATCGCCGCATCTACAATCGTTCCACTTTTGAAATACTCATCCAGCGGCTGCGAACGCTCAAATACAATCAGCGCGCCGACACGCTCCCGCGACATGTTTTCACAGGCAGACACAGTTTGCGTGATCGCCTGCTGAATACCAAGAACCTCTGTCCGCGGTTCCAGCAGTTCACGGAGCGTACTTCCGCCAATTTTTTCCAGAAAGCGCCGCAGTTCCGGCTGGAACATGATGACAATTGCCAAAAAGCCCATGGAAATAGTATTGTTGAGAATAAAATTCAACGAGTACATATGCACCATACCCGTAAACCAGGTGAGCAACAATAGCACCAAAATTCCCTTGGCCACCCGTGCAGCACTGGTCGTACGAATCATGCGGATAACTTCATAAATCAGGAAAGCAACCACCAGGATATCCAGGATGTCCATCACGCCGATCGTCGGAATCATGTGCACGATCTCACTGAAAAAATTTCGAATCAAGTCCATAAAAAATCCTTACTCCGCAGCTTCGTTTTTCCTGTACAGACAGAATTCAATACTTTGAATTATTATAACTTATCCCGTCTTTAATAGCAACCCTGTACGCTCAGGTTTTTTCCGTGTCTTTTCGGTCACAATCTGCCAAAATATGGCGGATTACAGCAGCCAGCCGCGTCGTCTCTCTCATGGTATTAAAGGCTGAAAAGCTGATCCGGACTGTACCGGATTCCAGCGTTTCAGCGCTTTCGTGCGCCACTGGTGCGCAGTGCAGGCCCGCTCGCACTGCAATTCTGCGGCGGGCAAGCAATTCTGCCAGCTGTTCGCAGTCCCATCCATTCGCCTGCAGCGACACCGTCCCACTTTGGGCTCCATTTTCTGCCGTAAAAAGCCGCAGACCGGGCGTCTTTTGCAGCGCTGTTTTCAAGTGCGCCAGCAGTCGCTGCTCCTGGCGCAAAATCTGTGCCGTCCCACGGCGCTGGACAAACTCCATTCCCGCTGCCAGGCCGCAAATTCCCGGTACATTATGCGTCCCCGGTTCAACCCGATCTGGCAGTTCCATAGGCATCTGCAGCAGGCGGGACTGGCTCCCGGTTCCCCCTGCAATCAATGGTGCCGGCAGCATACCGCCGCACAGCAGGATTCCGGTTCCCTGCGGCCCGTAAAGGCCCTTGTGTCCCGGCATCGCAATAAATTCCGCCTGTAGGCGTTCCATAGAGACCTGCAGCGTCCCCGCCGACTGCGAAGCGTCCAGCACAAACGGAACGCCCCGCATCCGGCAAAGCGCCGCAATTTCTTCTACCGGAAGAATATAGCCAAACACATTCGAAACATGTGTACAAATCACAGCCTTCGTCTGCGGTGTAATGGCTGCATCAAATGCCGCCAGTGTATCCGCAGGCTCGAACAGCCGCCGCCCAGCCACAGCGACATCCGCTCCCAACAGAGCCAGCGGCCGCATCACCGCATTATGCTCAAAGCCCGAAACCACCACCGGATCTCCTGGCCGTACCAGGCTGTGAATGGCATAATTTAATCCATGCGTAGCATTCATCGTAAAAGCTACCCGTTCCGGTGTTGTTTCAAAAAGCGCCGCTGCTACTTCCCGGCAATGATAAACCGCATCGGCCGCCTGCATGGCGGCACAATAGCCGCCGCGTCCCGGACTGGCACAAAGCTTCATTGCCCGCCGGACTGCCCGCCCAACTGCCGCAGGTTTCTGCAAGGTGGTCGCCCCGTTGTCAAAGTACATCAAAGTACCACCTCCTGAAATCCTTGCGCTCCCTTACGATAAACCCTTCCCGGCGCCAGTTGGTTCCTGGAAAGTTCCCGCGTCGCAGCCATGCACCAAAACGCGCCCATCCGCAGACTATAGCCGCATCCCTGCACCGCGATGGCCTGCGGTGTTCGCTGCAGCTGTACCGGAATTCCCGCATGTAACAGCACTTGTTCGCCCCGCTGCGCTGCCGTTAAGGAGCGAAAAGTGATAAAACAGTCAAACATAGACAAATTCCCTCCCCGCCATACTATGCGGGGAGGGAATCCGTGCGTGTCATTTCTCAGTATTCGATTCCGCGCCGCGCCGGGATTCCCCGGTCAAATGGATGTGCAATGGCTTCCATCCGCGTAATGTAATCGCCGTGTGCCTGCAGTGCCGCCGTTGCATGGCGGCCCGTCAGCACCAGTTCCAAACGGTCGGACTTTTTCGGTAAACACTCCAGAATCGCTGACTCCGGAAGCATTCCCAGTTCTACTGCAGTCAGGCCTTCATCCAGGATCAAGAGATCTGCCTGCTCCGCCAGCGTCCAAGCTTGCTGCAAACGCGCCATGCACGCCGTCGCCAGCTGCTGCTTTTCCGCCTCTTTCATTCTGAAGACAAACGGAACCGTTTGTGGGTTCTCCAGCACCGTCATCCCCTGCACCTGCCGCAGCGCACGCTGCTCTCCCGTGTCGGCGCCTTTCAAGAACTGCACAAAAATCACCCTGCAGCCACAGCCGGCCGCGCGTACCGCCAGTCCAACCGCAGCCGTCGTCTTGCCTTTGCCATCGCCGATATACAGATGCACCAGTCCCATTTTATCCTTTTTCCATCAAAAGTGCAACTGCCATTGCAGCCATGCCTTCTCCGGAACCGGTAAAGCCCATGCCTTCCTCCGTCGTCGCCTTAATGCTGACACGACTGCGGGGCAGGTTCAGTGTTTCTGCAATTTTCAGTGCCATGCGATCCCGGTAAGGCGCAATCTTTGGCGCCTGTGCAATCAAAGTTGCGTCCAGATTGACCACCGCAAAGCCTGATGCACGCACGCGATAGGCAACTTCTTCCAGCAGCCGCAGGCTGGAGGCTCCGGCATAACGCGGATCATCATCCGGGAACATGGTGCCAAGGTCTCCCAAGGTTGCAGCGCCAAGCATCGCATCCATGATGGCATGCGTCAGCACATCCGCGTCCGAATGACCGTCCAGGCCGCGCTCATAGGGGATCTCTACGCCGCCCAGAATCAGTGGTCTTCCAGCCACCAAGCGGTGTACATCATAACCCTGTCCAATTCTCATATTTCATCTCTCCCTGCCATAATTTCTCCCGCTACGATCAAGTCGATCGGGGTCGTAATTTTCAAATTTTCCTCTGCACCAGCGACCAGATGTACTTTCATCCCCAGCCGCTCGCAGGCCATGCATTCATCTGTCAACGCCGCCTGATCCTGTTTTGCCTTTTGCAATGCACCGCGTAAAAAGTCACGGTCAAACACCTGCGGAGTCTGCACGGCAAAAAGCGTCGCCCGATCCGGCGTTCGGGTAACAACGCCATGCTCTGCAACTTTAATGGTGTCCTTGACCGGGACCGCCGGAGCCGCCGCACCTGTTTTCGCGGCTTTTTCTACCACCGCATCAACAAGCTCCGCTGTTATAAGCGGCCGCGCGCCATCGTGTACCGCAACCAGGCGTACCCCGCCGTCAAGCGCATCCAGTCCACGGATCACCGATTCCGTCCGCGTCTGCCCACCGACAATTACCGCCGCTACCTTTTCCAGCGCTGCCGCATGGAGTGCCTCGCTAACCGATACCAGCAGATCCTCCCGCGTCACCACAACAATTCGGCGGATTCGCGCACTCTGCTGGAATGGCCGCACTGCGTGTACCAGTACCGGCTCCAAGCCAATCAGCGCAAGTGCCTTGTCAATTCCACCCATTCGGGTGGCATTGCCCGCCGCCACTACCACCGCATCGCAGTCCGGTGTGGCAGTCACCCGCTTTTTGCCAAAGAGCATCTGAATTCCTCCCCGCATCTCGCTGCCTCACATCAATCTTTCAACAGTTCCTCTACTGCCAGCATTACGCCGGTCTTTCCAGATTCGTAGGTCAACCCGCCCTGCAGATACGCCATATAAGGCGGGCGCATCGGGCCGTCTGCAGAAAGTTCAATGGATGCGCCCTGAATAAAGCTGCCCGCCGCCATGATGACTGGGTCGGTATAGCCCGGCATATCCCATGGTTCCGGTGTCACATAGGAATCCACCGGCGCCCCCTTCTGGATCCCCCGGCAGAATTTTTTCATCGGCTCCGGTGCTTCAAAACGCACCGTCTGCACCAGATCTGTCCGCGGCGTGTCAAAGTGCGGTGAGGCATTATAACCCAGTAATTCCATCATTCTGGCGCAGAAAATGGCAGTTTTCAGCGCTTGTGCCGTCACATGCGGTGCCAGGAAAAAGCCCTGATAAAACAGCCGATTGACATCCTGTGTACAGCCGCATTCCCGTCCGATACCAGGACAGGTCAATCGCATAGACGCCGCCTCCACAAGTTCCGTCCGGCCCACAATATAGCCGCCGGTCGGCGCAAGCCCACCGCCAGGGTTCTTAATCAGCGAGCCAGCCATAATATCCACCCCAACCTGGGTTGGTTCCAGCTTCTCACAGAATTCACCATAGCAGTTATCCGCCATTATGTATACGGTTTTATTGACGCTCCGCACTGCCTCTACAATTTTTCGGATCCAGTCAATCGACAGCGCCGCCCGCGTAGAATAGCCACGGCTGCGCTGGATCAGGACCGTCTTGACTGTCGGATCCGCCGCGGCTCGCGCGATGCCTTGCAAGTCCGGCAAGCCATCCGGCGTCGGATCCACCTGCGCATAGCGAATACCAAAATCCTTCATGGATCCCGGTGCGTTGCCCTGAATGCCAATAGACGAACACAGCGTATCATACGGTGCACCCATTACCGAGAGCAGTGTGTCGCCAGGGCGCAGCATTCCAAAAAGTGCCGCCGCCAAAGTGTGGGTACCGTTGACAAACTGCACCCGTACCATACCGTCTTCTGCGCCGAACACCTCTGCAAAAATCTTGTCCAGTACTTCCCGCCCGCGGTCGTCGTACCCATAGCCAGTCGTACCGTTAAAGCAAGTATCCGAAACCCGATTGTTCTGGAACGCAGCCAGCACCTTCTCTGCATTAAACTGCGCAATTTCCTCCACACGGGCAAACGCATCTGCACAGTCGCGTTCCGCCTGTGCAGCCAGATCCCGCGTCTTTTCTGAAATCAGCATATTTTATCCTCCAAACGCCGCCAGCAGCACCTGTGCGCACTGCGCCAGATCCGTCAGCGACACCATCTCGTTCGGGGTATGCAGGTAGCGAGTCGGCACACTGAGAATTCCCGTCGGAACACCGCCGCGGCTGGGAACCACTGCCCCTGCATCGGTACCGCCGCGTTTTGCCGCATAGGGCTGCAAGCAAACCGAAGCTTGCGCTGCCGCCTGCTGCAGCTGTGCATTTACCGCAGGATGCGCCACCGCATTCTGATCCATCAGTTTGAGCACCGGACCTCCGCCCAGCTGTACACCGCTGTGTTCCGGCTCACCCGGTACATCCCCGGTGCCACAGGTATCCACAACCACCGCAATCGCAGGATCAACTGCAAAGGCAGCCGGCTTCACGCCGCGCGTGCCAAGCTCCTCCTGTACTGTAAAAACGAACCAGAGGTCTTCGTCAGTCTGTCCAATTTTGGAGAGCACCTCCAACAAAATCGCACAACCAGCCCGGTTATCCAAATAAGGCGCAATTACAAAATCGCCCTGTTGAAGCGGAGCGCCTGCAAACTGCGCCGGGTCGCCCGGATGAACCGAAACCCCTGCCGGGTCAAGATAGAGTTTCTCCATTCCAAGGCTCTGCCCTGTAACACCGGCCTCCGCACAGATCACACCTCGCGCACCATCTGCAAACACAACCTGCTGGTTTACCAGGGTCGCCGGATGTAATCCGCCAATCGGCCCAAACCGCACAAAGCCGTGCGCATCGGTATAGGTGACAATCAGGCCAACTGTATCCATATGCGCCGTCAACATCACTCTGCGGCCCGGACCCGGCCGGTGCACGAAGAGATTACCCATTGCATCCCTGGTACATTCACCATAGGGTGCCGCCAGCGCCTGAAGGCGCGCGGCCATCGCATTCTCACAGCCGGAGACAGCCATCACCTCAGAGAGCTTGCAAAGCCAGTCAAACATCCGTCTTCCCCCATTCACGCAACAGGCTCATGGCCAGCCGTTTCATCTGTACAAAGTCCCGCGTACAGCCAACGCTGGCAGGACTGTGAATATACCGAATCGCTGCTGAAATCGCAGCCACGCGGCAGCCTGCCCGTGTCCGCTGAATTGCCTGTGCATCGGTTCCGCCGGCAATTCTCGTTTTGGTCTGCCAAGGGATCTGCTCCCGCTCTGCAATGGTGCACAGCTGTTCGTACAGGCCGCGGTCATATACTGTGCCGCCATCCATAAATGGCAGAACCGGCCCACGACCTGGGCTGCAGATTTTCTGTGCATCCTTTGAAACCGGACTGTCTGCCGCCGTTGTTCCCTCCAGAACCAGTGCCAATGCCGGTTCAATCGAAAATGCCGCACCAAATGCACCGCGGCAGCCAACCTCCTCGCAAACCGTGAAGGCAAACCAGGTATCCACCGGCAGCGGCTCCTGCAGGATACTTAACATAACGCCGCACCCTACCCGGTCATCCAGTGCCTTGACACTGAGCATATCGCCGGAGAGTTCCGTAATCGAATCAGCAAAGACGCCGAAACTGCCGGGCGGCGCAATCCGCTCCGCTTCCTCCCTGCTGGATGCCCCAATATCCAGATAAAGGCTCTCCAGTTTCGGCACCTGTCTGCGCGATGCCGTGTCGCACAGATGGATCGGTTTCATCCCGACGACGGCCGGAATGCGTTGCTCGCCCAAATAAACTGTTTTTCCAATGACAACGCGCCGGTCAACGCCGCCCAAAAAGCGAAAGCGTAAAAAGCCCTGCTCCGTTGCAGACTTAATCAATACGCCAACCTCGTCCATATGCGCCGCCAACAAAATCGGTTTTTTCGGTGTCCGGGCACCGCGCTTCCACACCAACAGATTCCCCATTGCGTCCTGGCGAATTTCATCCGCCCAAGGCTGTGCGGCAGCACGGATAAAGTCACGCACCGGCTCCTCAAATCCAGACGGTCCAGAAAGTTGACATAACTTTTTAATCAATTCAATCATTGCAGATCCTCCGGCCGCAGTGCGCGCAGCCACGCAGCGATCAGCTGCGCTGTATTCTCCGCATCTCGCAGATCGATTACTTCACACGGTGTGTGCATATAGCGCAGCGGCAGGGACACCATGGCCGCCGGAATTCCCTCGCCGGTGATTCCCGCCGCCATTGCATTTGTTCCCAGCGAACGCTCCATAATCTCTACTTTATGCGGAAGATTGCACTGCACGGCACACGCGCGCAGCTGTGCGGTCAAAGCTTTGGAAAGCAGTGGTCCCACACCGATGGCCGGACCTTCTCCCAACACAAACGCATCTTCTGCCGAAGTATCCGGCGAAGTGCCAAAGGTCACATCTACTGCAAGAACCGCTTGCGGCAGAATGGAAAACAAGCCGGCTTTTGCGCCGGCCATCGTACTCTCCTCCTGCACACTACCCAATACATACAGATCAAACGGCAGCGCATCCGTCAGTTCCAGCGTCCGGAGCAGCACTGCAAAGCAACTGCGATCATCCAGCGCCTTACCACAAAGTTGATATTCTCCCAGCCGGACCGGCTCTGTGGTAAAAACAGCCGGCGTTCCAACCGGTATCGTCTCGCCCCCCAAATCAATCCGCAGCCGGTCCAGATCAAACGCTTTTTCCTGTTCCTCTGCCGAAAGGATATGCGGTGGAAGGCAGGTTACCACGCCGCGGCGCGGCGGGTCCGCAAGAAGCTCTACCACTGTACCGGGCAAAACCCGTGGATCAATCGAGCCAAAAGCGGGCTGAAAAGTCAGATAATTTTCCTCCTGCCCTGTTACAATCAGGCATACCTCATCCAGATGGGCATCCAGTACCACCCGCGGCGCATTCGGGCGGCCGCAACGGCGCAGGCCAATCAGATTTCCAAGCTTGTCAATCCAGGTGGTATCCACCAGCGGTGCAAGGAACTGTGCGGCGGTTTCCACCGCTGCTGTCTCCCGCCCCGTTGGACCCGCTGCTGCTGAAAGCGCCATCGCTGCACGAAGAAGCAAATCTGTCACAGTTCCATCACCGTTTTCTTAAATTCATTTCCCCGCTCCATAAAGTTGCGGAATCGGTCAAAAGAAGCACTGGCTGGCGAGAGCATCACAACATCGCCTGCCTGCGCACGGGCTGCGGCCGTCCGAATTGCTTCGTAAAAGTCTGCAATCTCCAAAATTTCCGGCTTTCCCGGCTGATAGTCCGGTGCAGCCAATACAGCCTCCCGGATTTTCGGTGCAGTCGCCCCTGTGAGCACCAGCAGTTTTACATGCGCCGTAATTTCCGGCCCCAAGACATCATAGGGAATATGCTTGTCATAGCCGCCGGCAATCAAGATGATCTTTTCCGCAAAACTGCGCAAGCCGGCAATGGTACGCGTCGGACTGGATGCAATGGAATCATTATAGTACCGCACATTGTCTTTGACCCGTACCAACTCAATCCGGTGCTCCACGCCGCCAAAATCGGCAGCCAACTGGCGAATCACTGCATCCGGTACCAGTCCCGCAACCGCCGCGATGGCCGCCATATAATTTTCCACATTGTGCAGCCCCGGAAGCCGAATCTCTTTTCGATTCAGCACTTCCTCGCCATTTTCCCTGCGCACAATCTCGCCATCCAACCAAACAAATGCGCGTTCTGTGCGGGAAAACATGCGTACACTGCCCTTTGCCTTTGCTGCAAAACTGCGTGTCACTGCATTATCTGCATTCAGGATCAAAGCATCCTCCGAATTCTGATGCAAATAAATATTCTCTTTTGCAGCCGTGTATTCTGCCATATCACGATGAATATCCAGATGATTCGGTGCCAAATTGGTAATCACCGCTATATGCGGACTCTGCTGCATGGTCATCAGCTGAAAAGAGCTAAGCTCCAGAACTGCAAAATCATCCTGTGTCATCTTCGGCGTCTGATCCAGCAGTGGCTGCCCAATATTGCCGCCAACCCAAACGGTTTTCCCCGCTGCACGGAGCATTTCTGAAATAAGCGTCGTCGTCGTCGTTTTTCCGTCCGATCCGGTAACTGCAATCATCTGGCACGGGCAAACCGAAAAAAAGGCCTCCATCTCAGAGGTCAAAACCGTACCCTTTGCCACAAGCGACAAAATCGCCGGATGATCCGGCCGCATACCGGGCGTGCGAAACACCACATCGCCCTCCAGATTTTCCAGATAATCAGGGCCAAGCTTTAAGGTCGCACCCATTTGTGCAAATTCCAGCAATTCTGCATCCGGTGCTTCCCGCTTGTCACAGCCAGTGACTTGCAGGCCGTGCTCCAGCAGCAGCCGCATCAGCGGGCGGTTGGAAACGCCCAGACCCAAAACCAGAATTCGCTTTCCCTGTAAAGACTGCAAATAAGTTTCAAACTTTGTCAAATTCATCATCTCTTCATTCTAATGCGACCGGGCCTGTAAGCCGGGTTCTGTCATTTAAGACAGCCATCTATCTCGACGCACCGTTACCGGTGCGCTCAAGCCGCCTCCCTGGGACGGTCGGGCCAACCGCATGTCCCACCACGGCGTTGCTCCGGATAGAGTTTACAGCGATGGACGCTTCCACGCCATCGGATAGGCTCTTACCTCTATCTTTCCACCCTTACTGGTAAATTCAGCAATCGCTGATACGCCAGCGGTCTATCTCTGTTGCACTTTTCCTAGGGTCACCCCCGGCGGATGTTATCCGTTATCCTTGCCCTTTGGAGCCCGGACTTTCCTCACTGATAGCCTTTCGGCGGCACAGCGCGGCTGTCCAGCCCGGTCGCCGTTTTATTGTACCTGACAGGCCGTGGAAAGTCAAACCGTTTGCATTTTTTGCCATTCATTTTTCTTGGCTTTTAGATTGTCCTTTTGCCGCGGCAATGCTGCCGTTTTTCCCGTTTGCGTCCCCGGCCAGCGGACATCCTTTTCGCCACAGAGCACAGCTGATTTTCGCAGGGAATCTTCTCCATTTTTATCCGTTCTTTTGCACAGTTTTTTGACATTATGTCAATCCATTTCAATAATTATGAATAAAAATCAGGGAAAAAGCGCGGTTTTCCTTTACACTTCGCGCGGATCTTGGTATCTTATATTTATAGTATCTGATTCGGAAACCGGATCGGCTGATCAATTGCGGCCAGAACGGCGGAAAAATCGGCAAATATGAAACAGAAAGGAAATACTAGTATGCGTGAAGTAGTATTTGTAGACGGCGCGCGCTCTATTTTCGGAAAACAGGGTGGCGGCCTGAAAGACCTTTGCTCTACCGACATCGCTTCTCTGGTCATCAAAGGCCTGCTTGAGAAGACCAAGGTGATGGAGAAGGCAACGGTTGACGGTGTTGTCTGCGGCAGTGCCCAGGGCGACATCAAGGCCTTCAACCCCTCCCGTTATGCCGCGCTCGGCGCCGGCCTCCCCATTGAAACGGAGTGCCATTACATCGAGATGCAGTGTGGCTCTGCTATCACTTCCATCAACCACGCAGCTGCACAGATCGCTCTGGGCTTTGCTGACATTATGATTGCCGGCGGCATGGAGTCCCATTCCACCTCCGCGACCTACTACAGCACTACCGTTCAGCCCTATAAGCAGATCGGCCCGACCCCGCTGAAGATGCACCTAGCTCCGACTCCGGATCAGGATATCTCCATGATTCAGGTTTCCGATGGCATGGCAATTAAATGGGGCGCAAGCCGTGAAGCATGTGATGAATATGCACTGCGTTCTCAGGAGCGTCTGGCCGCCGCTTATGCTTCCGGCCTGATCGGCGACGAGATCATCCCCTATGTCAAGCCCGCAACCAAGAAAACTCCGGAGCAGGTCTTTGACAAGGATGAGTTCCCCCGTCCGGAGACCAGCATGGCTGGCCTGTCCAAGCTGAAGCCCGTTCTGGAGGGTGGCGTTACCACTGCCGGCAACGCTTCCGGTAAGAACGACGGTGCTGCTTTCGTTCTGATGATGACTGCTGACAAGGCTAAGGAGCTCGGCTATGAGCCTTACGCCCGCTGGGTCATCGGTGCTGATATCGGTGTTGAGCCGCGTTACATGGGCATCGGCCCCGCTTTCTCCAGCCTGAAGGCTCTGAAAATGGCTGGCCTGACCATGGACGATCTGAGCGTCTTCGAGTGCAACGAGGCATTTGCTGCACAGAACCTGGGCGTCATTTACGAGCTTGAGAACCAGATCGGTAAGAAAATCGACCAGAGCATGTGGAACCCGAACGGCGGCGCAATCTCCATTGGCCACCCGAATGGCGCTTCCGGCGCTCGTATCGGCATCTTCGCAATGAAGGAGCTGGAGAGAAACGGCGGCAAGTACGGTTTGTTCTCCGCTTGCTGCGGTGGCGGTCATGGTACCACCACCATCATTGAGAATCTGAGACGCTAAGCGGGAGGTTAATAAGATGAGTGAACGCGAAGTAGTTATTGTTGACTATGCAAGATCTGCCTTCGGCAGACTGGGCGGCGGCCTCCGTGACTTCGCTGCCTGTGAAATCGGCGGCGAGATCATCAAGGGTTTGGTCAAGAAGTCCGGCATTATGGAGCGTGGCTTTGTCGACAGTGTCATTGCTGGTTGCGCCCACGGTGACTCCAAGACGCAGCTGATCGCCCGCTACGCATGCCTGTACTCCGGCCTGCCCTATGAGACTTCCGCAACTTTCGTTGAGATGCAGTGCGGTTCTTCCATCATGGCTCTGAACCAGGCTGCTTGGAAGATTAAGATGGGTATGGCTGAGATCGCTATCTGCGGCGGCATGGAGTGCCATTCCCAGCATCCGGCATTCATGTCCAGCATCACCCCTCCCTACAAGGAAATGGCTCCGATGCTGTACGAGAAAGGCCTGACCCCGATCGCTGAGCGCGACATCTCCATGATCAGCGTCAGCGATAAGATTGCAAAGACCTGCGGCATTTCCCGTGAGGCTTGCGACGAGTACTCCGTCCGCAGCCAGGCTCGCCTGCAGGAGGGCTACAAGAATGGCACCATCGGCCCGGAAATCCTGCCGATCACCATTCCGGCTACCAAGAAGACGCCGGAAATCGTCGTTGACAAGGACGAGTTCCCCCGTCCCGGCACCAACATGGAGGGTCTGTCCAAGCTCCGTCCGATCAACCCTGATGGTGTTACCACTGCCGGTAACTCCTCCGGCCTGAACGACGGTGCCGCTTTCCTGCTGGTCATGACCGCAGAAAAGGCAAAAGAGCTGGGCTATGAGCCGATCGCTCGTTGGGTGACCTGTGCACACTGCGGCTACTACGAAGACCTGATGGGTCTGGCTCCCACCTTCTCCAACCTGAAGGCAATGAAGCTGGCTGGCCTGCAGCTGAAGGATATCGATGTCATTGAGTGCAACGAGGCTTTTGCTGCACAGAACCTGGGCGTTATTCACATGATGGAGAAAGAGACCGGTCTGACTATCGACCAGTCCAAGTGGAACCCGAATGGCGGTGCAATCTCCATCGGCCATCCGAACGGCGCTTCCGGTGCCCGTATTTCCATCTTCGCAATGCGTCAGCTGGAGAAGACTGGCGGCAAGTATGGCATCATCTCCGCTTGCTGCGGCGGCGGTCTGGGTGCTACCGCACTGATCGAGAACCTGCGTCGCTAATTCTGGCACAAATCAAAAATATCGGCCTCCGGATCAAATCCGGAGGCCGATTTCTTGTGCAAAAGTCGTCCTGCTTTGTGCGGGGCTGAAAAAGGATCTGAACATTCTTGGAAAACAAGTCACATGTTTCCAATCAAGTTGTCACATTTTTATTGCTGATTTTGGCAATCAGCATCTGGGGCTCTGCCTATATTACCAGTAAAATTGCCTCTTCTCAGTCTGATATTTTTGTATTTCTAATGATGCGTTTCGGCGTTTCCTGCGTGGGCCTGACCGTGGTGGACGCGCTCCGTCCTAAAAAACACCTTTCACCGGAGCAGCGTGCCCGTTATCATGTCACAAAAAAGGATCTGCCAATGGTCGCGTTCGTTGGCATTGTCGGCTATACCATCTCACTTGGATTTCAAACCTATGGCACAAAATACGCCGGTGCCGGTGTCTCTTCTCTGATCAATGCTATGAACCCCGTTGTCATCTGCATTTTGGCCGTAGTAATCTTACATGAGCACATCAACATTCATAAGCTGCTCTGCCTTGCAATCGCGGTGATTGGTGCATTTTGCATCGTTGGCTTTGGTGAAATCGCCCACCCAATCGGAATTCTTTTCTCATTCCTGGCAGTTTTCTTCTGGGCCTATGTCAGTGTCTTAATTCGAATCATGACGCACAAATATGATCCGGTCACGCTGACGCGATGGGAGCTATATTTTGCAGAACTGGCCACCATTCCGCTTGTATTGTTTATGATGATTACACACCCCGGTGTTGAGCGTGCTTTTTTGAATCCTCAAGTCTGGCTGTGCGCACTCTACAGCGGCGGCGTCAGCACCATTGTTGGTCATACACTTTGGAATGTCTGCCTGTCCCGCTGTGAAGCCTCTACCTGTTCTCTTTTCTATCCCATGCAGCCGTTGACCGCTATGATTTTAGGCGTCCTGTTATTAGACGAGAAACTTTCTGCCGGTACTGTCATCGGCGGTATTTTAATTATTCTTGGCGTAATCTATTCTTCCGTGAGCAGCATTCTGGTGGAAAAACATCACCACGCAAGTCATACCTAAAAAAACCTGTCGAAGCGTTGCTTCGACAGGTTTTTTTGTTACATGTTGGGACCAACGCGGAAGGTGCCATACATATAATATCCATTGGTTTCATTCCGCGTACGATATTCTCCATTGACAGTCTTCATAATCGCCTCGTACAGTTCATCCTCCATTTGCTGGACGACTGCCGGATCTTCTGTCTCCAGCATCGGACCGCAGTTATAATCAATCCATTTTGGCTTTTTCGCTGCCAGACGGTTATTGGAAGCGAGCCGGAACAGCGGACCACCAAAACCAGCCGGCGTGCCGCGGCCGGTAGTGAAAATCGTCAACACTGCACCAGCTGCAATCTGTGCCGTAATACCGGTCAGATCGTTACCGGGACCATCCACCAGAATGAAGCCCTGCTTGGTAGCACGATGACCATATTTGACAACCTCATATACCGCACAGTCACCGCCCTTCTGAATACAGCCCAGCGACTTATCTTCAATCGTGGTTAAACCGCCCGCTTTGTTGCCCTGCGTCGGGTTTTCATTCATCTTATAGCCGAACTTCTCATAAAAATCCAGATTTCGGTAGATCATGTCAACGATATCTTGAAATACTTTTTCGTCAATTGCGCGATTCATCAGCAAATGCTCACCGCCAATCATCTCCGAGACCTCTGTAATACTGGTTGTGGCACCTTCCCGAACCAGACGATTGCAAACCCGGCCCAGCAATTTATTGGCGGTAATGCCCGAAAATCCATCCGATCCGCCGCAGTTAAATGCGATATGCAGCTTTTCAATGTTGACCTCTTCCCGGTGATCCTGCTCAATTTTTTCCATCAATTCGTCACAGAGCTTCATACCCGCCTCAAACTCGTCATCTTCATCCTGCAGAACCAGAAAACGAATTCGCTCCGGATCCAGATCTTCTCCCATGTACTTGCGCAGATTAACAAGATCGTTAACCTCACACCCCAAGCTGACAACCAGAATACCGCCAAAGTTGCCGTTGGTCATAAATCCAGCCATCGTCTCTGCGGTCAGCTTCAGGTCTTCCCCTGCCTGGCTGCATCCAAACTCCTGGTGCAATGCCAGCACACCGTCAAAATCGGCACAGGCAGGATATTTCTCCTCGACCATTTTTGCCAGTCTCTCTGTCGGGCCATTGGCACAAAATACAGTCGGCAGCATCAGCAGATAATTTCGGACACCAACTGCACCGTTTTTTCTGACATAGCCGCGGAATGTTTTATCAGAGTGTCCCCGCAAAACCGTCTTGCTCGAATCAAACTGGTAAGTATAGGTTCGCCGTCCATCTGCATTGGACTTCAAATTATGATCATGCACATAACCGCCAACCGGTACATTCTCCGTTGCTGTGCCGATTGCATTGCCATACTTGATCGCTGTTTCTCCAGCTGCAATTGCTTTCAGTGCAATTTTATGCCCGTTGGGAATATCCGCAAGCACCGGGATTTTCTGACCAGCGACTTGAATGGTCTCTCCCTGCTTCAAATCCCGTAATGCAACTGCCACATTATCATTTTCATAAATTCGAATTGCATCCATGATTCTACCTCCATACTGTGATGTTCTGCCTTCCAAATTTGGCATTCCTATTTTATCGCCGCTGCAGGATGATGTCAATCTTTGTAAAAAGCGCGCAGGCAAATGCCTGCGCGCTTTTTATTACATATTCGGTCCTGTGCGGAAGGTGCCATACAGATAATACCCGTTAATCTCATTGCGTGTTCTGTATTCTCCGTTTACAGTTGCCATAATTCCATCGTAGAGGTCAGCCTCCATCTTCTGCAGCACCTCAGGATCATCCGTTTCTAGCATCGGGCCACAGTTATAATCCGTCCACATTGGCTTCTTGTTCGCAATCCGACTATTGGAGGTCAGTCGGTACAGCGGACCGCCAAAGCCCGCCGGAGTACCACGGCCAGTGGTAAAAATCGTCAATACCGCACCTGCCGCAATCTGTGCTGTGACACCCGTCAAATCATTGCCGGGACCTTCTACCAAGATAAAGCCCTTCTGTGTTGCCCGTTTTCCGAATTTGACTACCTCATAAATAGCGCAGTCTCCGCCCTTCTGAATACAGCCCAACGACTTGTCTTCGATCGTGGTTAAGCCGCCCGCTTTATTCCCTTGCGTTGGATTCTCATTCATCTTCAGGCCAAACTTCCCGTAGAAATCCAAATTCCGATAAATCAGATCCACAATGTCCTGGTAGACCTGTTCATTGATCGCCCGGTTCATCAAAATCTGCTCGCCGCCGATCATCTCTGCGACCTCTGTAATACTGGTCGTCGCACCTTCTGCAACTAATCGATTACAGACCTTACCCAGCAGCTTATTCGCTGTAATGCCGGAAAATCCATCTGAACCACCGCAATTAAAGCAAATATGGAGCTTCTCCATATTGATCGCTTCGCGGCGATCCCGCTTTATCTTTTCCATCAATTCATCACAGAGCTTCATGCCCTCTGTAAACTCATTGTCTGTATCCTGCAGCACCATATAGCGGACGCGCTCCGGGTCTACTTCGTCCCCGATATACTGTTTCAAGTTGACCAAATCATTGACTTCACAGCCAAGGCTCAGGATCAAAATGCCGCCAAAATTTCCGTTTGCCATAAATGACGCCATCGTCTCGGCCGTCAGGCGAAGATCATCTTCTGCCTGACTGCAGCCAAACTCCTGGTGCAGTGCCAACACGCCGTCAAAGTTCTCACACGCCGGATACTTTGCCGAGACCATCTGTGCCAGCCGATCCATTGGCCCATTTGCACAGAAAACCGTCGGCAAAATCAGCAGATAATTTCGAATTCCGGCCGTTCCGTTTTTTCTGAGATACCCTTGAAAGGTCTTATCGCTGTGCCCATGCAGCACAGTTCCCTCAGATTGGAAATTGTAGGTATAGGTTCTGCGATCATCTGCGCCGGATTTCAAGTTGTGGTCATGAACATGATTTCCGACTGCAATTGCTGCAGTTGCAATGCCGATGGGATTGCCGTATTTAATTGCAGCCTCCCCGATTGCAATTGGCGCAAGTGCCACCTTGTGCCCATTTGGAATGTTGTCCTGCAGCACAATAGACTGGCCCGCAACTTCCAGTATTTCACCTTTTTGCAGGTCTTTCAGTGCAACTGCAACATTGTCTCTCTCATGAATTCGAATTGCATCCATCAGAATCGATACTCCTTTTCAGTTTTCTTCATTTTCACATCTGGGTTTCTACGCGGGTAACACAGTTGCCTACTTTTGGGGATCGCTGGGACACCTCTGCAGGCCCAAATCGTTTGCGTGGTCAGCGCATCTGAACTTTGGCTGCAAAGATAGAAAAATCCCTCTCCCATTCAGGTTCAATATTCGGATCCAAAAATGGGAGAGGGAAATTCTATTCACTTGATCATGGTCAATTATTTGCGGTTTGCAGCATCATAGGCCGCCAATGCCGCTCCGATTGCGCCAGCTGCCTGACAATCCGGCGCTGCCTGAACAGGAACGCCCAATTCTTTTGCCATGCAGTCCACCATGTCTGCATTCAATGCAACACCGCCAGTCATAACAACCTTCGGCTCAACACCAACACGGTTGCACATACCAGCAACGCGCTTTGCAATTGCAACATGCGCACCTCGGGCAACATTCGCAATCTTTTCGCCACCTGCGAGCTGCGAGATAACCTCGCTCTCTGCAAAGACGGTGCAAACACTGCTGATCGAAACTTCCTTATCAGACTGTTTTGCAAGATCGGACAGATCGCTCAGTGTACAGCCAAGAACACGCGCCATAACTTCCAGGAAGCGTCCGGTACCAGCTGCGCACTTTTCATTCATGCCGAAATTCACCATCTGGCCATTCGCATCCAGCTTAATGACCTTGGCGTCCTGACCACCGATATCAATGATCGTACGGGCATCCTTTACCAAATACGCAACTCCCTTAGCATGGCAGGACAACTCAGTAATCTGCTTATCAGCTTCCTTATAAGTAATGCGGCCATAACCAGTTGCGACGGTAAATTCAATATCATCCTTCGTCACGCCTGCTTTGTCCAAGGCTTCCTGCAGTGCCTGTTTACAGCCGTCTGTGCCGGTACCCTTGTTGACAACTGCCGTCGCAACCAGTTCCTTTTGATCGTTAACAAGTGCAACCTTAGACGACGAGGAACCGATATCAATACCCATATACATAGTTGAATTTCTCCTTTAGTCGATTAGAACTGCTCCGCAAAGGCCTGGATTCTGGTGCGGATCTGCTCAAAGGACTCGATCTGCTGATCGACTTCGAGGTACAGATGCGGGATACCTGCGTCATCCAGTTCCTTCTTATAGATCGGGTAGTCAAACTCTTCCGGATCGCAGAACTTCATCATGAAGACGACAACGGCCTTTGCATTGCGCTCTTTGCACATGTCGATCATCATCTGGCCACGCTTCTTGTCCGGCTCATAGAAGAAGCAGTCGCCCTTCTGATCCTGAACACGATAAGCCATCTTCTCCCAGACATTGCCGTAGTCACGGGCCGGAGTACGCCACAGGCGGGACTCCTGTGCCAGATCATCGCCGACAACAGCGATACCGTTCTCGCCGAAGATCTTCAGGATTTCGTTCGGCTCAGACAGCAGACCGGTAGCAACCACACGAATTGCAACATCTTCCTTCGGCTGCGTCTTCAGGCCAGCGATAATTGCCTTAATCTTCTCTTTGTAGATTGCCTTATCCATGAAGAAGCCAGCCTTGATCACCAGGTGGCGGTTATAAGCGTTCATGGTCACCGGGTAGTCTGCGCAAACCTTGTCGAACTCACGCATCGTTGCACGATAATCTTCGTACATCTCAAATGCAGCTTCAACATCGCGATCCATAACCATGCGGCCCTCCAGCTTTTCAAGCTGATGGCGGACACGCTGGAACTCGGTCTTCATGTACTCAACGCCTTCCTGATGGAAGCGCTGCTGTGCATAGACGATCGGGATCAGCGGAACCTGCGGAACAGCAATCTTCCAGTCTTCGCAAACACACTTCAGCGTATCACACATGGTGGACATAACGACACCACTGAGCATATTGTAGGTGCCCTTCATACCGAACTCCAGGTTTGCACGCATAATGGTGCAGCAGAAGCTCTGCATGTAAGTATCGCACAGTTTCAGATCGGTCTTGCCGCCCCACATGCCAACCGGCAGGTACTTGCAAGCATAGATGATCTCTTCCGGGATATGAAGCGGGAAGCAGCCAATCGCTTTCTTACCCGTATCCTTCATAGATTTTGCAATCGTTTTTGCCGGAGTCTCGCCAGCAGCGACGAGCTCAGCAATCAGTTCCTTATAATCAGCCATTTTTACTTACCTCCCTGCAGCCTTTCTCTTGTCCATCATTTCGACAAGGCCCTGAACGCGGGTCTCGTACTGTGCCTCGGAGAAGTTGCGCGGATCGGTCTGGTCACCGTCGAACATGGTGGTCGGGATACCGGTCATGCCCTCAACACGGCGGCGAACCTCATACTGACGGAAGTCCATCAGCTTGCAGCTGCGGTTGGAGTGGTACAGAACACCATCCAGGTTGAACTGATCAACCAGCTTCTTCAGATAGTCAGTGCCAAAGTCCAGGTTCCGGTTTGCATAGTTAACGGTGTAAGCCTTTGCCATACCGGTCAGGTCATTGGTCTCGTAACGGACATTCCAAGACTCCGGATAGGTAGAAGTCGCCATGTTAATGCCGTACTTCTTCAGGATCTTGAAGGTGGTGGACAGATGCGGCCAGCATGCAATACCGTCCCACATAATGCGGTACTTCTCCTCTGCGGAGTTCCACGGGCCCTTGCCGGCATCAGCCTTTGCCTTCAGCTCATCATACCACATTTTGAACAGCTTGTGGCCGTCAGCGTTACCACGCATGCAGACCATGATTGCCATGTAGTTGAACATGTCAAAGCCATTCAGCGGGGACGGCTTGTTTGCAGCCAGGTCAGTTGCAGCCTTCCACCACTGGCAGGTGGCGTTGGACAGCTTCATGACTTCGGACAGCTTATCGAAGTCAAACTTCTTGCCGGAGAACTCCTCCAGCTGGATGATTGCAGTCTCCATCTGATGACGCAGGAACTCGGTGGCATGATCCGGCACATCATAGGTGTGGTTGAACGGCGTGTCGATGTAAACGCAGGGAACACGCAGCTTCTTTGCCAGGTTCTCCCACCACTTAATAACGGTGGTGCAGATGTTACCGGAAACCAGAATGATGTCCGGCAGCGGAATGTCCTGAGACTCCGCATGGGGAATGTCGGTATAAGCCATGTTGATACGCGCATAAGAGCAGATATCGGCGGAGTAGCCGACACCTTCTGCGTGCTCAATGAACTTCAGTGCCTCATGACGGGCACCAATACCAGCTGCATGGTTTTCCGGATAAACGACATGCATATCGAGGGTCTCGAACAGCTCCTGCGGGCAAATCGAGACAGCCCAAGCAACGGGCTTACCTTCTGCCTTCGCCTGCAGCGCGCCATTGTAATGCTTGGCTGTAAGCTCATTCAGAAACTGTTTAGAAGTCATTTTCGTCTCTTCCAAAAATCTCCACTCCTTGCTATATTCGGTCAAAAAAGGCCGATTGATGACACATAGATTATAGTCCAAACTTTCTAATTTTTCAAGGCTTACAGAAAGTTTGATTGTGAAAAAAGCTGAGCCGGACCGCATACAATGAAAGAATACAGTTGCAAAATGGGTTTCTTGCTCTGTAAGCCTCAGGGCTGTATGCCGGTCCGGCTCCTTATCTAATTGATTTTACGAAATCACGCCAGCCGGAATGCGGATTTCCACACTTCCGTCAACGACCCATCCAACCGCCATCAACAATGATGACAGAACCACAGGAATAGTCAGAAGCATGGGAAGCCAGATACAGCAGAACGCCATTCAGATCTTCCGGCTTGCCAAGGCGCTTCGCCGGAATACGATCCATAATAGTCTTCAAGCGTGCTTCGTCGGCTTTAATGCCAGCGATGTTATCCGTGTCCATGTAACCGGGAGCGATTGCATTGACATTGATACCCTTTTCAGAGAGCTCGTTGGCAAACGCCATTGTCATCTGCTTGATGCCGCCCTTTGCAGCTGCATAGGCCGGAACGGTATAGCCGCCCTGGAAGGCCAGCAGAGATGCAGTATTGATAATTTTGCCATAGCCCTTAGGGATCATCACCTTTGCGGCCAGCTGCGACAAAATAAAAGCGGAAGTCAAGTTGACATTCAGAACCGTGTTCCAAGACTCAATCGGGAATTCCACCGAGGGATGACGCTCCTGCATGCCGGCATTGTTGACAAGAATGTCAATATCATTATCCAGATATTTCATTGCTTCCTCAAAGGCAGCTGCAACTGCAGCATTGTCTTTGAAGTTTGCCATAACCGGATAAACCGGGCATTCAGGCGTAGTCATCTCATTGGCAACTGCAACGATCTTCTCATTGGTGCCCATAATTACCAGCGTCACGCCAGCATCATGAAGGCACTGTGCCATCGAGCGGCCCAGACCACGGCTCGCGCCAGTGACAATTGCTTTTTTTCCGGAGATATCAAACAGATTATTCATTTTAATCACCTTTCGCGGATTAGCCGCCGTTCATCAGGTTCGGGATGGTCATAACCAGCGGCTCGCAGTAGGTAACCACCAGCAATGCAATCAGCAGGATTAAGATAAACGGAACGATCTTCTTAGCCAGGTCAACAAACGGAACATCTGCCATGCCGGAAGCAACGAACAGGTTGACGCCGACAGGAGGCGTGATGAAGCCGATGGACAGGTTAACGACCATGATCAAGCCGAAGTGAACCGGATTCCAGCCGAAGTTCACAGCAACCGGCGTCAGGATCGGGGCCAGAACGATGATAGCAGCGATGGTATCCATCAGCATACCAACGATCAGCAAGATGCCGTTAATAATCAGCAGAACCACAATTCCGTTATCCGACAGGTTCGTCAGGCCATGAACGACCATATCCGGAACCTTAACCAGGGAGATAACCTTTGCAAGCACCGTACCGGTACAGCACGGGAGCATAATGTTACCGTTGGTGACAGCGGAATCCACCAGGCACTTGTAAACCTTCTTAATATTCAGCTCACGGTAGATCAGAATACCAGCCAGCAGGCCGTAGACATCGGCGACAACAGCTGCTTCGGTCGGAGTGAAGAAGCCGCCATAGATACCGCCCAGGATGATAACCGGAACCAGCAGGGCCCAGATGCCGTCCTTCAGAGACAGCAGGATTGCCTTCAGGTGCAGGCCCTTGCCGTTGCCCTTCCAACCGCTGCGGATGCAGACAATCTCGTTCAGAACGATCAGGCAGCCGGAGAAAACCAGAGCCGGGCCGAAACCAGCCATGAACAGGGTACCAACGGAAGTATCGGTAGAAGTACCGAAGACAACCATCGGGATGGAGGGCGGAACGATGGTGCCCAAGCAGCCGGAAGCTGCAATCAGAGCAGTGGAGTACAGCTTGTCGTAGCCAGCCTCCAGCATAGCCGGGAGCATAACGACACCGATAGCTGCAACCGTTGCCGGAGCAGAACCGGAGATAGCGCCGAAGAATGCGCAGGAAACAATGGTAACAATACCGATACCACCGGGCAGCCAACCAACAAATGCGTCAGCAACTGCACAGAGGCGCTTGGAAAGGCCACCGCCTTCCATCAGGGCGCCCGCAAGGATGAAGTACGGGATAGCCATCAGCGGGAAGGAGTCGAGCGCGGAAAGCAACCACGGGCCGATGGTAGACAGGGCCTGGGTGCTGTAAGTTACATAGTAAATAAACAGGGACAGACCGACGGAGACGCCGATCGGGATCGTCAGAAAAACGAACACAAAGAACAAGCCAAAAATGATTAAGGCGGACATACCTGCACTAGCCATACTTACTTGCCCTCCTTATCATTGTTTGCTTCGAATGCCTTGTACTCCTGCACGCGGGCAATGGAGTCACGGATCAGGCGGTAGATCATCAGAATGCAGCCAACGCACGGACCGGCATAGACCCAGCCCATCGGCAGCATCATAGCGGGAGACCGCTGAACGAACTTAAAGGTAACACGATAGAACTGATCAAATTCCAGTTTCAGAACAATTACGCAGAAAATGAAGAATGCAACATTTACAAACAGAGCCAGGAACATCTTGCCCTTTTCCTTGAAGACCAGCTCCAGGAATTCGACTTTGATGTGCTTTCTCTGCCGCAGAGACTCAGCCATGCCAAGCCAGCCCAGCCAGATGAAGAGGTAACGAGCAGCTTCCTCCGTCCAGGACAGGTTGCCGCCGGTCCAGCGCATAATCAGCTGCCAGACAATGGCGAGAACCATCAGGGCGAAGATGACAGCCAGAAGGACTTTCTCCAGACTGTCGTCAATCTTTTTCAAAACATTCATTTACGGACCCTAACCTTTCTCATAGGTGCGAAATAAGGCAGAAATAAGGTAGAGGGGAAATCCCTCTGAAGTTAATTGAGAAACCCAGAATTTGTGGGTGCGACCCCCATGCCGGGGGCCGCATCCACAAAGAATTTACAGCTGTTGCAGTAACTGGTCAGCTGACCAATTATGCTCTAGCCTCCTCCAGGGAAGCCTGGAAATCATCCCAAGTGAGGGTCGTCTTAACATTGGAAGCCATCCAATCCTTGATGCCTGCACAGGAATCACGGAACTGCTGACGCTCGTCGTCGGACAGGTTGTAGAGCTCAACGCCCTCGTCCTTGATCTTCTGGATGTTGTCAGCCTCAGCCTCGATGGAGACCTGATGCTGATACTCCTCAGCTTCCTTGCCGCACTCGATCATCAGCTCGCGAGTAGCGTCGTTCAGGCTGTTCAGAACTTCCTCGCTCATAACGAAAGCGGTGAAGTCGAAGGTGTGTGCCAGATCGGTGAAGTACTTCTGAACTTCATAGTAGTTAGTGGAAACGAAGATGGAGTAGGGGTTATCCTGGCCATCAACAGTGCCCTGCTGCAGAGCGGTGTAAACCTCGGAGTAAGCCATCGGCGTGGGGGAAGCGCCCATCTCGGTGAACATCTCGATGTAGATCGGGGAGTCCATAACGCGGATCTTCAGGCCTTTCATGTCGTCCGGGCAGGTAACCGGGTGCTTGCCGTTGGACAGCATACGAATGCCGTTCTCGAACCAGCCCAGGATGTGCATGCCGGTGGCATCAATAACTTCCTGCTTCAGCTGCTGAGCGAAGTCGGTCTCGGTCCAAGCGTAAGCATGCTCACGGCTATCGAAGGCGAACGGAACGCCGGTGTACTGAACATCGGGGCAGAAGGAAGCGTAGGAAGCCAGGGAGCACTCGCCCAGCTGAACGGAGCCAGCCTGGATGGACTCGATAACTGCAGTGCCGGTGCCGAAGGTAGCGTTCAGGAAGACCTCAACCTGAACCTTGCCGCCGCTCTTCTCTTCGACCAGCTCTTCCCACTTCAGCATGCCCTTAGAGACATTGTTGGTCTCAGCCGCGGTACCAGCAATGTTCAGCGTGATCTCGTCATACTCAACATCGCCATTGTTGTCGGCGGTGTTGTTGTCAGTAGCAGCATCGCCATTGTTGGTGTCGTTGGTGTTGGTGTTGTTGTTATCGTTGCTGCAGGCTGCCAGAGAGAAGACCAGCATCAGAGCCAGCAGAAGTGCGATAACCTTCTTGAATTCTTTCATTGTTTTTCCTCCATTTGTTTATTACTTAAAAAGAATGTTGCATTCTTTTAAGTCGATTTCAGTGCTGCGCAAGCAGCAGTGCGTCAGATTCTTCAATCTACATGCACATCGCCAACTCAGGCAATCATCTCACGCGCCTGCTCCAGAGAAGTCTGGAAATCATCCCATGTCTGCACAGTCTTGACATTGGCTTTGAACCAATCTTCAATACCGGTAGTAGACTCACGGAACAGCTGACGCTCGTCGTCGGTCAGGAAGTACATCTCGACGCCGTTGTCCTTGATTGTCTGGATGAGGTCGCCTTCTACATTGATCATCAAATCGTGCTGATAATCTTCCGCTTCCTTACCGCACTCAATCAGAACCTCGCGGGTTGCATCGTTCAGGCTTTCGAGCACATCATTGCTCATAAAGAAAACCGTGAAATCGAAAGTGTGGGACAGGTCGGTGAAGTACTTCTGAACCTCAAAATAGTTGGTTGAAACGAAAGTCGCATAGGGGTTGTCCTGACCATCAACGGTACCCTGCTGCAGTGCGGTGTACAGCTCGGAATAAGCCATCGGCATTGCAGAAGCGCCCATCTCGGTGAACATTTCAATGTAAATTGGGGAATCCATAACGCGAATCTTCAAACCCTTCATGTCAGCGGGGCAAGTAACGGGATGCTTGCTGTTGGACAGCATGCGGATGCCGTTTTCAAACCAGCCAAGGATGTACATGCCAGTGCTGTCAATGACTTCCTGCTTCAGGTTCTCTGCAAAGTCGGTCTCGGTCCATGCGTAAGCATGCTCACGGGAATCGAAAGAGAACGGAACACCGGTATACTGTGTATCAGGCGTAAAGGAAGCAAAGGAAGACAGGGAGCCCTCGCCCAGCTGGACGGAGCCGGACTGAATGGATTCGATAATGGCGGTGCCGGTACCAAAGGTTGCATTCAGGAATGTTTCAACCTGAACTTTGCCATTTGTACGCTCTTCCACCAAATCGGCCCACTTCAGCATGCCCTGAGAAACCGGATGGCTCTCAGAAGCGGAGCCTGCAATGTTCAGTGTGATTTCATCGTACTGAACATCAGAATTATCGGAAGTGTTGTTATCGGTAGTGCTATTGTCGGTAGGATTACTATTATCAGAAGTATCGTTGCCGTCGGTGCCACAAGCCGCGAGAGAGAAAACAAGAATCAGTGCCAGGAACATTGCCATGATACGCTTAAATTCTTTCATAATTTTTTCTCCAATCTTTTATAACACTTCTATTTTTTACACTTCTATATGATGGGGGTCTGCAGGTGACCCCCATATTTGTAAATTCTTCGCTCAGATTGTGCAGGTGTTCACTTTCACAAGTGCGCGGTACAGCAGTGCTGCGTCCACCTCGAAGGGCATCTTATGTGCGTTGGCGATGGTGTTAATCGCCTCCGCAAGCTTGTGCATCATCTCGTCATCGCATTCAATGCCGAGATCCTTTAAGGACATCGGCAGACCCACGGACTGGTAGAAGCTCTTCACTTCGTTCCACTCGCGCTCATCTACCTTGCCAGCGTTGTCATACTCTGCCGCAAGCTGAACCAGAACGCCAAACGCAACTGCTTCGCCATGCATAACCGGGAACGGATCCCAGACCTTCGTCATGCCGCTGTAAACAGCATGGGAAATGCCGCAGCCATTATTCTCAAAGCCAAGACCGCTGAGGAAGATGTTAGCCTCTGTAATCATATCGACCGCTTCGGACCATTCCTTCTTCATTACAGACTCTTTTGCCGCCAGGCCATATTTCAGCAGCAGCTCATTGCAGAGCACCGCCATCGCATAGCCAGCTTCATTCCGCTTACCGCCGGTGAAGTTGTCAACACCGGACGCTTTTGCAGAGCGTGCTTCATAATAGGTTGCAAACGCATCGCCCAGGCCGGCCAGCAGCAGCCGAACCGGAGCCTCTGCAATCACCTGCGTATCCACCAGAACAACATCCGGATTGTGCTTCATCTTCTTTGAAACGACAAATGCACCATTTTCGTCATAGACGACGGACATCGCACTGCAGGGTGCATCAGATGCAGCGGCAGTGGGAATAATAACCGTTGCAAGGCCAGACTCGTTCGCAGCATACTTGGAGGTATCGATCACCTTGCCGCCGCCGATACCGACGACTGCGCAGCAGCCCTTTTCACGGGCAATGTTGCCGATACGTTCGCCTTCTGCCGCAGTAGACTCGCCGCCAAAAATCTCCACTTCATAAGCGAGCTTTTTGTCGCCGGCCGCAAAGCCCTGAGCAAGCTTGTCCTTGGTCAGGCCATAGACAATGTTATCCGTGACGACCAGGAACTTATCACCCAAAAAGCCAATGTACTCGCCCATATGTAAGAGCAGATCCTTGCCCTGGAAGTACTTGCTCGGCGCAGCAAACGATTTAATTGGTGCCATGGGAAACACTCCCTTCTCCAAGAAATCCGCTTATTTGCCCAGATAGACAGGATCGCGCTTTTCAATAAAGGCGCGCATGCCTTCCTTCTGGTCATGTGTTGTAAACAGATTCGCAAATTCCTCTGCCTCGATGTCAACGCCTTCTGCAATCGTTGCGCACTCAAGGCCACGCTTAATGGTGCGCTTTGCAGCCTGTACAGCGACCGGAGCGCGCAGAGACAGCTTCTCTGCCCACTTCATGGTCTCTTCCCACAGGTCGTCCTTCGGGACAACGCGGTTGACAACGCCCCACTCCAGTGCTTCCGGCCCCTTCAGGACCTTGCCGAAAATAATCATTTCCAGCGCACGGGAATAGCCAATCAGGCGCGGCAGACGAATGGTACCGCCTGCGCCGGGGAAAATGCCCAGGTTGGTCTCAACCAGGCCCATCTTTGCATTGTCCGCTGCAATTCGCAGATCGCAGGTCAATGCCATCTCCATGCCGCCGCCGAAGCAGTAGCCGCCGATCGAAGCGATGGTCGGAATGGCCAGGTTCATCAGCTTGTGATAGGTGGGGCTGAAAGAGAACTTCTTTGCGCCCTCCGGATCACACTCAACCATGCTCTTGATATCAGCGCCGGCCGCAAAGTTCGGGGTACCGCCAATAACCAGTACACGGATCTCCGGATCCGCAGCGATCTTGTCGAGTTCGACATCGAGCGCATCAATGATATCACGGTTCAGAGCGTTCAGTGCCTCAGGCCGGTTGACCTGAATGACGCCCACATGACCGATCTTCTGAAAAGTTAACTGCTCCATTGGATTTTCCTCCCTGTCTGAATGACAGATTACTTACGGTAGTAAGCGGACATGCCAATGACCTTGCCGTTCTCGTCCCAATCGTAGAAGCCGGAACCGGTCGGCTTGCCCAGATGGCCAGCATTGACCAGACGCTGCATATCAGCAGACGGACGGAAGCGGTCGCCATAAGCCTCGAACATGATCTTGTCAACCGTGACAGACAGGTTCAGGTTCAGCATGTCAAGCAGCTTGAAGATGCCCTGCGGATGACCCAGACCATACAGGCAGATCTTATCGACATCTTCGACGGTGCAGACACCCTCTTCAACCAAGCGGCAAGCCTCCAGGTAGAAGCAGTGGAACAGACGGTTCAGGCCAAAGCCGACAACATCCTTACACTGAACCGGCTCCTTGCCGATCTGCTTCAGGATCGCCTTGCAGGCCTCAGTGGTCTCAGCGGCAGTATTCAGTGCCGGGATAACCTCAACCAGCTTCATGACGCTGGCCGGGCTGTTGTAATGCAGGCCGATGAACTTGGCAGCGCGCTCCTTGCTGACAGCGGTGGACAGCTTGGTGATGGAGATAGAAGAGGTATTGGAAGCAATGATCGTGCTCTCCTTGCAAGCCTCATCCAGGCGGCTGAAGATGCCAGCCTTAACTTCGAAGACTTCCAGTGCAGCCTCAACGATCAGGTCGCAATCTGCATAATCAGCAACGCTGTCAGCAGTGCAGGAAACCTTGATGTTGTTCAGGGCAGCAGCCTTCTGCTCCTCGGTCATCTTGCCCTTGGCAACGCGCTTTGCCAGCACGCCATCCAGGCGCTTCTTGCCATTCTCTGCAAACTCCAGCTTGATATCGCCCAGAACGGTCTCATAGCCAGCCAGAGCAAAGCACAGAGCGATCTCTGCACCCATCATGCCGGCGCCAACGACGCCAAACTTTTTCATTTCCATTGAAAACAACCTCCTAGAATTGAACTTGCATCAACAGGAATTCACCGATGGGTGCCGGCATCTTTTCGCATTTCCATCATTGTAAACAGATTTCACAGCAATGGAAATGCGAAAAGCGTCTCCCCGACAGAGTGACTTCTTGCTTTGCAGTTTTCTACACAAACGGATTATAGCACTTTTCATTCTAAATGGAACTCTTTTCGCAATCGACGCGTTATTTTTTACTTTTTGAATGATTTTGTCTGAACATTTTTAGCTAAGTTACCTATTGATTTTTTGTGCAAATTATTTTTTTGACAAGCGTTTTTTCGGAAAACCGAAACACCCTGGACTGTAAAAATAAAACAAATGTACGATATTATGTGTACCAGTCCGTGCACAAACAAAAAAGTACCCGGTCCGCAGCTGCGGACCGGGTACTTTCCTTATTTCGTTTCTGATTTTATTCTGCAACGGAAATTTGCAGTTGGTCGTCCTGAACCGTTACCACCAGATGACTTTCCGGAAGGATGTCTCCCTGAATGATCCGGCGTGCCAGCAGGGTCTCAACCGTATGCTGCAAATAACGGCGCAGCGGCCGGGCACCATACTGCGGATCGTAAGCAGCATCAATAATATACTGCTTTGCCTCCGGGGAAAGCTCCACCGTCAGCTGCTTCTCTGCCAGGCGGCGATTCAGCGCCGCAATCTGCAGATCAATAATCCCGGTAATATTTTCCTTCGTCAGTGGCTTATAGAAAATAATCTCGTCCAGACGATTCAAGAATTCCGGACGGAAATGCGTTCTCAGCAGCTGCTGCACCTGCTCGCGCGCCTCCTCCGTAATCTCGCCATTCTCGTCAATGCCATCAAGCAGATACTGCGAGCCAAGGTTCGAGGTCATAATGATAATGGTGTTGCTGAAATCCACCATTCTGCCCTGTGAATCTGTGATGTGGCCATCATCCAGCACCTGCAGTAGTGTGTTGAACACATCCGGATGTGCTTTCTCTACCTCATCAAAGAGTACCACAGAATAGGGTTTCCGCCGGACAGCCTCCGTCAGCTGGCCGCCCTCCTCATAGCCCACATATCCGGGAGGTGCACCAATCAGACGCGATACCGAGAATTTTTCCATATATTCGGACATATCCAGACGAATCATATTACGCTCATCGTCAAACAGCGCCTCTGAAAGCGTCTTGGCCAGTTCGGTCTTACCAACGCCCGTCGGCCCAAGAAACAGGAAACTGCCAATCGGGCGCCCCGGATCCTGAATGCCTGCACGAGACCGCAGAATGGCTTCCGTCACGCGCTCAACTGCTTCATTCTGGCCAATCACACGCTTATGCAGTGTGTCAGACAAATGCAGCAACTTCTCCCGTTCGCCTTCCATCAGACGGGAAACCGGAATGCCGGTCCAGCGCTCAATAATCTGTGCAATCTCCTCCTCAGTGACCTTGTTGCGCAGCAGGCTCTGCTCATTTCCAGTCTGTACCAGCCGTTCCTGCTCTTCCAGCTGCTTCTTTGCCTCCGGCAAACGGCCATATTTCAACTCCGCAGCCTTTTCCAGATCATAGTTCTGTTCTGCCGTTTCAATCTGGCGGTTCAGGGACTCAATCTGTTCCCGCAGCTCCTGCACGCGGGAAATGGCGTTTTTCTCATTGTTCCATTTTGCCTGCATGGTGTTGAAGGCGTCCCGCTGTTCTGCCAACTCTTTCTGCAGTTCCTGCAGACGGGCTACCGACAGCTTGTCTTCTTCATTCTTCAGTGCCTGTTCTTCAATCTCCATCTGAATAATCGACCGGCGAACCTTATCCAGTTCTGTCGGCATAGAATCCATTTCCGTGCGGATCATGGCACAGGCCTCATCAATCAGGTCAATTGCCTTATCCGGCAGGAATCGGTCTGTAATATACCGATTGGAAAGCGTCACTGCCGCGATAATCGCAGGATCGGTAATCTTAACGCCATGAAACACCTCATAGCGTTCCTCCAAGCCACGGAGAATCGCAATAGTGTCCTCCACGGTCGGCTCGTTGACCATAACGGGCTGGAAACGACGCTCCAGTGCCGGATCCTTTTCGATATACATCCGGTACTCGTCCAGCGTCGTCGCACCGATGCAGTGCAGTTCACCACGGGCCAGCATTGGCTTCAGCAAGTTGCCTGCATCCATGCTGCCCTCGGTCTTTCCTGCGCCGACAATCGTGTGAATCTCATCAATAAAGAGGATGATTCGGCCCTCGCTCTTCTTGACCTCTGCCAGAACTGCTTTCAGCCGTTCCTCAAATTCGCCGCGGTATTTTGCACCTGCAATCAGAGCACCCATATCCAGCGAGAAAATTGTTTTATCCTGCAAACTCTTCGGGACATCACCGCGTACAATTCGCTGTGCCAATCCTTCGACAATTGCAGTCTTACCAACACCCGGTTCACCAATCAGGCAGGGGTTATTCTTTGTTTTCCGCGAGAGAATTCGGATTACATTCCGGATCTCATCATCCCGGCCAATTACCGGATCGCTCTTCTTGTCCCGCGCCTGCGCTACCATATCTGTACCGTATTTTTTCAGCGCATCATAGGTGTCCTCCGGGCTATCCGATGTCACCCGCTGATTTCCGCGGATTTCCATCAGTACCTGCATGCAGCGTTCCCGGTCAATCTGGTAGGTTTTCATCAGACTGCGAACCGTGTTATCTCCCGATTCCAGCAGTGCCAGGAAGAGATGCTCAACCGAGACAAACTCATCCTTCATACTCTCTGCTGTCCGCTCTGCCGTCTGGAATACATCGTCAACGGTTCTGGCAATGTAATACTTATCCGCTTCGCGGCCGGAGCCAGTGACCTGCGGCAGCTTTTTCAGCTCTGCCATTGCGGCTGCATCCAGGCTCTCCAGTGTTACACCCATCTGTTTAATCAGTTGCGGAATCAATCCATTTTCCTGCCGCAGCAGTGCCACAAGCAGATGAATCTGCTCAATCTGTTGATTTTGATTGGCCAATGCCAACTCCTGTGCACTCTGGATCGCCTCCAGAGATTTTTGCGTATATTTTTGTGCATTCATAAAGCCCCATCCTTTCCGGCAGCCGTTTTTCTTTTCTGCGTTTCTTCCTCATTTCCTTTTCCAACTGCCGACAATCGTTTTTAGCACTCTATGCGTTTGAGTGCTAATTCATTTTCTTCATCATAGACCCACCGTTTTGATTTGTCAATAGGCTTTTTCCTGTATATTTTGTAGGAATTATAAATTATTTGTGAACATTTTTCATTTTCTGTCTCTCTGCTGCATTTAATGCACATTTAATATCTTACCACTAGGATATTTAATAATTCTTCCATAGAATGAGATTGTTGGAAGTTGTTCTTTCATTTCCTTCATTTTCACATAAACCCCCGTCGGCAAATTGGTCACTTGCCGACGGGGGTTTTTTCATTTCCCCAAAAAATTCGCCCCGGCAAACGCGCGATATGCGTGCGTTTGCCGGGGCGAAACAGATCGAGCCGTTAATAAATCACAACCGTCGTATTCAGCGGGATCGTATCATGGATCCACTTCGCGGCATCGTCGTACAGGCGGATACATCCAGCAGACATCGGGTAACCGATATTCGGCCACAGCGCCACATGCCGCTCATCCGGATAGTAGCCACGGGAATGGAATGCATATCCAGTCCCCGGGTAAAAGCGGGTAATCCAATAAACATTATAGCTGCCCATATACCAGCCGTCCTGCTTATAAGTCACATAGGTCACACCCACCGGTGTCGGCGTTGCCATTGCGCCGGTCGCGCAACGGTAAGTCTTCAGCAGAGTCCAGTTCTGCTTACTGCCGGTGAAAACATTCACCTTCTGTGTCGCGCGGTTAATCCAGAGCAGATAGTCCGTTTTGCTCTCATAGCCGCCCGCATTGACAAATGCTTCCTTGGTCTGCAGATCGTAATCGATGTTGTAGTCCATCGTGAAGTCGCCTTCATAATTGCAGCTGACCTTAGCCGCCAGCGCCTGATCCCGCTTCTGATACTCCGCTTCAGTATAGTTGCGGATCTGTACCGTCGCTTGCTGTGCCAACTGCTCCGTCTCACCGGAAATCGGATTATGATAGGTAAGCTTTAGTTCCACGGTATGTGTCAGCGGCATTTTTCTACTGAACGCTACATCCTGCTTAAAGCGAGAAACCGTGTTCTCTGTTAACACATAGGAAGCGTTGGAAAACGCAGCGACCGCTTTTCCGTCCAGGTACCACTGCGCCTCACAAATCTTTTCCATCTCTACGCCTGTCATGGTCGCTGTTGCTACAAGCATCCCACCCGGCTGTACAACCGGTGCATCCAGTGTTATGTTCACCTGAGTCAAGCCCATGTCTTCCTGAACTGTTTTCGCACGAAGCGTATTTTCAACCCCCGCTGCAGCAATCAGAATCTGCTGCGCCATACCGTCGCCGGAAATCGCCGTATTTGCGCCGGCAACTGTAATCGTACCAATCTCACCCTGAATCTTCAGGGTCGTTTCCGGTGCCTGTACCTTAAGCTGCGCAATCTCACTACGACCGTCCAGCAGCACCGTATTTCCGCTGCCGCAGATCGTCAGCCGCTCCAGCTTGATACCGCGCAGGTCAATTTCCCGGTCATTTCCAAAAATCTCTACAACCGGCGTATCCACATTCGAGAGTATCACCGAACCACTGCCAGTTCCAATCTGAACCGCAGCATAAACGCCACCTGATACCGTAACCGCACCGCTCTGCTGCGCCAGCACCAGTCTCGATGCCTGTGTATCGTCAATTCGGCCCTGCTGCAGCGCCGCAGTGTGCACAACCAGCGGTCCATCCAGCGTAACATGCTGCAGTGAAATTGTCTCGACGCCCGATGCGGCAAGCAATCCGCCTGTGAAAGTCTCTCCATTTTGACGAAGCGCTGTTTCGGTACACGGCTTTACAATCGCATTCTCTGTCTCAAATCCCGTCAATCGGTAGAGAAGCGTTACTAATTCTGCCCGCGTCAGGCCCGCCTGTGGCCGGAGCGCACCATTGCTGCCTTCCACCGCATGTACAGCAACCAATCCGGCAGCTGCCTGCGCCATATCACCGGAAAGTCCGGAACCATCGGAAAATTCCTGCAACGGCGTCAGGTCCGTCTGTCTCAGCTGGAAAGCATTGGAAATCAGGAAAAATGCGCGCTCGCGTGTCAGTTGTTCAGACAGGTTCCAGGCTGCATCCGCAGGCAAAATTCCCCATGCCCGCGCGGTCTCTTCAGCCGGGATGTACCATGCCTCTCCCGGTTCCGCCTCCCGTACAGTCAGGCCCAATACGCGTTCCAACATTGTGATCGTCTGAGCGCCTGTTACCGGAGCATCCGGCAGTAGCTCCCCATTCTCATTTCCCTGGAGCACACCGCAATCCATTGCCGCCTGCAGCGCAGTACCTGCCCAGTGCGTTGTAATCTCTGCAGGCTCTGCCGCCATCACGGTGCCAATCAGGCAGAGCGCTGCTGCCATCCATATGCCAATTCGTTTCATTCTGTTCATTCTTTTCCGCCACTCTCTTTCTTTTTTGGCAATCATCTCCTCTTTTATACCGGATTCCGACCTATTTTTCAAGGGTCACACCCTCGTTGACTATATATAAATGAGCGGCTAACAAATAGCCGCTCATTTTATCTTATCCTATACACGATTGTGCTTTGCCAGTTCCTGCAGCAGGGAGCAAGTCTTCAAAATATACGCCGACTGCTCCGCTTCTTTGCTGTCAATATCCCCAGCAAATGGCAGGACTTTTGCATAATCCCGCGGCAATCAAACCGCCCATACCACAGATTTCATGATTTTCCCGCTCCATAACGATTCGTCCCCATCATCCACCGATTTTAATCTTCAACGGTGTCTGAATTTTTCCCGTCACGGCTTGCACTTCCTCTGCCGTCAAGCGGTCAATGCCGGGATTCCAATAGGTACGGCTTAAATAGCGATACTTATTCGCAGCCAATCGGTGAAATGGTAGGAAATCCACTTCCGGCACGCCAAGCGCTTCCGCAAATCGGACAATCCGGGTCATCGTCTCCTCGTCAAAATTAAACTGTGGAATCACAGGAACCCGGATAATCACCTGCCTGGCTACTTTCACCAGCCGACGGCAATTTTCCAAAATCGGGCTGCAAGGTGCACCTGTAAATGCACGGTGAATCCCATCGTCCAAGTGCTTGATGTCATAAAGGAAGACATCGCTCAGCAGTGCAGCGCGCTGCAAATTCTCCCACGGTGCACAGCCGCAGGTTTCAATTGCCGTATTGATTTTCTCCACCTTGCACAGACGCAGCGTCTGCTCCAAAAAATCAATCTGTCCCAACGGTTCGCCGCCGCTGAAGGTGACTCCGCCATCCGTGCGGCCATAAAAGCTGCGGTCCTTACGAACCACTTCCACAACTGCTTCCGGTGTCATTTCCCGGCCTTTTATGGTCCGTGCCTCCGCAAAGCAAACTTCGGCACACGCACCACAGCCAGTACAACACTTACGATCAAATTCATTCTTCCCAGTCGCACCTGTGGGACAGACCTCTGCACATTCACCGCAGCCGATACAGAGCTCCGGATTCAGCAGCAGCTCCGGTGTCGCGCGCTGTGATTCCGGATTGCTGCACCAACGGCAGTGCAGCGGGCATCCTTTCAGAAATACCGTAGTCCGGATACCGGGTCCATCATGCACGGAAAACCGCTGGATGTCAAATACGCATCCCGTCATCTCAGTACTGCGTCAGACTGGTACGGCTGATAATATCGTCCTGTGTGTTTTTGCTCAGCCCGGTGAAGAAAGCACTATAGCCTGCCACCCGCACAACCAACGAACGATAATTCTCCGGATGTACCTGCGCGTCCAGCAAATCCTCGCGGGTAATGACATTAAACTGTGCCTCCCAGACTCTGCAGTCCACCACGCTGCGCAGATATGCCCCAAAGAGCTTCTCGCCATCCTCACCGGCGAAGATCGTCGGATGCAGCAGCTGATTGAGCACAGAACCATGACCAGCCCGCACATTGCAGAGCTTGCCTGCAGATTTCAACAATGCCGTTGCACCATTTCGGTCATCGCCATGGGTCGCCGAAATGCCGCCATCATTCAGCGGCGTATAGGCGTGGCGGCCGTTGGCGGAAGCAGCTGTCCGCTCCCCATTCGGCACATTTGCCGTCAGATAATAAACGCCAGCCGTAAAAATTCCACCGCGGGCATTTTTGCGTCCCTCCAGTGCGTCACAGAACACCGAAATCGCATAGCTGCTCATCGCATCCGGTTCGTCCAGATCATTTCCGTATTTGGGCGCGCGATTTTTCAGCATCAGCCGCAGTTTTTCATTGTCTGCAAAGTCCGTTTTCAGGGCATACAGCAATTCCGGCATCGTTACCTTGCCCTGTTCATAAACCAGGGTCTTAATCGCCTCCAGCGAATCGCCAACCGTAATGGGCGCCACCGCCAAAGGTGAAGTGAAATTATACTTTGCGCCGCCCATCTCAAAGGCAATGCCCCGCTCGATGCAGTCCTCAATAATCACTGAGCAGAACGGCAGCGGCAGATAACGCTGATGGCACAAATCAATAATCCGGTCATATTTCACCAATGCATCTGTAAAATACTGCACTTGCGCCTCATAAGCTTTCCGGACTTGCTCAAAGGTCGTAAATTGCGCTGCATCGCCCGTATGTGGGCCCATCTGTGCACCGGTCAGCATACATTTTCCGTCGTTCAGCGCCAACTCCAAACACTTGGCCAGATTCACATGTCCACAGTTTCCCCAGCTGTTTGTATGTCCCTCAATAACCGGCTCACTGCAACCAAGATAGCTGAAGTTGTAGCACTCCCCGGCATCCACACCGCAGCGGCGCAGTGCCTCCTGCACAATTTCATCATTACAGACTTTCACCTTATTGAGCCCAATTTTCACATTGACCGTTGCAGCATCGATCAGCCGCTGGGAAGTGTTGCGATGCAGCCGCACGGCAATATCCGGCTGATCCAGCGACACCGCGCGATCCGCTTCCAGCACCATAATCGACAAGTCATTTGTCGCGTCATTCCCCTGCGCATCCACGCCGCCAATCGTAATCGTCTGGCCATGCGCCGGACCTGCCAATGCTGCCGCCGATTCATTGGACGCAACTTTGTCAATTTCACTGAGTTTCAGATAAAAGCATTCCATCAGCTCCAGCGCACCGTCGTAGTTAATCCGGCCCGCATCCCGATCCGCTTTATAATATGGATAGAGATACTGGTCCAGCCGGCCCAAGCTGACACCCAGCGCATTTCCCTCCAACCGGATCGTCATCTGAATCAGATAGACAAACTGCAGCGCTTCCCAGTAGTCTCTGGCCGGTTTGGCCGGGACGCGCTCACAATTTGCCGCAATCCGCTCCAGCTCGCTGCGGCGGATGGGATTCTGCTCCTGCGCCGCCATCTCATGTGCCAGTACTGCAAAACGCCGGGCATAGGCAATTGCGCCCTGCAGGGTCACAATGCAGGACTGATATAAGTCCCGCTGGTTCAAGTACTGGTCGTCATCAATTTGCAGTGCTTCCAATTTCTTCTGGCAGGTTTCAATGATCGTCTCGTACCCGGTTTTCAGCAGATATTCATAGCCTGCCACAATATGTCCGGGAGACTGGCAATGAAAAATCGTATTATATGCCACATTATAATCCAGAATTTTCTGCAGCTCCGGCGGCACTGCCGCGCGAACCCGGCAATCCAGCGAAAAGCCTTTCCAGTAAGCGCAGCATTCGCGCAGCGTCTGCTTTTGCTCCTCCGTAATGGCAAACTGGTCGTTGCCGCGGGTCGGCAGATCATCCATCTGCGCCAAAATCCAGCCGGTTCCATAGTCCGGGAACATTGGCGTCGCACGCAGCTTCGGCGCATAACAGCCAACAATCAGCTCATTTGGCCGAATCTCAATGGTCATATTTTCCAGAAGATGCCGCATGGAAAGCGCACGCTTCATCGCCTCCGATTGATCCTCATTGGCGCGATAACTCTCAGTTATCAAAACCGCGCGCTCCGTATCCACCGCACGGGTGGCAGCAAGAAAGGCATTGCGCAGCGCCCGAATGCGTTCTGTCATGATATTTACCTCTTTTCTTACTTTTCCGGTACATAGTCAGGATAGGCATCTTCAAAACGCCAATAGCCGCCGTTAAACAGCGTCGGATCGCTGCCAAATGCTCTGCCATAGTCCAGCTTGGCAATACGGTTCATATCCTCCTGCGTCAGTTCAAAGTCAAAGACCTGGAAGTTGCTCTCAATCCGCACAGGGTTGGAGGACTTCGGAATCACACAGTTGCCACGCTGCAGGTTCCAGCGAATAACTACCTGACCTGCATTTTTGCCATGCGCCGCTGCAATATCCAGAATTACCGGATCTGTGAGCACATTGCCCTTGGCAAACGGTACGCTGGCTGACATGACAATGCCGTTTTGCTGGCAATAGTCATAGTCCTCCTGCTTTTGCAGCCAGGGCGAAAGCTCAATTTCATTTATACAGGGATCCACGCCAAACTTTTCTTTCAAATCGATTAAATGCTTTTTCTGAAAGTTGGAGACGCCAACCCCCTTGATATACCCCATATCCTTGTACTTCATCAGTGTTTCCCACACGCGGTAGCGGGCGTCCGGATCCCGTCCCGGCCAGTGGATCAAATACGCATCAATATACTCTACATTCAGCGCTTTCAGGCTGAATTCAATCACCTTGACCGGATCCGAGAAGCTGCTCGGCCAGATTTTACTGACAACAAACACCTCGGAACGGTCAACGCCGCTGTTGCGAATTCCGCGGCCAACATACTCCTCATTCTCATAGTGATTGGCCGTATCGAAATGGCGATAGCCAACGGAGATTGCTGTTTCCACCGCTTTGACACAGCTCTCCTGCCCCGCCTTAAAACACCCCAGACCCACCGCAGGAATTTTGCGGCCGTCGTTCAAATCCAGATACATCTGATTCATGATAAAACCTTCCCTTCTTTTCCACCAATGGCTTCGCCACATTTATACATTATATATAATTCAGTTCCAGGTGCTTGTCAATTTAGCATTTTATATAAAACAATTCACATTTTCTCTCCGTACAATTCTTTGCATCATTTACTCGCAAAACACGCATCTGTATGCTATAATTTTTAATTGCTGTACACACGAAAGGGAGGCATTCCCATGGCAGAAACGATTTCCATGCAAATCATCGCGCGTATCCACAGCGATTTTCAGACGAAATTCGGAATTCCGCGTCAGAGCAATCTGGTACCACAGCTGCGCGCTACAGTCATCTTTGAACCGTCTTATCGCAACGCCGATGCACTGCGCGGCTTGGAGGGTTTCTCTCACCTGTGGCTGCTGTGGCAGTTCTCTGCCGCCGTGCGGCAAAACTGGTCTCCCACAGTGCGGCCGCCGCGGCTCGGCGGCAACACCCGCATGGGCGTTTTTGCAACCCGTTCACCATTTCGCCCCAACCCCATTGGCTTATCCGCCGTTGCATTAGAGCAGGTGGAATGGGATACCCCAGTGGGTCCTGTGCTCCATGTGCTGGGCGCCGATTTGATGGATGGTACTCCGATTTTAGATATCAAACCCTATATTCCCTACGCCGACGCCTATCCGGATGCAAAGGGCGGCTTCGCCCCGGCAGCCCCCACGCCAACACTGGAGGTATCCTGCCCGCCTGCACTGCTCACACAATTCCCGGAGAACCGCCGCGAAGCGCTGCTTGCCATTCTGGCACAAGACCCGCGCCCCCGTTATCAGGACGATCCAGATCGCATTTATGGCATGAACTTCGCCGGGTTTGATATTCACTTTTCCATTCGCGGTAATCTCTTAACCGTTTTGAATATTCTTCCCATTGAGTAAAAATGACCGGCACACGATTCTCCGTGTACCGGTCATTTTATTTCTATTTCCCAAATCCAGGCTTTCCAGTTCCCGAATTGCCGCCATTCCCGCTCCAGGTGCGACGGCAGGCATTTTTCCGTCCGAAGGAAGTTCACCGGTCGCGCCGCCGCAAGCAGTGCCACACAAAGTAAAACGCAAATCAGGATTCTCTGCCAAAAATTACCGCAATTTTTCCGTTTGTCCATCTCACCACAGAAACCTCCGCATCTGTAAATGACCGATTTTCCAAATATGACATTCAGTGAATGTCATATTTGCCATCATTATACGATAGACTACTTAAAATGACAAGCACTAAATGTCAATCGTGTGGTGATTTCATGTTTATCAATAAAAGCCCCGATGGAAGGAACAATCTCTGCGGTCGACAAGTAGCGTTCTACCGCAAGGCGCTGCAGATCTCCCAGCGCGCGCTGGCCGACCGGCTGCAAATCATCGGTCTGGATCTCGATAAAAACGCAATTCAGCGCATTGAATCCGGCCAGCGATTCGTAACCGACATTGAACTGAAGGCGCTGGCCAGCGTACTCTCCAAATCACTCGACGAAATGCTCTGATCAAACAGTCCGCTATCCGGGCTGTTTTCTTTTTCTCCGGAACCTGATATAATAGCCCAAAAGGAGGCACGGCAATGCGTGTGATTATTATCGGCGGCGGCGCCAGCGGTATGATGGCCGCGATCACAGCCGCACAGAATCCGGCGCACAGCGTTCTGATTCTGGAACGGCAGGCACGGGTCGGTCGAAAGTTGGCCGCAACCGGAAACGGTCGGTGCAATCTCTCCAACTTGCACCTGGAGCAGGGAGACTATCAGACCGACGCGCCGGAAATTCTCGGCGTGATGCAGCAATTTACAGTCTCTGACACGCTGTTATTTTTTCAGGATCTCGGCCTTGTCACCACCGCAGAGCCGGACGGCAAGCTCTATCCCTATTCCAACCAGGCCAACAGCGTTATCGATGTGCTGCGCTTTGCCTTGGATCGACCGAATATTCAGATTATTTCCGGTGCAGAAGTCACCGGCGCGCACTGTAGCAGGGATGGAATCTTCACCGTTCGTACTGTCGGGCAAAAATACGATTCTGACGCATTGATTCTTGCCGCCGGGGGGCCCGCTGGCGGCAAGCTGGGTGGTACTGCAGACGCCGCACAGCTCGCCAAACGGTTTGGGCATCATATTGTCCCCATGCTACCAGGACTCGTACAACTCAAATGTAGCAGTCCTGCCCTGCGCAGTCTGAAAGGCGTTCGTGCAGAAGCCGCATTGACACTTCTGCATCACCGGCGGAGCATCCAATGTCTCACAGGTGAAGTGCAGTTTACAGACTATGGTCTCAGCGGTCCCGCAATTTTTACGCTTTCACGGGCAGCGGCGTCGCTGCAGGACGCCGCTATTCAACTCGATCTGCTGCCGCAGTATCCAGAGGCAGAATTGACCGCGTGGCTGAAGCACCGTGTTCAATCCGCGCCGCAGCTGACCGCCGAAAATCTGCTGACCGGCATGCTCCATAACCGGCTGGGCCGTACGCTGGTGCTGGAAGCCGGCCTGCGGCTGGATCGTCCGCTTGCAACCCTCGCACCGGACGCCTGCCGTTCCGTTGCGCACCTCGTCAAAACATGGACGCTGTCAATTGACGGCTCGCTGGGCTTCGACCAGGCGCAGGTCACCATCGGCGGCATTCGCGCCGCCGAATTTGATCCCCAAACACTGGAAAGCCGTCTCTGTCCCAAGCTCTATGCCTGCGGTGAAGCGCTCAATGTGGACGGCCCCTGCGGTGGCTTTAATCTGCAATGGGCCTGGAGCTCCGGCCATGTGGCCGGTCTGCTTGGCCATACGGAGGAAACAACATGATCCGGATTCGCAATCTCAAGCTCTATCCCGGCCAGCAGGAAACCACACTCTCTGTCCTCGCAGCCAAAGCGCTGCGGGTCAATCCCAGTCAGCTCAAAAGTCTGACGATTCGAAAAAAATCAATCGACGCCAGAGACAAGCAGGCGATTCGAATTCTCTACACAGTAGATGTTTCTCTGCCGCAGGAGGCTGCCATTCTGCGCCGTGTTCGCTCTGCGCAGATCACGCGTGCTACGGACGCGCACTATCATCCTCCCCGCGCCGCTGCCCCCATGCCGCGCCCGGTTATTGTCGGCTTTGGCCCTGCCGGAATCTTTGCCGGCTTGATTCTTGCCCAGGCCGGACTGCGCCCAATCATTCTGGAACGCGGCCGCGATGCTGAAACCCGGCAGAAGGATGTCGCTGCATTCTGGACCAGTGGAAAGCTGGATCCCATCTCCAATGTACAGTTTGGAGAGGGCGGCGCCGGCACTTTTTCCGATGGAAAGCTGAACACCGGGGTCCGCGACATTCGAATTCACTGGGTACTGCAGCAGTTGGTCAGCGCTGGTGCACCGGAAGAAATTCTCTATGATGCGAAGCCACACATCGGTACCGATGTGCTGGTGCATGTCGTACAAACGCTGCGCCGCACCATTGAATCGCATGGCGGCGAAGTACATTTCGAGACACAGCTCACTGGTCTTAAAACAGAAGGCGGCGCTATCTCCGCTGCACAGACCAACCACGGCAGTATTCCCTGCAGCGCGCTGATTCTGGCCACTGGCCACAGTGCCCGCGATACTTATGAAATGCTGGACTGCCTTGGCGTCCCCATGACGCCAAAGGCTTTTTCCATGGGCGTCCGGATCGAACAGCTGCAATCGCGCATCAACCACACACAGTACGGTGATGCCGCTGCGCTGTTGCCGCCTGCCAGTTACAAGCTTGCCTGTCACCTGCCGGATGGGAGTTCCGCTTATACCTTTTGCATGTGCCCTGGTGGATTTGTTGTCGCGGCGGCTTCTGAGTTGGAGGCAATCGCCACAAACGGCATGAGCAATCAGGATCGCGGCGGCGTCAACGCAAACACCGCATTGCTGGTTTCCCTGCCGCCGGAGCAGTTTCCAGATTCCTCCACATTGGGTGGGATGCACTACCAACGCCAACTAGAGCGCGCTGCGTTTCTCGCCGGCGGCGGCAACTATTTTGCACCGGCACAGCTGGTCGGCGATTTTCTGGCGCGCCGCCCCTCCAGCGCCTTCGGCGCTGTTCAGCCCACCTATCGTCCCGGCGTAACGCTCTGTGATCTGCATCAGGTATTGCCAGTTTCCATCACCGGTGTTCTGGAATCTGCGTTGGTACAATTAAATCAAAAGCTTCCTGGCTTTTCCGATCCCGACGCGGTACTCACCGCACCGGAAACCCGCAGCTCCGCGCCGGTACGGATTCTGAGAGACAGCACCTTTCAGTCCATGCTCCGCGGACTCTATCCCTGCGGCGAAGGGGCCGGTTATGCCGGTGGAATTACTTCTGCCGCTGTAGACGGAATCAAGTGTGCCGAAGCGCTGATTGCTGCTGCACAAACAGATTAAAAAACACAAAAAAGCACCCGGATCTGTTAAAACAGATCCGGGTGTTTTCTTATCCAATCCTTATTCAGAATGTGGCCACATCGCGTGTCGCTGGTTCCGCAGCGGTAACAGACACCGCTGTCAAAACCGGGCCCTGCCCACGAAACAGCGCATGCGATTTCAACTCCACCGTTGCTTCCACCATGACCCAACTGCGCTGCTGCAGCTGCGCACTCTTCGGATAATTGCAAGGCAGGCCCATGAAGGTAATATCCTCAACGCAACAGGTCATCACAAACCGGCCGGGTGCAAATTGCGTTTCCTTATTTTTCTTCAGGTGCGCCACCTGCGCCTTAAAGCGTACCGTCTTCCCGATATACTTTTTCGGCTCCTCTGTAATATCCCGGTAGAACAGCGCATAGTCATCATCGGCGACTTCAATCACCGGCGCGTTGATATCAAAGGGCAGCGGATCGACAATTTCATCAAACTCACTCGATCCATCTGTGTGATCATAAACAATATCCACTCGGCGGTTGATCGCGCGTGCCAGCTTGTGCAGTGGCATAATATCCATCTTGGGATCCACACGATTAAATACCACCATCTCACAGCCGGAGAGCTTATCTACAACCAACTGGCGCATGTTTGCATTATAGGTCAAAATCGTTGTCGCATCTGCAAACATGACCTCCTGGCAGACCTCCCAGTCCTCCGGCATCAGGTTATAAAAATCGCCTACCAATGCCATACCGTTCAGCTCTGCCACCACGCGCTCGGCGCGGTATTTTTTCTCCAGTGCTTTCAGCTGTTCTGTCGTCAACGCATCCAGGTCGTCAATGACCTCAATATAGACATTTTTATGGGGATAGGTGGAGATCTCATATTCTTCCTCTCCCTCTTCCATAACCAGCAGCAGTGTCCGTTCCCCGGCGTTAAAGCGGGGATCTTCCAATGTCTCCTGAATAAATTTCGTCTTCCCAGATTCCAGAAATCCGGTAAATACATAAACAGGAATTCCCATATCAGACACCAAACGCCGCTGCGACTTCCGGTTCCTTCAGCTCCGCGCCAATCACACAGAGACGGCCTGTGACATCTGCCGGGCCCGTACGAACATTCGATTCACCTGGTACAAAATCGAAGTGAATCCACTGACCGTCTTGACCAGCAACAATACCCTTCGCGCGGAGAATTGCACCGCAGCCGCCATTATCCAGCGCTGCAAGTGCCGTTGCGATCTCCTCTTTGGTAAATTTCTTCGCCGTTTCGACACCCCAGCTGGTGAAAACCTCATCCGCATCGTGACCATCATGATGATGGTGATGATGTTCGTGTCCATGTTCATGCTCATGCTCATGTTCATGTTCATGCTCATGCTCATGCTCGTGTTCATGCTCATGTTCGTGTCCATGCTCATGTTCATGCTCGTGTTCATGCTCATGTTCATGCTCGTGTTCATGATGATGGTGATGTTCATGGTCGTGGCAGCAGCAGGTCTCTTCCTCCAGTGCTTCCAGCTCCGTCTGCAGTGTGCGGGCCTTTTCCATGGCATCCAGGATCTGCTTGCCGGAAATCTGATCCCACGGTGTGGTCACGATCACCGCATTTGCATTCTTCTCCCGCAGCAGTGCCAGACAAGCCTGCAGCTTCTCCTCCGTCAGGTTCTGCGTCCGTGAGAGAACAATCGTGCTGGCATGTTCAATCTGATTGTTATAGAACTCGCCAAAATTCTTCATATACATTTTTGCCTTCGAAGCATCTGCAACCGTCACATAGCTGCCCATGACGACATCCTCCGAAACTGCATCCTGCACTGCCAGAATCACATCGGACAACTTGCCCACACCAGACGGCTCAATCAGGATCCGCTCCGGATGATAGGTGCTCAGCGCCTGCCGCAGCGCTGCGGCAAAGTCACCCACCAAACTGCAGCAAATGCAGCCGGAGTTCATCTCCGTAATCTCTACACCAGCGTCCTTCATAAAACCGCCATCAATGCCAATCTCACCAAATTCATTTTCAATCAGCATGACTTTTTCGCCCTGATACGCCTCGCTGATCAGTTTCTTAATCAGCGTCGTCTTACCAGCGCCCAAAAAACCAGAAAAAATGTCAATCTTCGTCATTGTTACACCTTCCGTAACCTTAAATTTTTCTAATTAAATAGTATAGCACATCTTTCACTCACTCGCAAGCATTTGCTTTTCCGCACACTGCACCACGGCCGGAAAGGATCTCCGCGCTGCTTGCATCGCCGTGGGGTTTATGATAAAATTAAATAAAGTCTTTCCACAAAGGAGCTTCCCTTATGCCTTATCCGTTCGCCGTTTTTGATATGGATGGTACCATTCTTGACACTTTAGACGATCTTGCCAACAGCTTAAACTATGCGCTGTCTCAAGCCAGATTTCCCATGCGCAGCCGCATGGAAGTCCGCAGCTTTCTTGGCTATGGCCGGCAAGCCCTGATCGCACGCGGCGTGCCGGAGGGGACATCTGCAGATGAAATTGCAGCCGTCTCCCGCAGCTTTGAGGCGCATTATGCCCTGCACAGCGCTGACTGCACCCGTCCCTATCCAGGTGTTCTGACCTTACTACAAGCGCTGCGGGACGCCGGATGCAAGACCGCCGTTGTCTCCAACAAGGGCGATGAAGCCGTTCGCGCGCTCTGTCGGCACTACTTTCCCGGTCTTTTTGATGCAATTGCAGGTGCACGGGACGATGTTCCGAAAAAGCCCGCTCCAGATCTTGTGGAAGCCGTTCTCTCCACGCTGCACGCGGACAAATCCAGCGCTGTTTACATCGGCGATTCGGAAGTCGATCTGCAAACGGCACAGAATTCCGGTCTTCCTGCCATTTTAGTGGACTGGGGCTTCCGGGACGCCGCCTTTTTGCAGGCACAGGGCGGCAAAACGATTGTCTCCACACCAGAGCAGGTTTTGCAGCTGATTCTGAAATAAGGAGCACACCATGAAGAAAGTTGTGATTATTGATGGTCAAGGCGGCCGGATCGGCAGTCAGCTGGTTGCAGGGCTGAAAGCGCGCAATCTACCTGACATCACCGTCTGTGCAATCGGAACCAACAGCGTTGCCACCACCGCAATGAAGCGTGCCGGTGCGGATGCCGCCGCCACTGGCGAAAACGCTGTTCGCGTCAACTGCAGAGACGCCGATGTCATCTCAGGTCCTATTGGCATTATTGCTGCTGATGCGTTGATGGGCGAAGTCTCCCCAACAATGGCCTGCGCCGTCGGTCAGAGTGCTGCACAAAAAGTACTCGTTCCAGTTAATCGCTGCAAGCAGCTAGTTGTCGGCGTCCGTGAGATGACGCTGTCCGAAGCGGTTGCGCTGGCTGTCACCGAAATTCTGCGGGTACTGACCCCTTCGGCATAAATCCACTGTGCAATCGGAAAAGCGGGCCTTGCAAATCATACGCAAGGCCCGCTTTTTACCACAGTCAGTCTGCATGAAATAGCTGCACAAAAAAGTACACCAACAGGGCAACTGAGAAAATCGCCGCAAGCACCTGGAAAAGCTTATCTGTTTTTGCAGAATCTTTCAGTACTTTGCAGCATCCCGCATACAGATACACGCCACAAATTGCCCCAAGCGTATTGGTAATCAAATCCGTAATGTCACTTGCGCCCAACTGAAAAATATATTGGCATACTTCAAACAGAAAGCTGGCTGCAAACCCTGTGAAAAAGCTCTTCCGCTTGGCAACCCCCAGCATTCTTAAATAGATACCCAGGGGCATAAAAATCAGGACATTCAGGATCGCTTCAAAAATTGGGAGATCCCCTTCCTACACATCTTTGTATTTGTAATAGAATGGGATAAGATTAAGTTCCCGTACTCTGTGAATGCCGGCAAGAGAAAAATTCAGCCTGAATAAAATAATCCAGATAAGCAGCACTGCATAGATCCCAAGCAATATTTTTATCCAAAGCCTTAGCGCTGTTCCCTTCATGAAGCCCTCGCTTTCTGATCGCTAAATCTTGATAAGCCTTGCTATACCCTATCACATTTTCAAGCGTTGCAAGAAGCGTGCACTTTCTCTGAATTACATCTTGTTTTTTCTCCGTTGCCCTGCTATGATATAAATAATAAGGGATTTTCCCTGTCTGGTTGTAGCCGGTTAAACAGTTTATATTGTAAAAATAATTGTAAAATGCCGTAAAAGCATCCACTTCTGTAGAAGTGGACTGTTTTTTACGGCATTTTTGCAGAAAGGACACATAATGAATACAAAATTATTTACCCGGAAGCTCACCTATTCCGCCCTGCTGCTAGCCGTTGCATTGCTGCTGCCGTTACTGACCGGCCAGCTTCAGCAAGTCGGCAACAAGATCTGTCCCATGCACCTGCCCATCTTTTTGTGCGGTTTTCTATGCGGCTGGCCTTGGGCACTCGGTATCGGTGTGATCGCACCGCTGCTGCGCTCTGTTCTGTTCGGTATGCCGCCCATGATGCCCGTCGGTATCTCCATGGCCTTCGAATTGGCAACCTATGGTCTGGTCGTCGGCTTGCTGTATGCCCGGCATCCCGGCCGCACCGGTTGGCTATATGCCAGTCTCATCCTCTCCATGCTGATCGGTCGTCTGGTCGCTGGCATTGTCAATGTCGCACTTCTCGGTTTTGATGGCTACTCTGTATCGCTTTTCTTCACCGGTTTGTTCGTCAACACGATTCCCGGTGTCGTAATCCAGCTAATTCTGGTTCCGCTGCTGGTTCGTGTATTGGAAAAGGCCCATTTGTCCACTCTGCCTGTTCCGCAAGCTATATGATCCCCGCCGCATTGGAACAGCTTCTGTGCCGCCGCCTGGCACAGAGTCCGGTAATTCTTGCCATCGACGGCCGCTGTGCAGCAGGGAAAACCACCCTCGCTGCCGCGCTCGCCCAGCAGTATGACGCCGCCATCATTCATATGGATGATTTTTTCCTGCCGCCCGCGCTGCGCACGGAGGCAAGACGCGATGAAGCCGGTGGAAATGTGCACTATGAGCGATTCCTTTCAGAGGTTGCTCCGTCACTGAGAACGCACACCGCACTTACCTATCGCCGTTTTGACTGCGCCAGCATGGACTATGACCCTGTTCCGCGCACGATTCCGCAGGCAGCGCTGACAATTGTCGAGGGCAGCTACAGTCTGCATCCGGCGCTCCGGCATCTGTATACTGATTCGCTGTTTTTAACGATCTCCCCAGTACTGCAGCGCTCCCGGCTATTGGCACGCTGTCCGGAACGGTTTGACCGGTTTCAGTCGCTCTGGATTCCGCTGGAAGAGCGTTATATTGCAGTCTGCGCACCCGATCACGCCTGCAGTTTTGTCCTCACTGCGGAAGACTGCTTGTAAACCATTTCAATCCGTTGTATAATGGCGAAAACAGCGGAAATGGGGCATCAAAATGGCAACGGTACGGCTTGGAAAAACCGAAATCGTCACAGAGAAAAACGGATTTGGCGCGCTGCCAATTCAGCGCGTTACGCGCGACGAGGCGGCCGCGCTGCTGCTGCGTGCCTTTGACGGCGGCATCACCTTTTTTGACACCGCCCGGTATTACAGTGACAGCGAGGAAAAGATCGGCTATGCGCTGCAGCAGCACCGCCATGAAATCTTTCTCGCCACCAAAACCGGCGCACAGACAGCAGAGGATTTCTGGACGGATCTGCACACCAGTCTGTACAACTTGCAAACTGATTATCTGGATCTGTATCAGTTTCACAATCCCGCTTTCTGCCCAAAGCCCGGCGACGGTACGGGTCTGTACGAGGCAATGGAACAGGCAGTAAAAGAGGGAAAAGTACGCCATATTGGCATCACAAACCACCGTCTGTCCGTTGCGCATGAGGCCATTGCGTCCGGCCTGTATGAAACGCTGCAGTTCCCGCTGTGTTATCTCTCGGCCGAGCCGGATCTTGCCGTAGAAGCGGCCTGCCGGGAACATGATATGGGATTCATCGCAATGAAAGCGCTCTCCGGCGGCTTGATTACCAATTCAGCTGCCGCCTATGCTTATCTTGCACAATTTCCAAATGTACTTCCTATCTGGGGAATTCAGCGGCAGCAAGAGCTCTCAGAATTTCTCTCCTATCAGGCTGCGCCGCCGGTAATGGATGCTGCGCTGCAGGAAGTGATCCATCGCGACCGTGCCGCATTAACCGGCAATTTCTGCCGCGGCTGCGGCTACTGTATGCCCTGCCCCGCCGGCATTGAAATTAACAACTGCGCGCGGATGTCGCTGATGATCCGCCGTGCCCCTACCGCCAGCTGGACCAACGCGGCAGGCCGTGCCCGCATGGAGAAGATTCTCGACTGTCTCCACTGCGGTCAGTGCAGCAAAAAGTGTCCCTATGGTTTGGATACGCCCAAGCTTTTGCTAGAAAATTACAAAGACTTTCAGGAAGTTCTGGCCGGCAAGCCCCTGTAATGCTTCCACCAGTTCTACAGCGTGTGCGCAAAAATCAAGCGCACACGCTGTTTTTCTGTATCATGCAAGCACCGGAACTGCACACCGTTTCTTGACATTAAGGGGAAGAAACGGTATAATTTTTCTATTCATTATGGGATAGGTTGGTCATTTTCCTGTCAAATTTTTACAGGTTGAGAAATCAACAATTTTGAATTATCACAAATAAAGGATGAAAGCTTCATGTTGAAAACACCTATTTGCGATCTGGTTGGAATCCAGTACCCGGTATTTCAGGGCGGCATGGCCTGGATTGCTGATGGCAAACTCGCTGCCGCTGTTTCAAATGGCGGCGGGCTCGGCATCATTGCCGCCAGTAATGCCCCCGGCGACTATGTGCGGGAGCAGATCCATCTTGCTAAATCTCTGACAGACAAGCCTTTTGGCGTGAACATTATGCTGCTCAGCCCATTTATCGATGAAGTCGCTCAGATTGTAGCGGAAGAGAAGGTCGCCGTGGTCACCACTGGCGCTGGAAATCCCGCCAAATTTATCAAAGGCTGGCTGGAAGCCGGAATCAAGGTCATCCCGGTTGTCGCTTCCTGCTCCATGGCGAAGCTGATGGAGCGTCTTGGCGCCAGTGCCGTCATTGCTGAGGGCGGTGAATCCGGCGGCCATATCGGTGAGGTTTCTACCATGCCGCTGGTACCACAGGTTGTCAACGCCGTGTCCATCCCGGTGCTTGCTGCCGGCGGGATTGGCGATGGCCGCGGCGTTGCCGCCGCGTTTATGCTGGGCGCAGTCGGCGTTCAGGTCGGCACCCGGTTTCTGGTTGCGGAGGAGTGCAATATTCACCCGGTTTACAAAGAGAAGATCCTCAAGGCAACCGATATCTCCACCATGACCACCGGCAAGCGACTTGGGCATCCGGTTCGCAGTCTGAAGACTCCCTTCGCCAGAAACTACCTGAAACAGGAATATGACAGTTCCGTCTCCAACGAAGCATTGGAGGCCCTGGGCGCTGGGTCTTTGCGCCTGGCCGTGCAGGAAGGCGATCTGCAAAAGGGTTCTTTCCTGGCCGGTCAGATCTGCGGCATGATTCACAAGGAGCAGCCCGCTGCCGAAATTGTGCATGAGTTGTGCGAAGAAGCCGAAGCTGTTTTGAAAGGAGCTACAAAATGGGTAAAATAGCCTTTGTCTTCTCCGGTCAGGGTGCCCAGTACACTGGAATGGGGCAATCTCTGTACCAGACGAACGACGCCGCACGCGCTGTTTTTGACGCAGCGGATGCCATCCGCCCTGGTACCACAGCACAGTGCTTCACCGCCCCGAAAGAGCAGCTCTCCATCACATCAAATACGCAGCCCTGTATGTTTGTCGTAGAGTTGGCAGCTGCAAAGGCGCTGGAGGCAGCCGGAATTCGCCCTGACTTCGTTGCCGGATTTTCCCTGGGCGAAGTTGCCGCGTTGACCTACGCGCAGGCCGTAGATTTTAAAACTGGTTTTCATCTGGTCTGCCGCCGCGGCGAAGTCATGCAAAAGGCCGCCGAAACCGCTGACACGGGCATGGCTGCAATTTTGAAATTGGACAATCAAGCGGTAGAGTCGCTGTGCGGCCAGTTCCAGCAGGTCTACCCCGTCAACTATAACTGCCCCGGTCAGGTAACGGTCGCCGGTCTGAAGTCAGAGTTGGCACCCTTCCAGGCTGCGGTAAAAGCGGCGGGCGGCCGCGCCGTTCCGCTCGCTGTCTCCGGCGCGTTCCATTCGCCTTTCATGGCGCAGGCCGCCGAACAGTTTGGCGCAGAACTCCAATCCGCTAAAATCACTGCGCCAAAAATTCCACTCTATTCCAACTATACTGCAAAGCCCTATACCGGCGACTTCCGGGCGCTTTTGCAGCAGCAGATTCAGAACCCGGTGCGTTGGCAGGCCATTGTTGAAGACCTGATCGCCAACGGAGTCGATTGCTTTATCGAGGTCGGCCCCGGCAAAACGCTCTGCGGCCTGATTTCCAAAATTTCCAAAGAAGTCCGCACCTGCCATGTGGAAGATGCAGATTCTCTTGCCGCTACCATTGAGGAGGTATCCGCGAAATGCTGAACGGAAAAGTTGCATTGGTGACTGGTGCAAGCCGCGGCATCGGCCGTGCGATTGCACTGCAGCTGGCATCGCTCGGTGCGGATATTGCTGTTATCTATGCCGGGAACACCGAAAAGGCAGAAGCCGTCTGCGCAGATATTTCCGCTATGGGGCGTCACGCCGAGGCGTTTCGCTGTAATGTGGCGGATTTTGCTGAGGCCAAGCAGACGGTTGCCGCTGTGAAAGCTGCATTCGGCGGCGTTGACATCCTGGTCAATAACGCAGGCATCACCAAAGATGGCCTGCTCGCGATGATGAAAGAATCCGATTTTACCGATGTCGTCGATACCAACCTTAAAGGCGCTTTTAACATGACTCGTCATTGCTGTCCGCTGTTCATAAAAAAACGCAGCGGAAAAATTATTAACATCACCTCCATCTCCGGTGTCGTGGGCAATGCCGGGCAGGTCAACTATTCCGCCTCCAAAGCAGGCCTGATTGGTTTGACCAAGTCCGTTGCAAAAGAACTGGCTCCCCGTGGTATTTGTTGCAATGCCATCGCCCCCGGCTTTGTAGAGACTGATATGACCGCCCAGGAAGCTGACAATCCCCTGATCGGTCAGATTCCGTTGGGCCGCCTAGGCAAGCCGGAAGATGTCGCACAGCTTGCCGCTTTTTTGGCCAGTCCCGCATCCGACTATATCACCGGTCAGGTCATCCATATTGATGGTGGCCTGGCAATGTAAGGAGTAATCAATGAGAAGAGTTGTTGTAACCGGCCTTGGTGCCGTCACCCCGATCGGCAACGATGTTCCAACTTACTGGAACAACCTGCTTGCCGGAACCTGCGGGATTGCCCGCATGACTCGTTTTGACCCCACGGAATATAAAGCGACTCTGGCCGCTGAGGTCAAAGATTTTGACCCCACCCAGTATATGGACAAGGCTGATGTCCGCAAAAATGACCTGTTTGCCCAGTTTGCTATGGCTGCCGCCGTACAGGCAATGGAAGACAGCGGCATTGAAGGCACCGTTGATCCAACACGCTTTGGCGTATATGTTGGCTCCGGCATCGGTGGCATTATGTCAACTTCCAGTCTGCTTGCTACACTGGCGGAAAAAGGTCCCCGCCGCGTTTCCCCTCACGCAATTCCAATGATGATCGGCAACATGGCCGGTGGCATCATTGCAATCCGCTATGGTCTGAAAGGGCCGAATATGTGTATTGTCACAGCCTGCGCCACTTCTACCAACACAATCGGTGAGGCGTATCGCTGTATTCTGCACGGCTACGCCGACGCCATGATTGCGGGCGGCGCAGAGGCTGCTATCACGCCGCTTGCAGTCGCCGCTTTCGGCAACTGCATGGCGCTGCATACCGGTGACGATCCCACCTGTGCTTCGATTCCCTTTGACAAGCGCCGCAGCGGCTTCGTCATGGGCGAAGGCGGTGGCTGTCTGATTCTGGAAGAATACGAACACGCAAAAGCACGCGGTGCCAAAATCTATGCGGAAATGGTCGGATATGGCCACACGAACGACGCCTACCACATCACAGCACCCGATCCTGAGGCAGAGGGCGGTGCGCGCGCAATCCGCGAAGCGTATGAACAGTCCGGCGTTTCGTCCGATCGGATTTATATCAATGCTCACGGTACTTCCACACCGCTCAACGACAGTTCAGAGACCCTGGCCATCAAAAAAGCGCTGGGTGAAGAGTTGGCGCACAAGATTCTGATCTCTTCCACCAAGTCCATGACCGGCCATATGTTGGGCGGCGCCGGTGTGGCGGAGGCTATTGCAGCGATTCTGGCACTGAAAAATGGTATCATCCCGCCCACCATCGGCTATCAGGAGCCAGATCCTGCCTGTGATCTGGACTATGTGCCGAACACGCCCCGCAAGGCTGAAATTGATCTTGCGATGTCCACCTCCCTTGGATTTGGCGGACACAACGGCTGTATTGCATTCAAAAAGGAGCAGGCGTAATGGAATTAGAACAAATCCGCGCATATGCGGAACTGATGAAAGAACTGGAGCTCAGCAAACTGGAAATTCGCGAAAAAGACCAGTCCATCTGTCTGGAGCGCGGCGGCACACCTGCCGCAGTCCTGCCTGCCGCACCCACGCCGCAGGCATCCGCTCCCGCAGCGCCCGCTGCTCCGGTTGAGGACGACAACATTTTTACTGTCACCTCACCTATGGTCGGCGTGTTCTTCGCCGCGCCGGAAGCCGACGGCAAGCCCTATGTAAAAGTTGGCGACCGGGTCAAAAAAGGCGATGTGCTGTGTATCATTGAAGCGATGAAGCTACTCAACGAAATCACCGTGGAGCATGACGGCGTAATTGAAGAAATCTGCGTTGGAAACAAGCAGGTCGTGGAATACGGACATGTTCTGTTCCGGATTCGGAGGGCTGGCCGGTGAACCAGGAAGAACTGATGAAAATCCTGCCGCACCGCCGCAGTATGCTGTTGGTGGAAGAGGCCACGGTTGAAGATGGTGTCGCCCACGGCAAATACCATGTGCGCGGCGACGAGTGGTTCTTAGACGGTCACTTTGACGGTAATCCTGTTGTTCCCGGTGTAATTCTCTGTGAGATGCTGGCGCAGGCCACCTGTGTTCTGCTGGCAGATGGCTGTCCAGCAGATACCACGCCATATTTTACAAGCATGAACAATGTCCGCTTCAAGAATCCGGTTCGTCCCGGCGACACTTACGAGACTACATGCCGGATTCTGAAATCCAAGGGGCCGTTCTATTTCTGTGAAGGCCAGGGCGCTGTGAATGGAAAACTCTGCGTCAAAGCAGAGTTCTCCTTTGCACTGGTCAAAAAGGGGTAATCCTGTGTTTTCAAAAATTCTTGTGGCGAATCGCGGTGAAATCGCGATTCGGATTATTCGCGCCTGTAAAGAAATGGGCATTTCCACTGTCGCCGTCTATTCAGAGGCCGACGCAGAATCTCTGCATGTCGCGCTGGCAGATGAAAGCATCTGCATTGGCGGAAACGAACTGGTTGGCAGCTACCTCAATGCGCAGAATCTAATCAGCGCAGCACTTGTCACCGGTGCGCAGGCCATTCATCCCGGCTACGGCTTTCTCTCTGAGAATGCAGATTTTGCCAAATTGTGTGAAAAACACGGCATTATCTTTATCGGCCCCCCCGCTGAGATCATTGCGCTCGCTGGTGACAAGGAGCAATCCAAGCGTGTCATGGCGGAAGCAGGCGTTCCGGTCATCCCCGGTTCTGAAATTCTGCCGGATGCGGACGCTGCCCTCCGTGCAGCAGAACAGATCGGTTATCCGGTCCTGGTCAAAGCGCGTTCCGGTGGCGGTGGGCGCGGTATCCGCCTGGTGGAAACGCCAAGCGCTATGAAAAAAGCCTTTCAGGCCGCAGTTCTGGAAGCGCAATCTGCTTTTGGCGACGGCGCGGTCTATCTGGAAAAGTATATTAATCCCGCCCATCATGTCGAAGTACAGCTGTTGGCCGATGAAGATGGTCACACTGTCTGCCTCGGCGAACGGGAATGTTCCATTCAGAAACACAATCAGAAGCTGCTTGAAGAGACGCCTTCTCCGTCGGTTACGCCGGAAATTCGTCAACGGCTTTTCGACGCCGGTATTCGTGCCGCCCGCGCAGTTGGCTATGTCAACGCCGGTACGGTGGAATTTCTGATGGATGAAAGCGGGAACTTCTACTATATGGAAATGAATGTCCGGCTGCAGGTCGAGCATGCGATTACGGAATTTGTCACAGGCATTGACCTTGCCAAATGGCAGATTCGGATTGCCGCCGGTGTTCCGCTGGAATTTCGGCAGGAAGATCTGCGCTTCCGCGGGCACTCGATTGAGTGCCGTATCAATGCCAAAGCATCCGGCAAAGTCAATTTTCTCCATATTCCGGGCGGTCCTTTTGTCCGCTTTGATACCTGCCTGTGGGATGGCTATACGGTGCCGCCTTATTACGACTCTATGCTGGGCAAACTGGTCGTCCAGGCTGGAAAACGCGAGGAGGCCATCCGCAAAATGCGTGCCGCCCTCTGTGAACTGGTTATCGATGGCGTCCCCAACAACATCGAAGATCAGATTGAAATTATCGATGATAAATCGTTCCTCAACGGAACTTACAATCTGAACTTCTTTAAGAATGCGAGGTGAGCGTCTTGCCACTGAATTTTATCTTTAAGCGTCCTAAAAATGAGCTGGAAAAGGGTGGGCGAACCCCGGCAGTTCCTGCTACCGAAGATATGGAGCTGGCTAAGCAGTGTCCAACCTGCGGTCACCACAGCCCGCTCTCCGAACTGTGGGATCACGCCAATACCTGCCCGGAATGCGGCTACCACTACCGCATGAGCGCACGACAGCGGATTGCATTCATCACAGACGATGGCAGCTTCACGCAAATGGATGCTGACCTCAAGAGCCGGGATATTCTGAACTTCCCCGGTTATGAGAAAAAACTTGCCAACAGTGAAACTTCCTCTCATGAAAACGAGGCCGTGCTCTGCGGCACCGCCAAAATTGGCGGACACAGCTGCTGTCTGTTTGTCATGGAGTCCTATTTTATGATGGGCAGTATGGGTACCATCGTCGGCGAGAAAATCACCCGGCTCTTTGAATATGCTACAGCGCACAGCCTGCCGGTTGTAGGCTACACCGTCTCCGGCGGCGCACGCATGCAGGAAGGGATCCTTTCCCTGATGCAGATGGCGAAAACCTCCGGTGCAGTCAAGCGTCATTCTGATGCCGGTAATTTTTATCTGCCGATACTGACGGATCCGACAACCGGCGGTGTGACCGCCAGCTTTGCGATGGAAGGCGATATTATTCTGGCAGAGCCCGGCGCCACGGTTGGCTTTGCCGGCGCCCGTGTCATTGAACAGACCGTCCGTCGTAAATTGCCGCAGGATTTCCAGAAGTCGGAATTTCTGCTGGATCACGGTTTTGTGGACGCCATTGTGTTCCGCAAGGATCAGAAGCGCGTGATTGCCGCACTTCTGGCCATGCACCGGAAGGAGACGCAGGAATGATGACCGCATATGAAAAAGTAACGCTTGCGCGGGCTAAAAACCGTCCTACCAGCGTTGATTACATTCACAAAATTTTCAAGAATTTTATTGAGCTGCACGGAGACCGCCGCTTTGCCGACGATCCTTCCATCATCGGCGGCGTGGCAATGCTGCGCTCCATACCGGTTACCGTCATTGCAGTTGAAAAAGGCAGCAATACCAAAGAACGCATCTTTCGCAACTTTGGCGCGCCCAATCCGGAAGGATACCGCAAGGCACTGCGTCTGATGAAACAGGCGGAGAAATTTCACCGCCCGGTTATCTGCTTGGTAGACACCTCCGGCGCTTTCTGCGGCATCGGCGCGGAAGAGCGCGGCCAAGGGCAGGCAATCGCTGAGAATCTGACGGAAATGATGACACTGAAAACGCCGATCATCTCGATCTTAATTGGAGAAGGCGGCTCCGGCGGCGCGTTGGGACTTGCCGTTTCCGATCAGGTCTGGATGCTGGAAAACGCCTACTATTCCGTCATCTCTCCGGAGGGCTGCGCCAGCATTCTCTGGAAAGATGCCGCTCTGGCCGACGAAGCTTCAGAGTGTTTGAAGCTCACTGCGGAAAACGCGCTGTCCTTCGGCGTCATTGAACGAATCATTCCGGAAATGGATGGTGATTTTGAGCAGGTCTATCCCATGATTGAAACCGCGCTTTGGGACAATCTGACCGATGCAATCGCCCTGCCAACAGAAGCACTGCTGAACAATCGCTATGCGCGGTTCCGCAAATTTGGAGCTATTTGAGAGGTAAGCAGAGATGGAAAAAATCGTCATTACCGGCATGGGGGCCATTACCCCCGTCGGCAATACCGTTGCCGATTATTGGGACGGCCTGATGAACGGTACAGCCGGTATCGGTCGCATTACCCGCTTTGACCCCACAGAATATCCGGTTCAAATTGCCGGGGAAGTGAAAGGCTTCGATCCAACCGTGTATATGCCCCGGAAGCTGGCAGGTGAAATGGATCTGTTCATGCAGTACGCCTATGCCGCTGCGGAGCAGGCGCTTACCGACAGTCAGCTTCCCATTGAACCGGGCCGTACCGGTATTGTCATGGGAACCGCGCTGGACGGCATGACCGAAATTGCCCGAACACAACAGGAGTTGACCGCAGCCGGTAAAAAAGTCGGCCCTCGCTTTCTGCCGAAGGTGCTCGGCAATATTGCTGCGGCCCAAGTCGCCATGGCACACCAAATCACCGGTCCGTCCATGACGGTCAATACAGCCTGTTCCTCTGGCGCAGATGCCATCATTTTGGCCGCCATGCTGCTGAAGACCGGCGAGGCAGATAGTATTCTGGTATTGAGCGCTGAATCGCCGATCAATCCGCTTGTCATTTACTCGCTGTCAAAAGCAATGGCGCTCTCCCGCAATAATGACGCACCGGAAACCGCCAGTCGTCCCTTCGATCTCTCCCGCAACGGCTTTGTCATGGGTGAAGGCGGCGGTGCTTTGGTACTGGAAACCGAATCTCATGCAAAAGCACGCGGCGCAAAGGTTTACGCAGAGCTGGCAGGCTATGGAAATACCAGTGATGCACATCATGTAACCGCGCCCGACCCCACCGGTGTCGGCGCAGCCCGCTGCATGGAAAACGCGATTGCAATGGCCGGAATCGATAAATCCGAAATTGGATACATCAACGCCCATGGTACCGCAACCCATGCCGGCGATGTGGCAGAGACAACTGCCATCAAGCTGGTATTCGGTGATGCAGCACATACACCGCCAGTCAGCTCTACAAAAGGTGCAACCGGGCATCTAATGGGGGCCGGCGGCATCACGGAGACCATTGCCTGTATCCTTGCAATTCAAAATGGAATGCTTCCGCCGACGAGAAATCTAACCGAAGTGGATCCCGCCTGTGATCTGGACTATGTCCCGCAGGTGCCTCGTGCAGCACAAATCAAAGCTGCCATGTCCAACGCTTTCGGTTTTGGCGGGCAGAATACCACGATTCTGGTGAAGGCCTACTAATGCAATAAAAAGGGATGGGAACCGTTGTTCCCATCCCTTTTTATTGCATTTTCCAGAATTCTTCTACCGCTCGGCTCACCCGAATTGCTGTGTCTTCAATCCGCTGCATCCCGGTGCAGTCAACAATCAGGTCTGCCGCCTCTGCATAGTGCGGCGTACGCACCGTATACAGGTCTGCAATGCTCTGTCCAGGTTCCAATGTAATTCCACGCGCGCTGATGTCACCCAAACGCCCAACCAATTCTTCCAGCGAGAGTTGCAAATAGACGATCGGTCCCAGCGTTTTCAAGTGCGCAATACTCCGCGTCCGTTCAATCACGCTGCCACCTGGTGCAATAACCGTATTCTTTGTCTGAACCGAACAAATGGTGTCCGCTTCGGTCTCCAGGAAATTCTCACGGCCGCGTTGGTTAATCAACTCCTGCAGCCGCATTCCTTCCTGCTGCTGAATCAGCAGATCTGTATCGACAAAGTCCATACCGCGAATTTTGGCTAAGACTACGCCAACCGTACTTTTTCCGGAGCCCGGCATTCCAATCAGTGTAATATTATTCTTCATGACTTTTCTCCTTCTTCCGTGGGCGCGTCGGAAGCTGCGCATAAATCACGGCCGCAAACATCAACAGGCACCCCACCGCCTCCCGTGGTGTTGGAATCTGGTGAAGCAGCAAAATACCGCCCACTACGGCAAAAACCGACTCCAAACTCATAATCAAAGTCGCCGTCGTCGGTTCCGCATACCGCTGGCCAACAATCTGCAGCGTATAGCCAACCCCACAAGACATTACACCTGCATAGGCAATCGGCAGCCACGCAGTTTCAAGCACCTGCAAAGTCGGCTGCTCCACTGCCGCCATCGGGATCGCCGCCAACAGGCCGGAAACCAGAAATTGTACGCAGGAAAGCTCCACGCCATCAACACCAGCGGCAAAGTGATCAACCACCAGAATATGTACCGCAAAGCATACCGCGCAAAGCGCTACGAAGGTGTCGCCCCGGCTCAGCCGAAATGAGCCGGACATACTCAAAAGATACAGCCCAATTGCCGCAATCACGACACAAATCCAGATTTTCGCTGGAATCCGGCGGTGCAGGAACAAACCGAAGATCGGCACCAGCAAGACATACATCGTTGTAATAAATCCAGCCTTTCCCACCGTCGTATACTGAATTCCAATCTGCTGCAGGCAGGAAGCGATGCACAGCATCGTCCCGCAGCAAATTCCGCCAATTACAAGCCGCCGTTTTTCACCGGATTTCCACTGCTTGGAATGTCTGAAATTTCGCACCGCCAGATAGAGCACCAGAACAGCTGCTCCTAAAATGCTGCGTACAGACTGAAAAGTAAACGGTCCTACATAATCCATTGCAGTACTCTGCGCCACAAAGGCAAAGCCCCAGACAAGCGCCGTAATCAATAGCACCACATTGCCGCGCCAGCGCCGCATTGCTCTCTGCTCCATCGGTCAATAATCGTCTCCTTTTGCAAAATTGTTATTTATTATAGCACATTTTCACAAAAAAGCGATGATTTTCTTGACGCACTGAAAATTCCGTGCTACAATGGGCGGGAACAGAGGTGCGAAACCGATGAGTACTCCGCGCTAAGCCAGGCAGCGCAGCGGAGGAAAGGTGTTTTCGCCGAAGGGTTACCGGGTGCCTGACCGGTAATACCTGGGACGACGGAGAATATCCGGCGTACTGTCGCGGAATCGCGGAGCGCTGTGAATTGCCCTATTCTCTCAGTATTATTGCGGGCATGGAACGCGTTCCATGCCCGCAATTTTTTATGGGAAAGAGGATATTATGAAAAAGAAAGCGATTATCCTGGGCGTACTTCTGGTTGTCATCATCGCTGTTCTGGTGAAGGCTTCCATGATGCCGGTTCTGCCGGATGTAGAAAATTGCCCCACTTACGCAACCATCTATGCACTGCTCCCGCCTGTCATTGCCATCGCGCTCGCACTGATTACCAAAGAGGTCTACTCCTCGCTGTTCATTGGTATTCTGACTGGCGGCCTGCTCTACTCCAACTTTTCCTTTGAAGGAACCATCCTGCATGTTTTTGAAGGCGGCATCGTCAGTGTACTGGCAGATTCCTACAATGTCGGCATTCTGATCTTCCTGGTGATCCTGGGTGCAATGGTCTGTCTGATGAACCGCGCCGGTGGTTCTGCTGCTTTTGGCCGTTGGGCTTCCAAAAATATCAAATCCCGTGTCGGTGCGCAGCTTGCTACCATCACACTCGGCATTTTGATTTTTATCGATGATTACTTCAACTGCCTGACTGTCGGATCCGTCATGCGTCCGGTGACTGACAAGCACAATATCTCCCGCGTCAAACTGGCATATCTGATTGATGCCACCGCGGCGCCTGTCTGTATCATCGCTCCGATCTCTTCCTGGGCTGCAGCCGTGTCCAGCTATGTGGAAGATGGTTCCGGCCTCTCCCTGTTCATCAAGGCAATTCCCTTTAACTTCTACGCCTTGCTGACCATTATCATGATGATTGGTATCGCTGTTTTCAAGGTCGACTATGGCCCGATGGCCCGTTATGAAAAGAACGCCCGTGAAAACGGTGATCTGTTCTCCGGCGTCAACCCTTACGCTACTGCCGATGCCGACAATGAAAACACCCATGGGCTTGTCATCGATCTGGTTCTTCCCATTATCGTTCTGATTATCAGCTGCGTCATTGGTATGATCTATTCCGGCGGCTTTTTTGACGGCGTCAGCTTTGTAGACGCATTTTCAAACTGCGATGCTTCAATCGGTCTGGTGCTTGGTTCCTCATTCGCACTGGTCTTTACTATCATCTTTTACCTGTGCCGCCGCTCCATGTCGTTCCGCGATATCATGGGGTGCATTCCCGAAGGCTTCAAAGCGATGGTTCCCGCTATTTTAATTCTGACCTTCGCCTGGTCTCTGAAGGCTATGACTGACAGCTTGGGTGCAAAATACTTCGTCGAAGGTCTTGTCAAAGGTTCTGCTGCCGGTCTGCAGCTCTTCCTTCCTGCCATTGTCTTTGCAATCGGCTGCTTCTTGGCATTTGCAACCGGCACCAGCTGGGGTACTTTCGGTATTCTGATTCCGATCACATTGTCTGTTTTCCCGTTGGACAATCCGATGGGTATCATCTGTGTCTCTGCCTGTATGGCCGGTGCTGTCTGCGGCGACCACTGCTCGCCAATTTCCGATACCACAATTATGGCCTCTGCCGGCGCACAGTGTGACCATGTCAACCATGTTTCCACGCAGCTTCCCTACGCCATCACCATTGCAGTCATCTCCTGCATTTGCTATCTGCTGGCCGGCCTGTTTACTTACTTCGGTCTGCCCGGTCTGATTGCGCTACCGATTGGTATCGCACTGACCATCGGCTTGCTGCTGGCTCTGCGTAAAAAATCTGCTTAAAACAACCCATACTCCAAAATCGCCTGCCCGTTTTTTCTGGGCAGGCGATTTTTCGCAGATGACAGCCTTTCAGTAATACCGCACAGGAAAGTTCCACATCTCTTTACAACAATCAATTAAGTTCCCCCATACCACTTATCCATAACCAATCCACTGCAACGGTTCCTAAGCTATACAATACAGCCACCAATCAAATGAAGAGCGGCAGGCTTATAGCCTGCCGCTCTTCGAAACAATATTATGGGAACTGTCAATTTACAGCGGCAGTTCCCGGCCTTCCTCGCGCCACTTGTGGAATTCTGCAGCAGCTGCAAACAGGACATCGGAGGAAGAATTCAGTGCCGTCTCGCAGGAATCCTGTACAACACCGATAATAAAACCAACGCCAACAACCTGCATAGCAACATCTGCCGAGATGCCAAACAGCGAGCATGCCAGCGGAATCAACAGCAACGAGCCGCCTGCCACACCAGATGCACCGCAAGCAGAAGCTGCCGCCAACACGCTGAGGATAATTGCTGTGGGGATATCCACCGAAATGCCCAGCGTGTGAACCGCTGCCATTGCCATGACGGAAACGGTAACAGCAGCGCCAGCCATGTTGATCGTAGCACCAAGCGGAATCGAAACAGAGTACATATCCTCATCCAGGCCCAGCTTCTCACACAGCTCCATATTCACTGGAATGTTTGCGGCAGAGCTGCGGGTAAAGAATGCGGTGATACCGCTTTCCCGCAGGCAGCGCAGTACCAGCGGATAAGGATTCTTCCTGGTGCAGCAGAATACCATAATCGGGTTTACTACAAATGCAATAAACAGCATGCAACCAACCAAAACCAGCAGCAGTCTGCCATACTCCGTGAAGATCTCCAGACCATTTGTAGCAACCGTATTGTAAACTAGTCCCAAAATGCCCAGCGGTGCCATACTGATGACCCAACGAACTGCCAGAGACACTGCATCGGACAAATCGCCGATGACCTCTTTCGTTCTCTCCGATGCATGACGCAGTGCAACACCAAAGATAATAGACCAGGCCAGAATGCCAACATAATTGCCCTCAATGATGCCTTTGATCGGGTTGGAAACAATATTCATCAGGAGCGTCTCCAGCACCTCGCCGATACCGCTCGGTGCAACAGTCTCGCCTGCCACCTCCGTCAGTGTCAGCGTTACCGGGAAGGCAAAGCTTGCAATGACAGCAACAACAGCAGCCAGGAAAGTACCAAGCAGATACAGCGCCAGCACCAACTTCATATTGCCGGATTTACCAGCTTTGGCATGCGCCAATGCGCTGATAACCAGGACAAAAACCAGAACCGGAGCAACCGCCTTCAGTGCGCCGACGAATAAATCGCCTAGCACTGCAATAATCGATGCCTGCGGCACCAGCAATCCCAGTGCAGCACCAATTACCATGCCAACTAGGATCCGTTTCACCAGACTAATCTGGTTCCACTTTTCGAAGAATTTCTTCATGAATCTACTCATCCCCATTTTAATTTTTATAGAAAACGATATTATTCTACCGTTTTGCAGGGAATAAGTCAAACTTTTTTCATTTTATAAGCATTTCCAACAAAAAACCGCAGGATTCGTGTTCTATTGGTTCCCAACGAATTTCTAAATTCGCATTTGCATTTTCCAGCAAAACAAAAAGGAAGACACGATGATATCGTGTCTTCCTGGTGGAAACGACCGGGCTCGAACCGATGACCCCTTGCGTGTGAAGCAAGTGCTCTCCCTGCTGAGCTACGCTTCCAGTTATCACATTAGCTTAATTATGATATCAGTTTTTGATTCAAAAATCAACCGCTAATTTCACTTTTTTCAAAAATCTCGGATGTGCGAACCGGCACATCCGAGATTTCAGCTTTTACTCCTTAATCTGACCGTTGCGGTCAAACACCGGCAATTTTTCCAGGTAAATCAGATCGTCCCGCGCCTGCGCGTCTCCCTCTGCCAGGATCGTTGCGCGGCCGCATACTGTGCCGCCTGCATGCTGTACCAACTTTTCAAGCGCTGCCAGCGACTCACCGGTGGAAGCAACATCATCCACCAGCAGAATGCGCTTGCCACGCATCAGCTCTGCTTCATAGCCGTCTAAATACAGGTGCTGTTTATGTGCCGTGGTAATGGAATCAACCTCAACCTCAAAAACATTCTGCATATAGAGCTTTGCACCCTTGCGCGCAACCAGGTAACGCTGATTGCCCGCCTGGCGTGCCATCTCATGGATCAACGGAATTCCCTTTGCCTCAGCCGTCAGCATATAATCATAATCTGGGACGCGCGCCAAAAGCTCTTTCGCGCAGGCCGTAGTCAATTCCGGATCTCCAAAAATAATAAATGCGGCGATGTAAAGATCTTCAGAAACAGGACACAACGGCAAAGATCGGTCCAGTCCCGCAATCTTCATCTGATAGTTCATAATTGTACCCTCTCTTTCAGCTGGAACGCAGGACTGCGCCGCCCAGCTTTCTGTTTTTATTATAGCGCAGATACTGGGATTGTCAATTTCTACCGTATAGACCCGGTCGTCTTTTTTCCGCAAAATCCCGTGTTTTTTGCATATTTTGGCTTGTCAAATTTAGGAGTTCTATGTAGAATAGGCAATGTAAGTTTCGCTCCCGGCAAAAGCCTAACAGCAGGGAAAATCACCGTCGATTATCCCCTGATTCAATCTGAAGGCTGCACACCGAAAGCGGAGCTACGGAAGATTAAGGGAGGAGATCCTGTTGGAGAAAATTTTCAAATTATCCCAAAATGGTACCAATGCCAAAACAGAGATTTTGGCCGGTCTGACAACCTTCATGACGATGGCTTACATCATCGCCCTGAACCCCAATTTGTTGACCGGATTTGGCGCCAATGGCGGTCCGGAGCTCTGGAACGCCGTATTTCTGGCTACCTGCATTGCCTCTGCAGCCGCGATGTTTATCATGGCGTTTGCCGCAAACAAGCCGTTTGCATTGGCGCCCGGCATGGGCCTGAACAGCTTCTTTGCAGTCGTTGTCACCAATATCGTGGCCATCACCGGTATGACCTACCTGGAATCCTTCCAGGCCGCTCTGTGCATCATCCTGATCGAGGGCCTGGTATTCGTGATTCTGTCCTTCTTCAGCATTCGTGAGAAGATTGTAGACGCTATTCCGCTCGGCGTGCGAGCTGGTATCGCCCCTGCAATCGGCCTGATGCTGATGAACATCGGCCTTGGCTCCAATGTGGGCATTTACTCCGAAGCTGGCGGTCCGTTCTATGTCATGCGTGACTTCTTTGGCGCGCTGACCCCTGCACTGATTCGGGACAACATGGGCTCCGGCTATCCGGAAATGGTTCTGACCGTTGTCACCATGTTTATTGGCCTCTTCGCCATTGCAATTCTTGCAAAGCGTGGCAACCGCGGTGCGGTTTTGCTGGGTATGCTGATTTCCAGTGTTGTGTACTGGGCCGGTGAGTTCCTGTTCCTACACAACAATCCCTTTGCATCGCTGGCTGGCGCTTCTTTTGTGCCTGCATTTGGCGATCTGGCTTCTACTACCCTGTTTAAGTTTGATTTCGCCGGTCTGATGAACATCGGCATCTTTACGGTCATTACGCTGGTCATCACCTTCTGCATGATTGATATGTTCGATACCATCGGTACGCTGGTCGGTACCGCTTCCCGCGCTGGTATGTTGGACAAGAATGGTAAGATGCCCCAGATGAAACAGGCACTGATGGCCGATGCCGTCGGTACCGTCATCGGTGCTGCAACCGGTACTTCTACGGTTACTACCTTCATTGAGTCCGCTTCCGGTGTTGAGGCTGGCGGCCGCACAGGTCTGACCGCATTGACCACCGGTATTCTGTTTCTGGCTTGCATGTTCCTGGCGCCTGTTGCCGCTGTGATTCCCGCAGCTGCCACTTCCGCTGCGCTGATCTATGTTGGTGTTCTGATGCTCAGCAATCTGAAGAATGTGGACTTCGGCGATCTGTATCAGGTTCTGCCCGTTGCACTGATGCTCATTGCCATGCCGATCTCCGGATCCATCGGCCACGGCATCGGTCTGGGTCTGATTTCCTACACGGTGCTCTCCGTCTTTACTGGCAAGGCAAAAGAAGTCTCCGTTGTAACTTACATCATTTCCCTGCTGTTCATTATCAAGTTCTTCCTGGTTGCCTAAGCACACAAGATAAAAACACCTGCAGATGGTTTTTCATCTGCAGGTGTTTTTTTATTCTCTTGAAAAAGCTACAATAAAGTTCAATATCACCGTAACTCCAGCAATTAGAATCGATATTTCGACAACCGCATATCGTATCTGCAATACCGCCAATATCTCCTAAAAACAGTTGCACTTTGATCGTTGTCAATTCTGAGATAATCCCCAAATGCAGCAGGCAAGACTTTCAGCAATCAATAATGGCAGGTATCTGACCGCACTCGTTTTAAGATACTTTCAGATTGCAAAAGATGGTAATGCGATTGTAAAGAATAAAAAGCAGGCGTTCGGCAATACACCGAACGCCTGCTTTTTATTCTGTTTAATGCAAAAATTATTCTGCGCACCAGCCGCCGTCAACGATGATCGGCTCACCAGTGGTGTAGCTGGAAGCATCGGAGGCCAGGTAGACAGCAGCGCCTGCAATCTCCTCAACCTCACCAAAGCGACGCATTGCAGTCTTACGCAGCAGGCCGCCGCCGATCTTCTCGTCGGTCAGTTCCTTGCGGTTCAGCTCGGTGATAACATAGCCAGGGCAGATTGCATTGACCTGGATGTTGTGCTTTGCCCACTCCAGTGCCAGCGCACGAGTCATCTGCAGAACGCCGCCCTTTGCGACGCAATACGGAAGAACCTGCTTATCTGCAACAACGCCCAGAACAGAAGCAATGCTGATGATCTTGCCGCTCTTCTGCTTGATCATGATCTTACCAGCAGCCTGAGAGCAGAAGAACACTGCACGCAGATCCAGTGCCAGGACATGATCAAAATCTTCCTGGGTCAGTTCCTCTGCGCGCTTGGTAATTGCGGAACCTGCGTTATTGACCAGCACATCAACGCGGCCAAATTTCTCCATTACAGAGTTGAACAGGTTGTCGATTGCTTCCTGCTTGGTGATATCAGCGGAAATACCAACAGCCTCAACGCCGTACTTTGCAGCGATCTCAGCTGCAACAGCGTCACACTCGTTCTGCTTACGGCTGCAAATAACGACCTTACCGCCGTTCTCTGCCAGTGCCTCAGCAATGGCCTTACCGATGCCCTTGGTGGAACCGGTAATCACACATACCTTACCTTCAACATTGATTTTCATGTGTAAACTCCTCCTTGTTGGATCAGTCGTCCAGGAAGACGACCGGCTTAATCAGATCCTTCGGCTTATCCTTCATCAGGTAGAAAGCATCTTCGACGCCGCCCAGGCCCTTGAAGGTGTGCGTAATCAGCTTGCTCGGATCAATACGGCCGCTCTCGATAATTGCCAGCATCCGCTCCATGCGGCGACGGCCACCGGGGCACAGGCCGCCCATAATCTGCTTATGTGCCATGCCGGAGCCCCATGCCAGAACCGGGATCTCCAGATTCTCAATGCCGGTAAAGAAATTGATGTTAGAAACCTTACCGCCAGCGCGCACCATCTTGATTGCAGCTTTGAAGGACTCTCCATCACCGCCAGCAATAATGACACGATCCACGCCTTTCTTATTGGTCAGAGCCTTCACCTGCTTGGCAATATCACCATCGCGGTAGCTGATGACATCGGTTGCGCCGTATTCCTTTGCGATCTTGACGCAGTTCGGACGAGTACCGACAACCATCAAGCGGCCGGCGCCGCGCAATGCAGCACCTGCAGTTGCCATCAGGCCAACAGGGCCGATACCAATAACGCAGACGCTGTCACCGAACTGGATATCTGCCAGCTCAACGCCATGGAAGCCAGTGGTCATCATATCGCAGGCCATAACTGCTTTCTCCAGCGGCATGCCTTCCGGCAGCATTGCAGCATTCATGTCAATCTGCGGCACGATGAAGTACTCCGCAAAGCAGCCATCCAGAGAGAAAGCATACTTGAAGGAATCGTTCGGTGCCTTGGTGTGCTGATGGTAGCTGTCCTCAATACCAGGATAGTGCCAATCCGGTGTAACAGCCGGGACAACGATGCGGTCGCCAACCTTAAAATCTGTTACTTCGCTGCCGACTTCGACAACCTCTGCCAGTGACTCATGACCCAGAATTCTCTCGTTCAGGAAAGCGGGAGAGCCGATCTCATAAGCATTGTGAACATCAGAAGAGCACGGTGCAATTGCCAGCGGGCGCACCAGTGCATCATAGGGGCCGGGCTTCGGGGTCGGCTTTTCAATCCAGCCCACTTCTTTGCCCGGAATTGTACAACCAAAACCACGCATGAATAGTAACCTCCTGTTATTTTTATGTCTCCGCAAGCTTTTTTGTCAAGCGGGAAACAATCTCATCAATCAACCGGTCAGGGGTGACCGACCAGCGGTCGACAGTGTCCGGCGTGACAAATACGATTTTTTCCGGTGGAAACGGTGGCACCGACGCACAGCCTGCAGGGCAGGCGTTGAGTACCAACAAGGCATCGGGTGCCACCGCTTCATTCACTGTTGTATATGTCAGGTCGGGAAGTCTCGTCCGAATCTGCCCAAGTACCTCTTTCATATCAAGATACTCATTGCAGTGACCGCAGTACTTAACCGCAACCTCAGTCACAGCAGTACCTTACTTCGCGGTAGAAACGCCAGCGATCTTCTGTGCAGCCTTCTTCTTTGCTTCCAGATTGCACAGCTTGGCGTACATAACCTTCTGTGCCTGGGGAGAACCAGCACCATGCATGCTCTCAACCAGTGCAACACCGCCGGTCATAACCTCAACCAGGCGTGCCATACGGATACGGTCCTCCGTGGAGTAACCCTCGACACCGTGCAGGTACTTCTGAACATACTTGCCAATCTCCGGGCTCTCCAGATCCTTCTGAGACGGGATGGTAGCCAGCAGGCCGCCGCCAACATCCTGTGCAAGGCGGTCAATCTCATAGATCATGCTGGTGACATTATGCTTATCAACATTGGCCAGCAGCGGATCGACGAAGTAGCTGCCGCAGGGCAGCGGCTTGCCCTCTGCAGAGCAGGCGATTGCGCAGCACCACAGGGTCTCGGTCAGATGCATCATCTGGTTCAGCTTATCCTTGATGTGGGCAGCCTTGCTGTAACCGCTCATGTCTGCCAGAGTTGCAGCTGCACCGACAACAATATCAGAAACGCCAGCCTTGCAGCCGCCGTAGTTCTGACGATGGTAGCAAGCAAAACGCTCAACCAGCATACCAGTGAACTGGTACTCGCCGCACATAAAGACATTCTCCCACGGCACAAAAACATCATCCAGAATGGTCATGCACTCGCCGCCGACAACGCCGAAGCGGGCATTGCCCTGATCAATCTCGCCCTCGAACTTACGGCCATCGTTGGTCTGACGGCCAAAGATGTGGAACACGCCCTCTGCGTCAACCGGAATTGCACAGGAAACACAGTAGTTAGCATCGTCCGGGCCGAAAGAGGAAGTCGGCATAATCAGCATCCAATGAGAGTTGACCATACCGGTCATGTGCATTTTGCAGCCACGGACAACGATACCGTCGTCACGCTTCTCAACGACATGGACAAACATATCCGGATCCGGCTGCTGAGACGGCTTCAGGCCACGGTCACCCTTCGGGTCGGTCATTGCGCCGGCGACCATCCAGTCGTTCTCCTGCCACTTCAGCAGGAAGTTCTTGAAGTTCTCATGGTAATGGGTACCTATTGCCTGATCCAGCTCATAGGTCGTGCTGTAGGTTGCGTTGCAGGCGTCAAAGCCGACACAGCGCTGATAGCAGGTACCAGTCTTCTGGGAAATCATACGGAGCATCTTAACCTTCTTGATCAGGTCCTCCGTGCTCTGGTGAATGTGCGTAAAGCGGTTAATCTTCTTGCCGGTCAGGTGAGACTTCACGGTCATCAGATCTTCGTACTGAGGATCCTCTGCCAGCTCATAGGTCATAGCAGCAGAATTGACATGACCTTTGATCAGCGGATGATCGATGACAGCTGCGCCCTCAATAAGTTCGCCCTGGACATAGACCTTAATGTTTCTCTCACGCAGACTCTGTCTGTACTCTTCGCCTGTTTTCAAATTGAAGCACCTCCAATAAATATGTATCGCGCAGTTGTGGGCATATTCCTCCCTTACGCGAAATACACTATGTAGCAATTATAGAAGAGCTTTTCAACGAAATCAATCGACTTTTTATACCAATTTTAGTGCTGAGTTACAGTATTTTTATATAACTGGTACCAAGGTACACCCTCAAGCCGTCTTCTCCGGCGATTGTGAATTTCCAACAGCAGGGCACTTTGGAATCCATAAAACAAATGACATAGGATGGTGCACATACAATGGAACTTTTCAGTGCTTCCCTGCTTTTTCTGATCGGTCTTGTCCTAATTGTCAAAGGCGGTGACATTTTTGTAGACGCCGCTGCCTGGATGGCCAGAGCATCCGGCATTCCGCAATTTGTCATTGGCGCCACCATTGTCTCCCTTGCAACCACTATGCCGGAAGTCATCGTCTCCGCATTGGCAGCTGTAGATGGCAGCACCGATATGGCCATTGGTAACGCCGTCGGCTCCGTCAGTGCAAATATCGGTCTGATTCTCGCAATTACGCTGATTTTCATGCCAAGCGCCATTTTACGGCGACAGTTCGCGGCAAAGGGGCTTTTGATGATTTTCAGCTGTCTGGCGCTGCTCTTTTTCTGCCGCAATCAGGCGCTATCCACACCGGAAGCGCTTGGAATGTTTCTGCTGTTTTCCAGCTTTCTTGCAGAAAATTTAATTGCGGCCCGCTCCATGAGTACCAATGCCGCACCCACACCGCGTCTTCGGATCCGCCGCCGGGAGCTGATTCGTAATCTGGCGTTTTTTTTCGTCGGCGCAGCCTCCCTTGTGATCGGTTCGCATCTGCTCGTCACAAACGGGGAGATTCTAGCCGCCGCGCTCGGCGTACCAACCCGCATCATTGCGATCACTCTGGTCGCCATCGGCACCTCCCTGCCGGAATTTGTAACCGCAATCACAGCGCTTGTCAAACGGGAAAGTTCCATGTCTGTTGGCAATATTCTCGGTGCAAATATCATCGATCTAACCATGATTCTTCCCCTGTGCACCCTGCTCTCCGGCGGAAGTCTCCCTGTCTCCACGCCAAATCTCACCGTGGATATGCCACTCACTTTAGCGCTTACTTGCCTGGCTGTACTGCCTACACTGGCACTGCGCCGCTTCACCCGTTGGCAGGGTGTACTGTTGCTCATATTCTATCTGAGCTATCTGATCGTCTCCATCTCCGCATAGAAAATGGCTGTGCTGCAAATACTGCAGCACAGCCATTTTATTTATTGTGTATTGTCAAAGCCTGCTGCGCCAACTCCGTATAAATAAGACGGCCGGCGTACCGCTGGGACTGCATCAGACTGATTTTTGTCACCATCATTTTCTGTTTGCCGCAAGCTGCTGCAACCGCTGCAGGGCAAAATTTTTCCATCTGGTGGAAACGGCGGCAAATCGTCAGATGCGGCCGAAATTTTCGGTCTTCCAGCACAAATCCGGCTTCCGTCAGCCGCTGTGATACCTGATTCTGCAGCGCCAGTAACTCCGGCGTTTGCTCGGCACCCATCCAGATCAAGTCCCGAATAGTTTCAACCTTCTCCAGTGTCAACGGCAGCTGCGCCGCATGAACCGCATGAATTGCCCGGACAGCGCCGCGCAGGTTTGATGTTTCCCCAAGAAATGCCAGTGTCAAATGCAGATTTTCCCGCAGCGTAAAATTGCCGTCTCCTTGTCTGCGCAGTACATCTTCCGCATTCATCAAGCCGTCCCGAATCGAATCAGGAAGCAAAATTGCCACAAAAAGCCGCATAAACAGCACCTCCGGGCTTCATGGTAAAACCATAAAGCCCGGAAGTCAATGGTGTTGACGGCAGACAAAAAATACAGTAAACTTGTTATATTCTGTGTTCTTACGAAAGGAACCATTCTGAAAGGACGACACACAAATGACAAGCGAATTCCTGCGGCAGCGCTGGAGCCCCGCGCCGGATACCATGGAAGCGGAAATCCGCCGCTCCCTTTCCGGTATCTGCAAATACGACTGCTTTGACCATGCCTTGCAGCCGGAATTTCACAGCTGCGATTATGCAAAAAAATCTGTCACAATCCGGTACCACATTTTTCCCTGGATGCGCAATGTATTGGGGATTCCGCACGGCGGCATTTACGCCGCCATGTGTGATGACTCCATGGGAATCAATGCAAGCTACTGGGCAGGGACGCCGAACACTCCAACTATTTCCATGCAGCAGAACTTCCTGCACGCCGCTGACGAAGGTGATACGCTTCTGTTCCAATCCGTTGCCGATTCAGTCGGCCGCAGTCTGATTCATGTCTCTGTCCAGTGCTGGGCAGAGAAGGATCCGAGCCGGATTCTGATGACTGCCACCGGCGTCTACTATAATCCCGGCACCAAGCAATGATGAGAGGTATCTGACTATGTCGTATTCTTTCCCCGATCGCAGCACATTTGAAGAAAAATTGAATGCAAAGCTGCTTGCGCTCAAAGCGCCCGGCAGTTTTGATTCCTACATGGATCCGGAGCTGGCCGCATATGACTACGATGAAAAATCGCTGACGCTCCGCTTCCATGTCAAGCCCTGGATGCTCAATGTGGACGGAATTCTGCACGGTGGTCTGTACGCCTGCATGGCAGATTGCGTCATGGGCAGCATCTCCTGTTTTTACACCGGCACCAGCATTACACCTTCGGTTTCCCTGCACATCAATTTCATCCGCCCGGCAAAGGCCGGCGATGTACTCTATTTTCGTGGTCAGGTGCGCTCCATTGGCCGCACAATGGTACACGCAACCATGACCGCTTGGCGGGAAGATGTACCGGATAAAGAGCTGCTAACCGGAACCGGCGTCTTTTTCAATCCGGCTTCGCGGGCGTAAGCACCTCGGCAGAAATCGCAGACACCTCAAACGCAGTCCGCTTTTCGCTGCCGTTTTCCAGCATCTTCACATATTCCCGGCTCTGCAGCCGCCCCAGCACAGACAGGTGCGTCCCCACCGGCAGAGAGGCCGCAATTCTGGCCGTTCTGCCCCAGAGAATACAGGGCAGATAATCTGCCCTGCGATATTGCCGGTTCACCGCCAGCATCACATCGCAGATCTCCCGTCCCAGCGGTGTACGGCGATAAACCGGTTCTTTGCAGATTGCTCCTTCCAGCTCCACCCGGTTGTCCGGCTCGCCGCTGCAGCTCTGCACACGCTCTGCAAATACGGAAATCACTAACCGCCGTCCCGTACCCTGCCGGTTATTGAAAGAGCGTAGCTGTCCACTCACCTGAATCATCTCTCCGCCGGACAAATCCAGTTGCTCCAGCACATCTTCCGGTACGATCACCTGGAGCAAATCCGTTGCACCGGACAGCCGCTCCACAGACAGCCGGAACTCGTAAAATCTTCTTCCATGATTCTCGTGCGAAAACTGCGGTAAGCTTTCCAGCGTTCCTCGCAGTGTGATTCTGTTGGCTGTGTATTCCAAATTCTCCACCTCATTCTTGAACGGCTTTCCGTTCCTTCTGGCAGAGTATATTCGCCGCTTCCAGCGGCTATGACGAAGAAAACCCGCGCAGACAAGCTGCGCGGGTTTTCCGTATTTCTCAGCCGGTATTTACCGATTTTTCACAGTTTCATACAGGAGCCGGCCCATTGCTGTGTCGTCAATCGGTTCTCCAACAAAAAACTGCAGTGCATAAATCGCCTGATAAATCAGCATACCCAAGCCATTCACCGCGTGCATTCTCCGTTCCCGTGCCAATGACATCAGCGGCGTAATCTCCGGTACATAGAGGATATCGAACACTGCGCAATCGGAATGCAGCGGGGCAAGCAGATCTTTCTCCCAAACCGCGCTGATTGGCAGCGTATTGATCAGCAAGTCCGTATCACCGGGCAGCGGTTCTGTTGCAGGGATCGCCCGCATTTTCCCCGGTGCATCGCTGCAAAGCAGCTGCGCCCGCTCCAGCGAACGGTTGCGGATGGTCACGCTTGCCGCGCCATCATCAATCGCCTGCCGGACAATTGCGCTTGCCGCACCTCCGGCCCCCAACACTGTCACATGCGCACCGGAAAAGCCGCATTCTGCATCTTGCAGACTGCGCGCAAATCCGATTCCATCCGTATTGTGACCGATTAACCGATCGCCGTCCCGCCGAACTGTATTCACCGCCCCATTGCGTTTTGCCGCAGGTGTCAAGACATCGAGCAGCGGAATCAGATCCAGCTTGTGCGGCATAGTGGCGTTGAACCCGGCAATTCCCATTGTCTTTACCGCTGCAAGCCACTGCGGCAATCCCCCCGGCGCAACAGGGCAAGCCAGATATAAATAGTTCAGCCCCAGTTTACGCAGCATGGTATTCTGCAGCAGTGGCGAAAGGCTATGCCCAATCGGATCACCAATCACAGCAAGCAGCTTTGTGTCGTTCTGATATTCAATCTGCATGATCTGTAAAATACCGCATCGCAGCCAGATAGCCGTACAGTCCCAGTCCGCAAATCTGGCAGTTACAGCCGGCCGCCGTAACCGACGTATGGCGGAATTCCTCCCGGTTGTGGAGATTGGACATATGGACCTCCACGGCCGGGACATCCACCGCTTTGAGTGCATCCAAAATCGCATAGCTGTAGTGTGTATAAGCACCTGGATTCATCACAATCGCATCATATTTTCCCACTGCGTCATGAATCGTATCAATAATGGCGCCCTCATGATTGGATTGAAAGCACACAGCCGTGCTGTTAAGCCGAGCCGCTTCCTGCTGAATCATCTCACACAGGCTTTCATATCCGGTCTTTCCATAGATCCCCGGCTCGCGGCTCCCCAGCAGATTCAGGTTCGGTCCATTGATAATCAAAAATTTCATGCCAACGCCTCCAAAATTTTTCCGACAGTCGCCGCCGGAGAAGAAAAGTCCGTGACAACAACATCCGCCCAGCGCCGGTAAATCGGCTCACGCGCGGCAAACCGCGCCAGGAATGCTGCTCTGCCGTCCTGTCCCAACGGTCTGCCTTCCATGGGTACGGAATCATAGGTTTCGCCTGGGTCCCGGCAGAGAAATACCACGATTCCCGTCTTTGCCAACAGCTGGATCGTCGGTTCCCGCGTCGGCAGGCCGCCGCCGCAGGCTATGATCAATCCCTCCCGCTGCGCCAGTTCTCCTGCTAGCCGGTGCTCCAATTCCCGGAAATAGTCCTCGCCGTCTACCGCAAAGATCTCCGAAATCTCACGGCCTTCCCGCTGTACAATCACTGCATCCATGTCCACCAGCTCACGCGTCAGTTTCTCAGCAAGCAGCTTTCCAATCGTCGTCTTTCCCGCACCCATCATGCCAATTAAAACAATATTCTTCATATGTGCGCCGCCTTATAATTCCCCAGCACCCGGAAGCTCAGCGTTTCATCAATCAGCTGCCGGACCGTTTCGTCCATTCTATCACTGCGTAAATTACCGGAAAAATCTGCAAAAAAGGTATACTCCCAGCTCTTTGCCGGAATTGGGCGGGATTCCAGCTTCAGCAGATTCAGTCCATTCATCGCAAAAACCGAGAGGATCCGGTGTAAGCTCCCCTCCACATGCGGAATGGTAAACACAACACTAACCTTATCACTGCTGCTGTCAATCTGCGGTTCTGCCGCCACAATTACAAAGCGGGTGTAGTTGTGGTCATTATAATTCACTTTTTCCGCCAGGACTTCCAGGCCGTAGAGATCCGCGGTCCGTCTGCTGGCAATCGCCGCCTGACCGGGGTCGCCGGACTGTGCCACAAGTTTTGCAGCCAATGCCGTGTTTGCCTCGGTCACCTGCTCCCACTGCGGGAAAGCCGCAAGAAATTCCCGGCACTGCAGCAGCCCCTGCTCGTGCGAATGCACCTGACAAATGCTGCCAAGGCTTGCGCCCTTCGGCGCCATCAACGCGTGCTCTACACGGACAATCTGCTCCCCTACAATATAGCAACCGTATTTTCCCAGTAAATCGTACACCGCGTTGATAGAGCCCGTCGAACTGTTTTCAATCGGCAGCACGCCATAGTCGCCCAGCCCCTCGCGGATCGCTACAAAGACGCCTTCCCAGCTCTTTGCATTGGTGCGATTGCTGTCCTCGCCAAAATATGCAATCGCCGCCTCTTCGGCGTAGGCGCCGGGCTGACCCTGATAAATCACCCGCGGCTTTTCTACCGTTTTTTTCAGCTGTGCCAGCGCCGCCCGATATTCCCGGTAAGCGTGTTCTTTCGCCGGCGTGCTTCCACCAATTATTTTACTCTGCAGGCGACGACTCTGCGCCATAATCTGTTCAAACAGCGCCATGACATCCGGCTTCAGGGTCGGCTCTTCCACTAATGCGCATTTGCTCTCCAGAACCTTTCGTTCCCGCTCCGCATCCAGCACTGGCAAATTATGCGCTTTCTTAAAAAGGCCTACCGAACGGCAGACACCCATGCGTTTCTCATATAACCGCACCAGCTCCCGGTCAATTTCATTGATCTGCTCGCGCAATGTCTGTATCTCTTCCATAGTCTCCCCCTAAATCCCCAGCAGCTCACAAATTGCCAACGCAGCTGCGGCTTCTACAACCGGGACCGCGCGGTGCACTACACAGGGATCATGCCGGCCGTGAATTTGCAGCGTTGCCGGTTCACCAGTTGCAAGGTCCACCGTTTTCTGGGGAAGAGAAATCGACGGTGTCGGCCGAAATGCCGCCGTAAAGAGCAGCGGCATTCCGTTCGTAATCCCACCGTTTACACCGCCGGCATAATTGGTTCCTGTCACAATCTGATCCCCGCACTTTTCAATCGGATCATTTGCCTGACTGCCGCGCATCGCAGCAAGACCGTAGCCCGCACCAAATGCCACGCCTTTCACCGCCGGAATTGCAAAGAGCTGCTGCGCTACAATGCCCTCCACATTCTCGCCAAAGTCCGGTGCACCGCATCCGGCAGGCACTCCCAAAACCGCGCATTCTATCACGCCGCCAACCGAGTCTCCCGCAGCGCGCGCGGCCTCAATCTCCGCCTGCATTGCGACTGCCTGTTCCAACGCCGGGAACTCTGCCGCAGCGAGCTTTTCCAGTAGCTTTGCATCCGGTCGTTGCTGCAAAAATGAGACTTCCTGTACCTTGCCAATCTGCAAAATGTGCGCACCAATGGTAATGCCGCGCTGCGCCAGGATCTGCTTTGCAACTGCGCCCGCAAAAACAAGCGGCGCCGTCAATCGACCGGAAAAATGGCCGCCGCCGCGGTAATCATTGGCCCCTGCATAACGCACAAAGCCTGTATAATCCCCGTGGCTCGGCCGCGGCAAATTTGGCTGGTAATCCTTTGATCGTGTATCGGTATTTGCAATGATCGCGCAGAGCGGCGTTCCAGTCGTTCTGCCCTCAAAAAGACCGGAGAGAATCTGTACCTGGTCCGCTTCCTTTCTGGCCGTTGAAAAGCGATCCCGTCCCGGCGCACGGCGCGCCATTTCCCGCGCGATCTGTTCAAAATCCAGAAGCAATCCCGCAGGAACTCCCATTAGCGTCACGCCGATTGCCGAACCGTGGGATTCTCCAAAAATTGTATGTCTCATTCTGTTTCCTCCCGGCAGATTTTTCCACCCAGCCGTTCATAATCCTCCCAAAAATTCGGATAGGATTTTTTGACGCATGCCGCACCGATCACCGTCACCAGCTGCTGGCAACGACTCGCCGCAATTGCCGTCATCATCGCAATCCGGTGGTCATTGCAGGCATCCACTTTGCAGCCGCCCGGCAGCTGCGCCTGCCCTGTAATCACCAGGCCATCCGGCAGCTCCGTGATGGATGCGCCCATCGCACGCAACGCTGCGGTCACTGTCTGCAGGCGGTCGCTTTCTTTCATACGGAGCCGTGCTGCATTGATAATCCTGGTTGTCCGCCCGGCACGCAATGCCGCCAGCGCCGCCAATGGCGGCACCAAATCCGGACAGTCGGACACATCCAACGCCACCTCACACGCACCTGCCAGCTGTGCTGCAAATGACGCAATGCGCCGGTCTCCCTGTACAGAGTCCGGATTCACCCCAGCCAGCTTGACATCGTTTCCGATGCCGTTAGCGGCATAATAAAACGCTGCTTGAGACCAATCGCCTTCTATCCTGCCATTTGTCGCCCGGCCATGTTGACCGCCCGGTATCGCAAAGGAGCCATCCGGCTGCACTGCAATGGTGATTCCGTATTGCTGCAGCGCCTGAATCGTCATGTCCAGATAACTGCGGCTCTCCAGCACTGTGGTAGCACGCAGTACCGAGTCGCCCTTCAGCAGCGGAAGCGCATAGAGCAGCCCGGTAAAGAACTGGCTTGACACATTGCCGGGGAGTGCATAGTCTCCGGGCTTCAGCGCACCTCGCACAGTTAATACACCATTTTGCAGAGAATATGCAACTCCCTTTTCGCGAAACAATTTAAAATAAGGCGTCTGCGGCCGCTCCATCAACCGCCCCTCGCCCGTAAAAACACCGCCGCCGCAGACAGCCAGCGCAATCGGAATCAAAAAGCGTAATGTAGAGCCGGATTCTCCACAGTGAAAATGCGGCAGCGTACCGGTTTGCTGCACGGCTACAATTCCCCGGACCAGGGTACCATCTGCAGAAAGTGTCGCTCCCAATGCGCGCATACAATCCATCGTCGCCAGAATGTCCTGGGAAAGTGCAATATTCTCCAGACGGCTTTCGCCCTGAGAAAGCGCTGCCGCAATCAGCAGCCGGTGTGCCTGACTCTTGGATGGCGGCACCTGCAGCGTCCCCTGCAGCAAGTGCGGTGTTATGGTAATATTCATGCAAGGATCGTCCTTATCAATGTCAATAATTTTGTCTTTTCCATTTTCTGAATCTCTGCCTGCCCAAGGCTCGATAGCAAAATCACAGAAATCGCACCGCCATCACTCTTCTTATCCAGCCCGATCGTCTGCGCGTAAGCATCTAATGGGCAGTCAATCGCCGTCGGCAGCCCGTACTGTTCCAAAAGCTTTTGAATTCTGGCATCCGTTCCAAGCGGTGTGATACCCATACTCTCTCCAAGCTTGGCCGCCAGCACCATACCGGCCGCGACCGCCTCACCATGCGTATAGGTCTCATAATGGTATGCCTTTTCATAAACATGTCCCAGTGTGTGGCCAAAATTCAAAATCATCCGGACTGCAGTGTCGTGTTCATCTTCTTCCACAACCTGCCGCTTTATATCACAGCAGAGTACCAGAACATCTTCAATGTGTTCCATTACACCGGCACGGTCCTGCAGTGCCTCCAGCAGGTCAAAAAAGCGGCCATTGCGAATACAGCCATATTTGATGACCTCCGCCATTCCGTCGGAAAATACGCGATCCGGCAGTGTCTGCAGAACATCCGGATCAATGATAACCAGTTTCGGCTGGTAGAAAGCTCCGGCAAGGTTTTTCCCGGCTTCCAAATCCACTGCAACCTTGCCGCCCACGGAAGAATCCACCTGTGCAAGCAGTGTCGTGGGAATCTGAATGAAATCCACACCACGGAGAATCGTCGCCGCTGCAAAACCCGCCAGGTCACCCACAACGCCGCCGCCAAGCGCCACGACGCAGTCACTTCTGGTAATGCCTGCCGCCGCCATCTGCTCCCAGAGAGATGCCAGCTGCGCTGCGCACTTGCTGGTCTCTCCGGCAGGTACGGTCAGCAGCACCGGCTCAAAACCTGCGCTTCTGTAACTCTCCAGTACCGTATTCCCATAGCGCGGCGCAACCTGGCTGTCACTCACAACAAAGACCTTTTTACCGCGCAGCAGCGGCTTGGACAGTGCGCCGCACCGACTCAAAATCCCGCGCTCAATTTCAATATCATATTCCCGTTCCGGCAATTCCACCGTCACCATTGCCATATCTCCGCCTCCTTACGGGCGCTTGCCCATAAAGCGGGCAAGATGCTCCACCTTTGCCATCAGATTGGTGAACTCCATCGGATCGAGAGACTGCTGCCCGTCGCACAGTGCATGGGGCGGATCATTATGCACCTCTACAATAATACCGTCTGCACCTGCAGCGATGGCCGCCAGCGTCAGCGGCTCTACCAGCCAGCGCATACCACCAGAGTGGCTCGGATCCACAATCACCGGCAAATGGCTCATCTTTTTGATACTGGGGATTGCGCTGATATCCAATGTATTACGGGTGTAATCTTCAAAGGTGCGGATGCCGCGCTCACAGAGAATGACATTCTGGTTACCGGCATTCATAATATACTCTGCCGCCATCAGCCATTCTTCATAGGTGCTGGAAAGGCCGCGCTTGAGCAGGACCGGTTTGGAAAGCTTGCCAACTTCCTTCAGCAGATCATAGTTCTGCATATTCCGCGCACCGATCTGGATCAGATCGACCTTCTGCTCAAAGATATCACAGTATTTCGGGCTGATAATCTCCGTTACAATCGGCAGCCCCGTCGCTTTTTTTGCCTCCACCAGCAGATCCAGGCCCTCCAGCTCCAAGCCCTGGAACGAATAGGGCGAGGTGCGGGGCTTGAAGGCGCCGCCGCGCAGAATTTTCGCACCGGAAGCCTTGACATCCTTTGCTACCTCAATAATCTGGTCTTTGGTCTCAACACTGCAGGGGCCAGCCATCACCGTGAAATTGCCGCCGCCAATTTTACTGTCTCCAACAGTTACAACGGTATCCTCCGGATGGAATTTACGGTTTGCTTTTTTGAAGGGCTCCTGTACGCGCATGACCCGCTCAACATGCGGATTCAGTTCGATCTTCCCCTTGTCCACCGCAGTGGTATCGCCAACAAGGCCCAGAATTGTACAGCCCACGCCATTGGTGACGCCAACCTGTAACCCATCGTTCTGCAGCTGGTCAACCAGTTCGTCGATATATTTTTTCTCCGTACCGGGACGCATAATGACAACCATTTTAATTTCCTCCTATTTTTGATAAAACAAAAGCTCTCATTGAATCAGAATTCAATGAGAGCTTTTACATCCGCGCCAGGACGATCTCACGGTTCCGACCCAATTTTATGCACAACAAATGCCCGCTGCAAAATAGAAGCGGGTAAAGTAGTTATAAAATCGAGTCATAGAAAAAACGCGCATATCGATCGCTCCAAACGATTGTTTGTATCTATTATACACATCCATCATAAAAATGCAAGTAGCTTCCCTGGATTTTCTCATGGTTGGTCTGTTTTTTCCGGTTCATCCGGTGTTTTTCCCAATTCCCGCACCCGGCGAATGGAATAATATTCATCCGTTCTGGTCGGCAAGCGCTTTTTGCGCAGCGCATTTTCCGCCCAGTCGCTGACCAACATATAGAATACGGCAAACAGCGGTACACCGACCACCATACCCAAAAATCCAAACAGGCCGCCAAACAAGGTGATAGAAAAGACGACCCAAAATGCCGAAATACCTGTTGCGTCACCCAGAATATGCGGGCCGATTACATTGCCATCGAGCTGCTGAAGAATCAGCACAAAGATCACAAAATACAGGCACTGCCACGGGTCAATCAGCAACAGCAGAATTGCAGAGGGAACCGCTCCCAGAAACGGGCCAAAAAACGGGATAATATTGGTCACACCGATAATTGTTGCAAGCAGCATCGGATAGGGCGTTTTAATCAGCAGCAAGCCAAAATAGCACAGCAGGCCAATAATTAACGAATCCAGAATTTTACCCGTGATAAATCCGCCGAAAATCCGGTGCGCCCGGCGGGTCAGTTCCATCAACCGGTCTGCCTTTGCCGCCGGCAGGAAAGCAATCGTCAGTTTTTTGGTCTGCGCCAAAAAACGATCCCGTTCCAGCAGCACATAGACCGCAACAATCAGGCCAACAATCAAATTAAATACCGTCCGGAACACGAAGATTCCGGAATTCAGTGCCGTGGTCAATACCGTTTGCACTTTACCCGGCAAATCCGTTTGAATCCACTCATTGGCGCGCTCATAAATATTGCCGAAGATACGCTCTGCATAAACCTTCAGATCCGAATTATTTTCCAGCAGCTGCAGGAGTTTTGCCTCCACATTGGTGTAATAGGAAGGCAAGTTCTCCGTCACCGCTTTCAGGCTCTGCCCCAGCTGCGGCAGGACCATCTGAACCAGCAAATAAATCACGAAAGCCAGAATCGCAAACGCCACCAGGATGCCCACGACCCTGCTGCAGCGGACAATCGTCTTCTTTTTCAGCTTCGTTTTTTCCAACAGCAGCGGTGCCAGATGATCGTCCACCAGGTGTGTCAGTGGATTGAGCAGATAGGCAATTACGATACCATAGAGAATTGACTGCAGGATTCCACCAATTGTGCTGAGAAAAGCGATACAAGTGCGCAGATTAAACACCAGTTCAGCAATAATAAAGCACGCCGTCGCTGTCAGTACTGCTGTAAGGCCCCAATAAAAGTACCGTTTATTCTGCCGCATCGGTCTCGCCACGCTTTCTCCAAATATTACTTGTTAAAGATAACACAAACGGCGCACTGCGTCAAGAAATCGCCCTGCGCCGTCTGCATTCTTCACAATAAATTTACAAGTCCAGCTTTCCCGCACGAAGCGCTGCAATTTCCGCCGCATACCCCGGAAGCTCGTTGGGCGTTTCGAGCACCATCGGAAGCGTCCGCAGCGCCGGATGCCTGGTCACCGCTAGCAACGCATCAAAGCCGATGGTACCAACCCCCAGTTTTTCATGGCGATCCTTATGGCTGCCCATAGGATTCTTACTGTCGTTAATATGCAGCGCCTTGAGCCGATCCAAACCGATTATCCGGTCAAATTGCGCAAGCACGCCATCCAAATCATGAACAATGTCATACCCCGCATCATGCACATGGCAAGTATCCAGGCAAACGCCAATCTGGTCCCGCTCACGCACTCCGGACAAAATCGCCTGCAGTTCTTCAAAACGGCCGCCGACCTCGGTACCCTTTCCAGCCATAGTCTCCAAAAGTACCACCGTCCGCTGTCCCGGCTCCATTACGGCATTCAGTGTTTCAACAATCTCCTGCACGCCGGCCTCTACGCCCTGCCCCACATGGCTGCCCGGATGAAAGTTATAGTAATTTCCCGGAAGATACTCCAGCCGGCGCAGATCATCCTGCATGGTCTGCCGCGCAAATTCCCGCGTTTCCGGCGCTGCGGAGCAGGGATTGATGGTATATGGCGCATGGGCAATCACCGGGCCGAAGTTCTCCTGCTGCATCAACTTACAAAGTGCAGCCCAATCTTTAGGGTCCACTGCTTTCGCCCGGCTTCCTCTTGGATTTCGCGTAAAAAATTGAAAGGTATTCGCACCAATGGCGCAAGCCGTGCGCCCCATGGCCACCAGTCCGGCAGATGATGATAAATGACATCCAAAGTACACATGCATTCCTCCTGCGCGTTTCATCTTATCCCACATCGCGCACAAACGCAAGTCAAAACAGTGCCGCTACCGCATGAACCGCGCTGCATAACGCCAGCCCAATGCTGGTCGGAAGTAGAATTGCGGCTCCTACCATGCGCCAGGATCCGGTTTCCTTGTGAATTGTCAGGCAGGTCGTGCTGCAGGGCCAGTGAAACAGACACAGCAGCATTGTACACAGCGCAGTTGTACTGGTCCACCCGCCGGAAATCAGTGTCTGTGCCGTTTCCTGCACCGCCGTTTCCCCGCTCACCACCGTACCGGCCGTCATCGCCATCAAAATAATCGGCAGCACCAGCTCGTTGGCCGGGAACCCCAACACAAAGGCCATTAAAATCGCGCCGTTCACACCAAATATCACACCGATTGGATCCAGATTTTGCGTACAGTGCTGCAGGAGACTGATACCTCCGATTTTCAGATTGGCAATACACCAGATTACCGCACCTGCAGGTGCTGCGACTGCCACCGCGCGGCCGAGCACAAACATGGTTCGATCCAGCACAGAGCGGATCAGCACCTGCCCAATCTGAGGACGGCGGTACGGCGGAAGCTCCAACGCAAAGGAAGACGGCGCTCCCCGAAGGACCGTACGGCTCAAAAGCCAGGATGCAAAAAAAGTCATCAAAATACTAAGTACCACGAATCCGGTCAGCATCGCCGCCGCCCGCACCGGCCGCAGCCGCCCTTCTCCTGCAAAAAATACCGATATCAGCGTAATCAGCAGCGGGAATCGGCCATTGCACGGCACCAACGCATTGGTCAGCACCGCAATTGCCCGTTCCCGCGGTGAATCAATAATGCGGCAGCCGGTGACACCAACAGCATTACATCCAAATCCCATGCACAGCGTCAGCGCTTGCTTTCCGCAGGCACCGCATCGCCGAAATGCACTGTCCAGTACAAATGCCGCTCTGGGCAGATACCCAAAGTCCTCTAGCAGTGTAAACAGCGGGAAAAAGATTGCCATCGGCGGCAGCATCACCGCCGTTACGCGTGCCGCCGTGCAATAGATACCGTCTATCCAAAAATGTCGGAGCACATCCGGAACCGCTTTTAGCGCCGCATTCAGCCATTCGCCCAGCCAATCAAAAAATCTCTGCAACAGCGCAGATGGGCCGTTCGCGCCCCAAATCGTCAGATAAAATACTACAAACAGAAGCAGCAGCATAATGGGAATCCCCGTCAGCCGTCCCATGAAAATCCTGTCCAAGCGCCGATCCATCCGGTTGCAGTCCTCCACCGGAAACTGCACAACCTGCGCAGCAATCTCTTCTGCATACTGCATCATCTGCGCTTCTTCCATCTGTAAAAGTTTCGGCGGGCGTCTCCGCTGTACCGCCTCTGCAATCTCTGCCTGCAGCTCTTCCAGCCCCCGCCTGCGGCCTGCCGCGGTTCCCACAACAGGAACGCCCAGCAATACCGAAAGCTTTGACAGATCCACAAGAATTCCCTTCCGTGCTGCTTCATCCAGTAAATTCACACAGACAATCACGCGCGGCGCCTGACTGAGCAGCTGTAGCACCAGATAGAGATTGCGTTCCAGACATGCGCTGTCGCAGACAGCAACCACGCAGTCTGCCCGGCGGGTACTCAAATACGCGCCCGCCGCCTGCTCCTCGCTGGAGCATCCCTCCAACGAATAAGTCCCCGGAAGGTCTACCAGACAATAGTCCTCCCCTTTATATTGATATGCACCCGTCGCCGCGCCGACCGTTTTCCCTGTCCAGTTTCCCGTATGCTGATTCAGACCGGTCAGGGCATTGAATACCGTGCTCTTCCCAACATTCGGATTTCCCGCCAATACCACGGTATATGGCATCTCGCTCATCTGGCTTCCACCAGAATTCTTGCAGTGTCTGCACGGCGCAGAGCAATGACTGCACCACGAATGGCATAGGCGACTGGATCTCCGGTCGGGCTTTTCTGCAGACATTGCACCCGTGTTCCTTCGGTCACTCCCAATTCATACAGGCGTCTGGCAATCATGCCTTCCAGCTCTACTGCTTTTACCGTCGCCGCCGCACCCTCCTGCAGCGCACTCAAGGCGATCCATTGCTTGTTCATTGCGATTCGCTCCCTTGTCTCCAAATGGCGGAACAATGTTCCTATGTCAATCTATACCGCTTGGCATACAAAGGTGCCTCAATTTTGAAAAAAGTGGACAGAGCGGTATGCCGCTCTGTCCACTCCAAATTCCATTTATTTTACAATCTCCACACAAAAGCGCATCATCATGGTTGCAATCTGCGCGCGTGTGGTACTGCCCGTGGGATCCAGATTCGCATTGGAGCCTTGCATCAAGCCAGAGGCACAGGCCCACTGCACAGCAGGCACTGCATAAGCGCTGATGCTCCGCACATCCTTGTAGGCATCCAGGGCTGCATTTTCACCTGTAGTGACATCGCATCCCTTCGCCTGTGCATAACGCCACAGAATGGTCACCATCTGCTCGCGGGTGATTGTGTCGTTGGGGCCAAACTTGCCATTGCCATACCCCTGTACCACTTTTTCCGACAATGCCCAGCGAATCGCCTCGGTATACCAGGCATTCTCCTTCACATCCGCGAAATCCATCGCATCGTTCACAGCTGGGCTGCCGTTCATCCGCCACAGTATTACCACCAGCTGCGCGCGCGTCGTTCCCATACCAGGTGCAAAGGTATCGCTGCCGCTCCCAACCATCATCCCATTGTCCAGGCAGTAGTGCACACCATCGTGATACCACGCGGCGGACTTTGCATCTGCAAAAGGATAAATCGGGCAATCCGCATCTTTCCTGCAGGCATCATAAGCCGAGTTCTGGCCAGCCATCACAAAGCTTACCTTTACGGTTACACAGCTTGCTGGCATTGTAAAGGTAAATTTTCCATTTCCCTTGTCTGTCCCAGAAATCTGTTCCTCATTCTTATCGGTCACGGTCACGCCGCCGATGGTATAACCTGTATCTGCTTCGGCAGTCACTGTCACGGTCGTTCCCCTGGACGCAGTGTTCCGATCCACTGTCAGCGTCCCATTTGTCGGCTTGGTCACGGTAATTGGATAGGTGCTGGAACTGGAACCAGAGCCAGAAGCAGTCTTCGTCTTGCTCAGAATCACATAGGGCGAGAATTCCTGCGCTTTCACTGTCACAACGCTATTCTCACGGTCTGTCACCGCGCTCTCAGCTGTTTTCACCGTATCGCCGTGGATGTACCGCACACGAACCGTTTTGCCCGTGTAATTCTCGCCCGTGATAAGCTGGAATTCAATCGGCTTATCCAATCTGGTTACTGCAAATTGATCGACCGTGTCCAGCGTTTTGTGGTTGTCGATTGCCTCAGCCTGCATGGTAACCGACAAGTTCCACACCTGCATCTCTTCGCCGCTGTTCTTTTTGGTATCCAGCAGCGTTTGATGCGCATCCTCCAGTTTTTCAATCTGTTCCGTGCCAATCACAAGCTTTACCTTGATCTGCTCTGCGCCAAAGTTAATCAGATCTCGCAGTTCACCTGCGTTTTCTGCACCAAGTGCCTCCCCGGATTGCCGCCCTTCACAAGCTCATCCACCCAGTCTTTGACCGCTGCGCTGATATCCGTCTTGACCGCATCGTCCACTGCAATCTGAATATCCACATTCACATCCACTGTGGTATTTCGGTCTTCTTCAATCCAGCTCTGCGCTGTTTTCCACTGCGCCGTCAGCGTCATATCACCTGTTGGGGTAAAGGTTGCACCTGCCGGATAAACCTTGCCGGCTTCATCCTTCCAGCCGGTGAAAACATAGCCCTCCCTGGTGGAAACAGAAGCAACCGTAACCTCGTCACCAGCATCATACTGACGGACATCCGGCGCAGCGTCCTCTTCCGACTGTTTGTAGGTAATGCTGATCTGCTGCGACTGTTACTTTTGAATTGCCTTTCATAACAGCTTTCTGGTCAGCATCAATATTTACCGCGTTCACTTCCGCAGAACCTGAAATTTCGATGTTTTTATCCGCAGAAATATGGTCTGCAATGACCTTGGCGGAACCATTGATATAAATGCTACCATAGCGCGCATTTACACTGGTTCTCACCGCAGACATATTAATCGTGCCGCCTTCAATGAGGATGTTGCTCTCCTGCTCATCACTTCCCTCAAGCACAATAATACCATCACCAGAACTGCTGTAGCCTGTCAAGCTGCCGGTGCCAGTAATCGTCAAATTGCCTGCTGTCATTGTTTGTACACAGGTAGATACCTGATCGTCTGCGCTGACAATGGTGTTCGTACCAAGCAGCTCGATCGTCGTACCACCGGGAATATACAGTGGTGTTTTCAGTGCGGCATTCTTCAATGTCACTGTAGTTCCAGCATAATGAATATTATAATTTTCTGCTGCTGCGTTTTCTTTCGAAGGAACTCCCTGATCGTCTAACAAATACTACGCTCCTTCTTCCAGCACATTCGCGCTGCCAAGTGCCGGTCCGGTAATGCCCGGAACAACACCATCCTGAGCAAAGGCTGCTGGGGCCATCATCAATACCATACACAGGCACAGCATCATGCTCAATACTCGTTTTTTCATTCCATTCTCTCCTTCTTGGTGTGTTAATCCGCCCTTGCAGACCTGGAAAAATATAAAAAGACGCATTCAGGCATAAATTGCGCCTGAATGCGTCTTAATATCATATCATGTTTAGCTGCAAAAAGCGCGCAGAAGCTACTTACTCTGCTCTGCTCTTGTATTGCATCGGGGAGCGCGCTGTCAAGTCATTTTTCACGGTGTGCTCTCCTTTTCTGACACAAAACACGAGAAACACCGGCGTCTCCGCTGGCATCTGCAACTGGCTGACCATAAAGTCCCTGCAGCTTTGCGTCTCTGGCTTACGCCAGATTTGCTCTTATATTTATAACAGATTTTACAATTTTTGCAACCTATCCTCCCGGTTCCATTCCGGTGCTGCGCTCAGTCTTTCTTTTCCAGCTTGATTTTATTGCCATGCTCGTCCAGATAATAGGTATTCTCCAGCTGACTGACCAGATTCCGCCGCACCGACGCCACATATTCCCGCCGGAGTGCATCCCGCTCCAGCTCTTCTTCCGGTGTCAAGCCATCAGCTTTTGCCTTCCGCGCCAACTGATTGATTCGTTCAATTTTATGCTGTTCCATATTACACCTCACAAATATCGCCGCAGTTCAATCCAAATCCGGCCTTTCTTTGTCTCTCTGCCGACCGTTGCCAGATCAAATTTTCCAAACCCGCGCACCGTCACCGTATCGCCTGCGTCAACCGTATGATCCGGTTTAACGCAGGGCAGGTGATTCAGACTCGTCTTTCCGCTCTCAATCAACGCTGCAGCACGGCTCCGGCTCAAGCGAAAGCCGCTGGCCACCACCGTGTCCAGCCGCAGGGAAGGCACCGTGTCCCGGATCAGCTCTGTTTTGATCGCCGGACGCTGAATTTGGTCAAGTGAGAGCTGTGTCAGGGTCAATCTTGCCCGACCAGCCAGCTCCAGATTCTGCATCAAATAGGGTGCAATTTCCCGCAAAACCAGCAGGTCACAGCTGGTTTCACTGAGATACAAATCTCCCACTGTCTCCCGCTTGATTCCAGCTCCCATCAGGCTGCCGAGCAGATCGCGATGGGTCAGGCCATCATCTGCGCGGAAGGATGCCCGGATCAGGCAAATCGGTCCATCCTCTGATGGCAAATAGTCTTCCGGCTCCCAATAATCCGGCACATAGCAGCAACAGGCGCGCTCCGCCCCAGCACAGCCGCCAAAGAAGATCGCCTCCTGAAAGCCAGCCGCCGCCAGCAGCTGCTGTGCCAGCACCTGCTCCCGGTCGCTTAAAAAGGCTGTGGAAGTCGGAATATTTCGTTGTTTTCCCATCTGCATCCGATCCAGCAGACGCGCCAGAACGATTTTATCCGTATCCTGTTCTGCATACCGCGCAATCAGCGTTGCTTTGTCCATGATTTCTCCTTCTTCTGCATAAACGCCCCGCGGAATCCTGTTCCACGGGGCGTTTGGAAGATAAATTTCTTATTTTGCCAGATAAGCGCGGCCGATTTCGTCCGCCTTCAGCATTGCCTCATAAATCTGATCTGCCGTAATGTCCGGAATCAGATTCTTTGCAGACTCCTTCGGGCCGGCAGCAATCTCTGCAGCCTTGTGCAGGGTCTCGTAGTTGATTTCCTTGATGCCCAGCTGCGCCAGCGTCATCGGCAGACCGGCCGCCTTCATAAAGGCCAGCGTCTCCTCCATTTCAGGCGGATTATCTTCCAGCACCAGCTGTGTCATCACGCCGAAGGCGACCTTTTCGCCATGGTACATACCATGGCACTGCGGCTCATAAGCCAGACCATCATTCACCGCGTGGCAAACTGCAAGGCCGCCGTTGACAAAGCCGACACCACTCAGATAAATGCTGGCCTCAACCGCATCTTCCAAGTCCTGCGTCACCTCATGCTTCCGAACTGCCTCCAGCGCCTTAACGCCGCTCTTAATCAGCAGGTCATAGCACAGGCGGGTCATCATCAGGCCCGTGTTGGAAACATTGCCGCGTGCCATGCACTTCACGCCATTTTTATGGCAGGCACGCGCCTCAAAATAAGTGGACAGCGCATCGCCGAGGCCGCAGATGAACAGGCGCTCCGGCGCAGCTGCAATCAGCTCCGTATCGACCAGGATCAACTCCGGATCATGCTTGGTAACCAGTGCCTTAATCACAACACCGGCATCATTATAGAGAACTGCAACACTGGTGCAGGGTGCATCGTTGGATGCAGCCGTCGGAACAATAATGCAGGGAAGGCCAAGGTTGTCTGCAACCGCTTTCGCAGTATCAAGCACCTTACCGCCGCCTGCGCCGATAACTGCATCGCAGCCGGCAGCCTGGCACTCCTCCGTCTTGGAGGCAACCTCTTCCTTGGTAGCTTCCCCATGGAAAATGGAGAACACAGCGATGTGCTCTTCCGTTGCCGCCAAACTGGCCGTGATGCGCTCGCCAAAGCGCTTTTTGCCATTCTCAGAAACGATTGTAAAGAACTTTGTACCGACCTTCTTTGTGTTCAAGCCCAAGTTGTCCAGCTCGCCGGGGCCCTGGACATATCTTGCAGGCGCTTTAATTGCATATGCCATTGGTAACACTCCAATCTTAAATATGGTATGGTTATTGTATCATACAACACACAGGCGCACAAGAAAAATTTATTCGCTCCAGCTAGAACAAAATAAGGAGTCCCGATTCCGATTGGAATCGGGACTCCTTTCAAATTCAGGCTGCTGCGATAAAGCCCACAATCAGGTAGGCAATCAGTGCGATGCCGCCGCAAATCAGTGCATAGGGAAGCTGCGTCCGGACATGATCCAGATGATCAGACGCCGCGCCCATGGAAGAGAGAATCGTGGTATCGGACAGCGGCGAGCAATGGTCGCCAAACACGCCGCCACCGGCAACAGCTGCAAAAACAGCCATGACAATCGTCGTCAACTCCCCGCCGGACATCCGGAACGCCAGCGGCAATGCAATCGGCATACAAATTGCGAAAGTACCCCAGGAAGAGCCCGTTGCAAAAGCCATAATTGCAGACACAATAAAGATGATTGCCGGAAGCAGATGCGGTGTCAGGAAGCCTTCCGTGACCGAGATAATGAAGTTGGCCGTGCCCATGGACTTGGACAAACCGTTCACCGAATAAGCCAGAGCCAACAGCACTACGGCCGGCAGTGCGCCCTTACCGCCGTTCATCAGCGTATCCATGACTTCCTTGAACGGAATGCCCTGAATCATCATACTGATAGACATCAGGATCACAACCAGCGTGAACGCTTCCATCGTCTTTGCAGATTTGTATGCAATATAGGTGCTCATTGCCACCGTGATAATAACAAGCACCGGCAGCAAAAAGTTCAGGAAAATCTTCGGCTTGAAGCCCGGATACGGCTCCATGTTGGTCAGTTCTTTGCCAGTCAGCGGCGTAGCGCCGTCTGCCAGAACCTTTCCCGTCTCCATCGCACGCTGCTCTGCACGCTTCATCGGTCCAAAATCTTTGATGATGCCGGAGCCAATCAGGCCAACGAACAAAACTGCAAAAATAGCATAAAAGTTGAACGGAATTGCCTTGAGGAACAGTGCAGAAGCATCCTCCTGCGTCACAATGCAGCCCACGCCAATCGCCAGGCCGCTGAGATACGCCGCCCAGCCGGTAATGGGCACCAGCACACTTACCGGCGCCGAGGTGGAGTCAGCAATATAGGCCAGCTTCTCACGGGAAATGCGTGCTTTGTCGGTGATGCTGCGCATGGTCGTACCGACGAACAGCGGGCTGAAGGAATCGCTGAAGTAGACAAACATACCCAGAACCCAGGCAATCAGCTGCGCACCCTTTCGACTCAGGTGCTTATCATGCACCCACTGGGAAAATCCCTGAATTGCACCGGTTTTCTGGAAATAGGCAACCAGAATGCCGATCATGGTATTCAGCAGCAGTACCCAGGAAAAGCTGGTTGTGCCCAAATTCTCTTTCAGCAGCTGGGGAAAGTTCAGCAGCAGAATGTTTACCAGCCCGTCTCCCTGCCAGATGCCTGCGAGGATGGTACCGGAGATACACGCTGTTACAAGTGCTGCAATTGTGTTCTTCGTTGCAAACGAGAGCACAATTGCAAGGATGGGGGGGATGATGGAGATAATCCCCATGCTGGTCAGTTCCTCCATGCAAGTTTCTCCTTTTCTTTCTCTTTTTTTCTTTTTTCCGGATGGAAATACGCTTACAGCTTCATCTGATCCGCCGACAGGAAATTCTCCGACCGGGTAACCGTTGCATGCGGCGCCGGATCCAGCTGGCGGTCTGCAATATTCAGGATATCCTCCGGGCGCACCCAGGGACGATTCTGCAGAGCGCTGGTCTCCTCGTGCGTCAGGTAGCCCTTATACGCAGTCAGCGAACGGCGCAGGAAGCCATCCCGCACACAGGCCTCCGCCACACCGTTGTTCAGGATCGAACGGAAATGCGGAATTACAGATGCCGCATAAGCGATGGAAGTGGAATTGGAAATCGCACCGGGGATATTGCCGACGCAGAAATGGACAATGCCCTCTTCAATATAGCGGGGATTTTCCTGTGTGGTCTCATGGAAGGACTCGATTGCACCGTTGTCATCATTGCTGATGTCCACAATCACAGAGCCCTTTTCCATCAGCTTCAGCATCGGCCGATCAATCAGGAAGTCATTGCAGCCTTTGGGCCACTTGACACAGTTCAGCACCATATCCGTCTGCGGAAGCAGTGCAGCAATGTTCTCTTTGGTGCAGATCATCGTGTCAATATGCTCCTGATACTGCCGCTTCAGGCTGCGCAGGATACCAATGTTAATATCCATCACCGTAACGCGTGCGCCCAGTGCATACAGCACAGACAGTGCCGCCTGTCCCACAACGCCGCCGCCCAGAATGAGCACATTCATTGCCGGAGCGCCGCCCAAGCCGCTGACAAATTTGCCCTTGCCGCCGTTAATGGACAGCATGGACTCCAATCCGAACAGCGCGCCCTGCTTACCGGCAGCCTCACAGTTTGGAGAACCGAAACGGTGGGAATCTTCTGCGGTAAAGGCAATGCACTTGCTGTCCAGAATGGCCTGAACCTCTTCCGGATGCGCCGCCGGATGGATGCAGGTAAAAATAATCTGCCCTTCACGCAGCAGGGGATACTCACAGGGCATCAGCTCTTTGACCTTGGTGACAAAGTCTGCTCGTGCGTAAATTTCCTCCATCGTGTCCACCAGCTCTGCACCGGCCTTCACATAGGCCTCATCCGCAAAGCCAGCCTTTTCGCCAGCGCCGCGCTGCACCAGTGCAGTGTGTCCATCAGCAACGATGGTGGAAATCTCTCTTGGCGTGGCGATGGTCCGATATTCTCCGTTTTTGATGTCTTTCAACAAACCAAATACCATAATGACAATTTCTCCTTTGTGCTATGCAAAAAGAAAAAGCCCCGAAGCAAAAGGCTCCAAGACTCTCACACGGACTGTTTTCCCTTTGTTTTCTGGGTTTCTTTACACTCCGCACCTCTGCATCATATTATTTTTTATTTTACAATTTCCACTATGCTTTGTCAATCACCGCAGCCAATCCGCCTTCAATTTTGCTCAATTTTTCTGTATTCGTGCCAATTCTCCGTCATTTTTCATCTGGATTTCCAGCATCATGGTTTAATTCCTGCATTCTTTGCAAAAGCACCGCACTTCCGTAAAAAATATTGTGTGGATATTGGCGGGCGCATCATATATAATAATGTCATTCTTTGGGGAAGGATGCTCTCTTTCCGTATGGAGCGTGAATATCAATGAAGCAGCAATGGCGCAATGAAGAAATCGCAATTCTATGCCAGGAGATCGGCCTGTTTCTGCACGCCGGTATGGACTTGGGCGGCGGCCTGTTTCTGCTGGCCGAAGAAGCATCTGATCCTACGCAAAAGCAGCTTCTGCAGGACACCGCCAATCAGGTAGATACCGGAATTCCTCTTGGCGCGGCCATGCAGGAGACCCATTGTTTCCCTGAATATTTTTGCAGTTTTGTTACCGTTGGTGAACGCACCGGCCATCTGGAACAGGCACTGAATGCACTGGCTCGGTATTACCGGGCCAGTGCGCAGATGGATCGCTATCTGCGCACCGCGCTGCTCTATCCTATGGTGCTGCTTCTGGTACTACTGGTCGTTCTCATCGTTTTACTTACAAAGGTGCTTCCGATATTCGACCATGTCTACGCCTCTCTCGGCGGGCAATTAACAGGGCTGGCTGGAGCATTGTTGATCTTTGGGCAAAGGCTGGATGCTGGAATGCCTCTGCTCGTGGCACTTCTGGTGCTGGCCATCGTCCTGCTGGGTGCATTTGCCGGATCTGACCGCTTCCGCGCCTGGCTTCTGCGCTGCTGGCGCAGACAGCGCGGCAGCCGTGGTGTTTGCGGCGCACTAGGGAAAGCGCATTTCGCCCAATCTCTCTCCATGGCATTGGAGGGAGGGCTGTCCGGGCAGGAAAGTCTGACATTGGCTGCGACCCTGCTTACAGATCAGCCACAGCTCGCCCAGCGCTGTCAAGCCTGCTGTCAACAGCTGGATCAGGGTATTTCTCTTGCAAAAGCCCTGGACGCAGAACACCTGCTTTCCCCCAGTGACTGCCATCTGCTGGAGCTGGGCCAGCGGAGCGGCTGTCTGGAAACCGTCGCCGCACAGATTGCGCAGCAGATGACTGAGGCAGGTGAAGCCGCCGTAGAATCGCGGCTCGCACAGATTGAACCGGCGCTGGTATTGGTCGCCTCTTTGCTCGTCGGAATCGTTTTGCTCTCCGTCATGCTGCCGCTGACAAACATTCTGTCGATGATCGGGTGATAGCATGAGACGGATCAAAGCTGGATGCAAAGCGTTATTGGCGCCGCTGGCTATTTTGCTGGCACTGCTGATTTTTCTATCCGCACTGTCCAACGCAAACAACAGTCGGCGGGAGGCCGGGCGCCAACAATTAGAGGATGCACTCCGGCAGGCCGCCGCAGCCTGTTACGCAGCCGAGGGCGTCTATCCGCCGGATGTCGCCTATTTGCAGACACACTACGGCATCCAAATTGACGAGCGCCAGTACACGGTACATTACGAAATTTTCGCTTCAAACTTGATGCCGGAAATCACGGTGGTGGAAAAGCAGAATGATCAAACATAAGCGTGCATTTCCGATCAATGGACTGCTGCTCTTATCGCTGTTTACCCTGTTTGCCATAGGTGCAATCTGGGTGCTGACAAGCGGCGCCGGGGTTTACCAGCGGCTGTCTGCGCGCAGCAGCCAATCCTACGCCGCCCGGACGGCGTCCCAATATCTCGCCACCAAAGTCCGTCAGGCCACCGCTGCAGAGCAGGTTGGCTTCGGACTTCTGGGCGGACATGACACCCTGATTTTGAGTGAGACGCTTGATGGCGTCGCTTACCAGACGCAGATCTATTGCTACGACGGCTATCTTCGGGAATTATTTACAGCTGCCAGCGCCGCACCGCAGCCAGAAGACGGGGAAAAGATTCTGCCTGCAAAGGATCTGATCGTAACCCCTGTTGATGCAGTATCACCGCTACTGAAAGTGCAGCTGCAATCGGTTGATGGCAGCTGGCAGGAAATTCTGCTCTCTCCCCGCGGCGGAGTGGAGGCATTGCCATGAGAAAATCCTCGCTGGTTCTAATTGAACAATTGGTCATGCTTCTGGTATTTGCCCTGGCCGCTACCCTCTGCCTGCAGGCCTTTGCCGCATCGAGTCAAATTTCCAGACAGAGCGCAGCCAGAGATCAGGCCGTGCTGCAAGTGCAGAATATGGCCGAAGCGCTCAAGGCCTGCCGTGGAGATTATGCTGCAGCCGCCTCCCTGCTTGATGGGCAATGGGACGGCACACAATTGATCTGCCGGTTCGATGCGTCCTGGCAGCTCACTTCTGATGATCAATCTACCTATCAGGTCTGTGCCACGCCGGAGCAAAATGATATTTCCCTGCTCGGCTCTGCGCAGATTGGCGCGTTTTCCGCAGATGGCAGCTGCCTGTTCTCCCTATCGGTTGCTTGGCAAAAGGAGGCCGCCGATGAATAACAAATCGCGCCTCACTTTTCCTGCTGTCGGCGGCAGTTTTTTACTGGTAATCTTTACGGTGCTATGCCTGCTGGTATTTGCGATGCTCGCACTTTCTACTGCCCAGGCAGATCGGCATCTTGGTGATCTTTCTGCCCAGGCTTCAGCGGCGTACTATACTGCGGACTGCCGCGCTGAAGCAATTCTGGCACAGCTGCGCAGCGGCAATATACCGCCGCAGGTAACGGAAGAAAATGGGCTTTACCGCTATGAATGCCCGATTTCTGACACGCAAAGTCTATTTGTCACGATTCAAAAAACCAACGCCGGTTATCAGGTTCTGCAATGGCAGGCAGTCTATACCGCTGCATGGGAAACAGACGACCATATTCAAGTCTGGAACGGAGAAACTCCAGATGAGCCATAACGGAGGGAGCATCCATGAAGTCATTAACCACATATCTCGAACAGGCCGTGCAGGATCACGCATCCGACCTGTTTCTCGTCGCTGGAAGTCCAGTGTGTGAAAAATTGGATGGGCATCTGATTCCGCTGGACAGCCAGAAACTGCTTCCGCCAGATACAGAGCAGCTACTCACCGACCTTTACGCACTGGCTAAACGGCCAATGGAACACTATCGTACACAGAACGATGATGATTTTTCCTTTGCCGTTTCCGGTCTTGCTCGTTTCCGTGTCAACGCCTACCGCCAGCGCGGTTCGCTTGCCGCGGTGATTCGGGTTGTTTCTTTTACCATCCCCGACTGGAAATCCTTTGGCATTCCGGAAGCCGTGATGAATTTATCCGATGTCAAAAGTGGTCTGGTTCTGGTCACCGGGACTGCGGGAAACGGAAAATCCACCACACAGGCCTGTATTATCGACCGCATCAACCGCACCCGCGACTGCCATATCATTACGCTGGAGGACCCCATTGAATTTCTGCACCAGGACATTCATTCCATCGTCAGTCAGCGCGAAATTACCGTAGATACATCAGACTTTCTCTCAGCACTGCGTTCCTGCCTGCGTCAGGCGCCAGATGTCATCCTGTTGGGAGAAATGCGGGACGCCGAAACCATCCAGACCGCAATGACCGCCGCCGAAACAGGACATATGATCATTGCTACACTGCACACCAGAGGCGGGGCAAATACTGTTGACCGAATCATCGACACATTTCCCAGCGCACAGCAGGCACAGGTGCGTGTGCAATTGTCCATGGTGCTGAAAACTGTGGTATCACAGCAGCTGCTGCCCGATTTATCCGGCGGACAGGTTCCGGCATTTGAAATCATGCACACGAACAGCGCCATCCGCAGCCTGATCCGAGACGGTAAAACACATCAGCTTGGAAATGTTATCTCCACCTCTGCCGAGGCCGGTATGATTTCTCTGGATCAGTCAATTCTGGCACTCTACCGGGCAGGCCGCATTACCCGCGAGACTGCGCTGGACAATGCCGAGCATCCAGAACTGCTTCTGCGCAATCTCAAATAATCGTAAGCATAAAAATAAAACCGGGTTGGAGGATCTCCGACCCGGTTTTATTCATGTTCTCTGTCCACACTCAATAGAAATATTTCGCAATATAATTGGTACCGTCTCCGATATACTTCATAATCTGATCGCTACTGTTGCCGGAAGATGCAAAGGTCGGATCCATCCGCTGCCAGCTGGATCCATTAAAGTAAATCACGCCGTCTACCCATCCGGTATCTTTGGACCAAACACTGATCCACGCATGATATGCCTTTCCTGCATATCCCACAACCAGTTTGCAAGGAACTCCCTGGCTGCGCAGCATTCCGGTCATCAGGGCGGCATAGTCAAAGCAAATTCCGGTTTTCTTCTCCAGCACAGCGTCCAAATCCGGAAGATAGCCACTCTTTACCGTCGCTGCCAGCTGCTTATCATAGGTCATGCCTATCACCACGAAATTATATACCAGTTCCACTTTTTTCAGAGGATCCTTTTCATTTCCAGTCAGTTCAGCCGCTTTTGCAACCGTCTTCGGCGCTGCGTCAAAATTCACATACTGATTGGAGTGCAGAAACGGTGCAAATTCATCGGTCATACTGACCGCAATTGTCGCAGACAGTTCCGCAGCGTACTTCGTTCCACTGACATTCTTATAAACCGTAACCTGATAAGTTCCATTGCCGTCCGACAAGGGGAATGCGTTCCATACCTCTGCCGGTAAATTGTAGGTATAAGTGGTCGTCGGTCCCTTGACCTGCACCTTTAACTTGGCATCGCACTTCTGGCCATAGCGAACCATCACATAGCCATCCTTGGTGTTGGAGTAATCAATCTCCGCTGCACCGGCCTGCTTGACCAGTGTCCCGGATGCTACGGAAGTTGCGCTGAGCGGCAGTGCCGCAGGCGCATCAGCCAGTGCGACTGCTTCTTCCTCCAGAACCACTTCCTCCACCGGTGCTTCGTCGACATATGCTGCATCCGGAGATTCCGGTATCTCTGTTTTCTGCCCGCATCCGGCCATACCGGCCGCCAGCAAAAGCGTTAATAAAAGAGCAATTGGGCAAGCTTTTCTATTTTTCTGCATTTTTAATCGTCTCTTTCATTTGTTTACCGGCAAATTTTCATTTTTTACCGGTGTTTAGTTGAAATGGCTTCAAATTTTTGTTATGGTAACAATAGAATATGATTTCGTATGCCGCACCTGGCGGAATACGGTATAATTAGAGGTGAGATGTTATGTCTGATAGACTTCAAGTGAATATGTTAGGTGGTTTTTCCATTCATTGGAACGAGAAAAGTCTGGATGACAACAGCAATCGGATGCGGAAGGTTTGGCTTCTACTGGCCTACCTGATCTACACCCGAAACAACAAATCTGCACAGCAGAATTATCCCGCACTGTTTCAAGATGGCGACAACGCCGAAGCGGGCGATTCTACCGGGCGCCTGAAAGCGTTGCTCTACCGTGTACGCGGTATGCTTAATCAGCTGTGGGACGGCGCAGGCCATCAATTGATCCTTCATCAAAACGGCCATTACAGCTGGAATACCAATATTCCGCTGCAGCTGGATGTGGAAGAATTTGACCAGCTCTGTGCCAAAATCGGTAACACCAAAGACGACGATACCTGCCTGAATCTGTGCCTGCAGGCACTGTCCCTTTACCGTGGCGACTTGCTGCCGAAGCTCGCAATGGAATCTTGGGTCATGCCAATCTCGGTTTATTATCACCAGCTATATCTCAACACCGCGGAACGGGCGCTTTCCCTGCTGGAAGAACGAACGCAGTGGAAAGAGGTTGCAGAAATCGCGCTCCAGGCGTTAAAGTTGGAACCGTACAGTGAAAGTCTCTATCAGCATCTGATGCGGAGCCGTCTCGCTATGGGCGACCGTACCGGAACCGTCGCCGCCTACGAAGAACTCAGCGAACTGCTCTTCTCTGTTTTTGGTATCATGCCCTCTGAAGAAAGCCGCCAGCTTTATCGGAAAGCTTCGCAGGAAATCAACAGCAGCGCCATTCCTATTGCCGCGGTGCGAGAGCAGCTGAAGGAGCCTTCCGGCGCCAAGGGCGCTGTCTTCTGTGATTACGATTTTTTCAAACTACTCTATCAGGTGCAGGCTCGCGCCATTATCCGCAGCGGAGAAGTCATCCATATCGCACTGCTTTCTCTCCATGGTTATGGGCAGAAGGCGCTTTCCCGCCGCAGTCTGGATCTCGCAATGGCAAATCTACGGCAAGTTGTGCTGGATCATCTGCGACAGGGCGATGTTGTAACCCAGTGCAGCCCTTCCCAGTTTGTTCTGATGCTGCCGCAAGCCAACTACGAAAACAGCTGCGCCGTCTGCCAGCGCTTGATCCGCATCTTCAACCGGGAATATCCGCACTCCCCCGCAACCATCCGCTGCAGTGTACATCCTCTGGAACCCATGACACCGGAGGCCTTCTGATTTTGTCAATTGTACCGGCCTCTACGGGGGCCGGTACTTTTATTGTTCCCGTGCACAGCAGTCAATCAGAACCGCCTGCACCACCCAGCGGAAATTGTAATTTCCCTTGCCTGTGCAGGTAGAAAGCGTGAGAATCTTGTCCTCCGTAGTCGGCACCACATCACTTTTCAGCACCGAGCTGTTGATAAAATGCGCCAGTGCCTCCTGCTTGGTCTGTTCCTCTTTGATATACAGGCGATAAGTATTGCTGCGCACCGGTGCCTCATAGGCGGAAAAAACCTGGTATCTGCGAACATCCTGTTCTGTGACAATGTAGATATAGGGATGCGCCTCCAAATAGTCGGGATCCTCATACTTTCGCAGGCCGCCAAACATCGAACCGTCGTTCATGCGGTGACCATAGATAATCGTATTAAAATCCTGGAAATCCGGGCTGCTTTTACACTCCAAAAAAATGCTGCCGCTGCTATTATACACCCCATTCCACGCTTTGGTCAAATAGGTTTCATTATCTGATGTCTGCAGCAATGGGTAAGAGATCACGGTATCCGGAATGCAGATCCAGCCCAGCACCTCTGCATTGATGGTCTGCAGCGCATCCAGCTCCAGCCCTGTCAGGCATTGCATCACTTCATCCGGAAGCGCTTGCTGCGGTACCTCCGGCAGCTCCGCCAACGGGATGGAAGGCTCCGGCAACTCCTCCAGCACTTCATCGCCGATTGCAGCCCCGGCAAGTGTTTGCGCCTGCCGCCCGGCGTTTTCTGCCGCAGCAGAATCCATCTGATGTTTTGCGATCAGGCAGCCGCTGACCAAAAACAGCGCTACCAGAAGAAGTCCTGCGCCTCTTCGAATCATTTGCTTCATCTGCCGCCCTCCTCGCTTATTTTCAAAATCAGTATACCATCCGTCAGTAATAAAACAGGTGATATTTCCCGTTTTTACAAACATTATTGAAAGCAAAAAGCGACCCTGTGGAATTCCACAGGGTCGCTTTTTTAAGGTTTATGGATCATCATCCAAAACACTGTTTCAAGAAACTTACGCTTCCTCTTTCCGCTTTTTCCCAGTCAGTGCCAGGACAATGAGGCCAGCACCGGACAGGCAGCACAGCGCGTAGTAGAGCGCCAGGGAATCGCCCGTCTTCGGGACATCGGCCAGCGGAATTGCTTCGTCCGGGATCTCTGCGGTCGGGACTTCCTCATCCGGAAGGTCGGTCATCGGTACATCTTCATCGGGGAGGTCAGTCGTCGGAACATCGTCGTCGGGAATTTCCTCAGTCGGGCCAGGACCCGGCTTCGGCGGATTGATGGGGCCATCATCATCATCGTCCGAAGAAGAACCCGTGCTGCGGTCATAAATCAGCGTGATCCGTTCGACCGTGTCGGCGTTCAGCGTGATGTCCGCCGTGATGGAGGTGAAGCGATAGGTCAGGCCATTGCCACTGTAAGTCGGAATGCGCTCAATGCTGTCGCCCTTTACAACATCTCCAACCAGGCCGCTGCCCTGCTGTGTCGTCCGGCCGTCTTCCGAATTGTTGGTGCGGTAGACATGAACGATCTCATAGGATGCGGTGGCACGGATGTAATTCAGGATAATGACATTTTCGCCATTTGCCTTGACCGTGATCGTCTTGTTTTCCGGCGTGGCGGAATGGAACACATATCCCTTCTCTACCCGCTCGGCTGCCGTGTAGCTGCTCTCTTCTTCAACGCCGGAAATGGTCTCCTGGTATACGCTCAGCGGATCAGCGCCCGCAGCGATTGCAGCTTCATCCTGGTAATAGTTGTGAATGACCTTCACATCGACCTGGCTGCGCTGGAGATGCTTCTCATAGGTAAACACCAGGTTGTTCTGACCCTCGGCCAGCTGAATGGTATACGGTGCTGCCAGCGGTGTGCCATTGTAGGTGACACCGGTCAGCGTGTAGTCATTGGGTTCCGGGCTGCCCGTAATGGAGGTGCTGACAAAGCCCGTGCCGGTCGTCGGTTCCGGTTTGGAGGTGGAAATCAGCTTGCCATTCCAGTCATAGGTGTAATACTCATGCGCAATGCTGTAGAACGCCTTGACGCTGTGGTCCTCGGTCTTGCTGTAATAGAAGTCCACAACCGTGGAGGTTCCGACTGTGGTCACAACAACATCTGCATCTACTGTCGCAGCAGTGCCGTTGACGGTTGCGCGATCCAGCGTGAAGCCATTGCGGACTGCAGCTACCGCATAACGCTCGCCCAGATACTTGGAAACCGGTGTGCCCAAAACATCGTCCGTCTCGGAGGTCTCAGTGCCGTCCAACGCGATGGTCTTGGTCGTGTAGTGGTGGTTCACTTTCACGGAGCCCTGTTCCAGCGGGATGTATTTCTCATGGACAAAGGTCCAGTGATTGCCATCCTCCGCCAGAGTCTGGGTCGTCGACGGGTTGGATGCCAGCGGGGTGAAGCCATCGCGGTTGCCCGCATCCAGCATCACCGTCTGATTCACATAGGCGTCGATTGTGCTGCCGGTCTCGGTCTCTACGACCGGGTCGCCATAGGTCGCAGCACCATTTGCATCGATCTTCATGGTGTAGGTGCGGTACTCGTGATCCACCTGATAGGTGGTATTCTGCAGATCGCTGTCATTGCGCTCATAATAGATCACAATCGTTGCATTTGCGCCGGGCTGCAGAATCACAGGATTCAGGACCTCATCGCTGGAAGTACGCTGATAAGTGTACTCCCCATAGGTGCACTGTTCCATCGGTGTGAACGAATCGCCTGCACGCAGGGTCTCGCCTTCTGCCGGGAACTGCTTTGTATCGGTACCGTCATCCTGCTCGATTGTCTTTACCTGGCCGCCCACAATGGTCGTCAGTTTGGTCTTGTAGACATGCTGAACGGTGATCGAAGCCTCTGCACGCTCATCCGCGGTCTTATCGCGGTCATAGTAGAGGTTCAGTTCTGTATCCGTGCCGCCGATACCGGTGTCTTTGCTGTCCTGTGCGTTAAACACATAGCCGGTGCCCCAGCTCTCCTGCGGCGCGGTGTAGCTCTGGCCCACATACAGCTCTACCGGATTCTTGCTGCCATCAATCTGATGGTCTACCGTTTCCCGACGCTCTGTCTTTGTGCCCGTCACAACGGTCGTCTCTTCGCCGGTTTCGGGATCCGTAACGGTCTCTGTCTCTTCCACCGTAACCTCGGTGTAGGTCCGCCAGATGTGGTTCACAATCAGTGTGGTCTTCTCCGGCTGAACCTGCAGCGTATAGTACAGGTCGATCGTCACATCGCCGGTCAGCGCATCAATATGCAGCTTCGCAGCATTGCCGCCGTCAGAGACATAAGTATCGTCTTTGTAGCGATTGATTTCTGTTGCCTGGAAAGATTCGCCCACATACGCGGTCTCTGTCGTGGTATTGCCCTTGACATTGTCCGGAGAAACGGTTGTCACCAACTTGCCGTCTTCAATCGAAGTGGTGGTCTTGGTGTAGTAGTGGTTTACCGTAACGGAAACCTGCTGACGGTTGTCAACAATCTTATCGAAGTACAGGGTGCGGATATTATCCTCAGCCTTTTCCTTCACAACAAAGCTCAGGGTGCCGTTGGACTGTAGCAGCGCCTGATAGTCGCCCTTCTCCGTATTCAGGGTGTAACCCTCGTGCAGCGGCGAAGTGCTGACATTGAACACGGTGGTTGCGCGGACTTCGCCAGCCATTTCTGCAGTTTCCGTAAAGCTGCCGGTCTCGGTCAGCACATACTTGCCATTCTGCAGCTCATAGCCGTAGGTCGTGTAAACATGCTTAACCTCAGCGCTGGTGACAACACGCTGATCCATAACGCGGGTGTAGTAGAGATCCACCTGGTTGTCGCCCTGCGCTGTCACAGTGATCGTCTCATTGGGGTCAGCCTTCTCCAGTTCGTAAGAAGCGCCGCCAAATGTGGTCTCTTGCTGCGCCGTGAAGGAGCTGCCAACAACACAGTACTCCGTGCTCGTCTTATCCGGCTTTTCCGGGTAAGTGCCATTTTCGGTACTGCCGTCCGGTCGGATGATATCGGTTTTATAATAGTGGTTTACCGTGACCAGCTCGGTGTCCAGCTCGTAGTACAGGCGCATCACATTTTCGCCGGTCGGCGTAATCTCCATCTCAGTGTAACCGGATGCGAAGTGGTAATGCTTGCCGTTGTACTTGGTCTCATAGCCAGCCGGAGCGCTGACAGTCGTCCAGTATTTTACGGCATCCATCGTCTTGCTGTCGTCCAGAGTATAGGTAGGCTGCGCAGCATTGATGGAAGACGCATCCTGGAGATAGTATTCCACACGCCATGCGGTCTGGGGAACCGTGCCGCAGACGCCGGGCACCAGGAATGCAATCTGTTTGCTCTCGCCGTTCTCCTGCGGAATATTCAGGCTGGTGTAGCCGTTTGCAGGATAGTACTTGGTGCTGCCGTCCTCGTTCTTCTCCCGGAAGCCGTTGGCGGTCGTATCCAGCACAATCGGATAAGTAATGGTATAGGTGTAGGTCGTCGTATTCCCGGAAACTTTTTTCTCTGCATTTTCCGGATCCAGCGTCCAGGTCAGCGTACCGTCGTTCGCGCGGACGCCGGTCAGGCCGCTCACATCGCCCAGGACAATATAGGCGCCCATCGGGTCGGTCACAGTTGTGCCTGCGCCGGTGTTGCCGTTCTTCTCAATCTCTGCTGCGATTGCCTTCAGTGCTTCTCCCAGCTCGCTCACGCTGTTGGCGTTGAACGCCTTGTCGGAAGTGCTGGCAATCTCGTCGCGCAGGAAGTTGCCGACGGTTACCTCGTATCCCTTCTGGAACTGCTTGGTGTTGGAAGTGTCGCAGAAAGAAACACTCTCGCCATTATAGTAACCGCGGCCCGTCGGGCAGTTATTGTTCCACCGACCGGTGTGCTCCGATTTGGCTCTGCCGCAATTTCTGCAGCGCTCCACAGTGATGTGCTGATCTTTGGTCTTCCCGCAGTTCTTGCACTTGTCATTATCCTTATAGCAGACATTGTTCTCTGCTGCAAGGCAAACCGTGTAGAGATCTGCGCCGCTGGCCTTGATGGCGTCTGCCTCGGCCTTGGCCGCATCGTTGTTCTCTTTGCTGCCGCTGCTGCCGCTGCCCACTACTTCTGTATAGGTGTATTCCTCATCGTTCCACCAGTCATACCCTGTTTTGGTTTCGTTGCGGAAGGTCGGAACACCGTCGGTAAGCAGCACAACATTCTTCTGCTCATTTTCATTCTGGCGGGCGTTCAGCTGTTTCGCCGCGGCCTCTAAACCTGCATCCAGGTTGGTGCCACCGGTATCGCCGCTGTGCGGCGCCTTCAGGTTCTCCAGGTAATTGTACACGGTGTCATAGCTGTTCTTGCCGGGGCCGCCTGCCACATTGACCCATTCCTGATCCACACCGCTATTGGTGCCGAACCAGACAACGGACAGCCACTGCTTGGCGTTCTCATCGTTACCGGCGTAGCTCTGCAGGAACTGCTTCGCCACCTGCTTGGCGGCATCCATCCGGGTGCCATAGTCGCCGAGCCGATTCTCCACCATGGAGTTCGACAGGTCGATCACCAGAACGGTTGCCGATGCGGGATGCGATGTCACAATGGTCTGCGAGGTCTGAACCTGCAGCGTCACATCAAAGGTATTCTCGCCAGTCTGGCGGATTGTCTTACTGAGTGTGTAGCCATCTTCGGTCACAATGCCGTCCGTGCTCTCTGACGGGGTGGCAACACCGTCGCTGTCTACCGCGAAGTAGCCGTCCATCACCTGATCGGTGTAAGCGGCGAAGACACTGATGTGCAGAAGGCTCACCATCATGACCAGTGCCAGGAAGAGGGCGGTTCCTCTTCGTCCAAGGTTTTTGAATGTACTCTTTGCCATTATTTCGTCTCCTCTCTCATTTTGGCGGCGAAATATCGGCAGCCGCGCCGGCATAGCTTCTGGAGCCTTAGCCCGCTCGCTTTGCGTCCCGCCCTTTTGAGCGGTTTGCCATTTTTCAATATTTCTGTGATTTTAGATCCACACCATCTCAACCTATGCCGGATGATGCTGTAATCAGGGAAGGCTCAGCGCGCTGTCCATCAGGAAGATCAGCTCCAGAACGCTGCGGAAGCTCTGCTCGCGCTTTCCTTCCATCCAGGTGACGGAGCCCTGCCAGCTCGCATTCTGCCGGAACAGAATCCGCACCGCGAAGGTTGCCTTCGCACCTGTCAGGATTTCCTGCCCCGGCGTCTTTGCCGCGGGCTTTGGCACCGGTGCAAAGGACCGCGTTGCCGTAAACGACTGTGGAAAATCCATAGTGTTTAAAGTCTGTTCCATCTCCAGTAAAAATTGCGTCATGCTTCCAAACGCTTTTCCCTCCGTCAGATAAGGGTTATAGAACCGACCGCGGAAGATGCGCTCTTCATAGGAATCCACGCAAACAATCGTTGTCCGGTACTCTTCCCCCACTACCTTAAATGCCATCCAGCCACCACCTTTCTGCAATGTGAGGGGTCTGTTTCCTTGTACATTTTCTTTTTGTAGTTTTTTTATAACACGGCGTGGTCACAAAATTGGTTGCATTTCCAAAAATGGCATTCATTTCTTAAAAATTGCTTAAATTTTCCTTGTGTCCCGTCCGCTTCCTCATTATAATAGAATTGTAGCAGCAAACGGAGGGAACAAGTATGCCATTAAAATCAAAGGACACCCTGCTGCTGATGGGCGGAAGTGAACAGCGCGCCGAGCTGCGCACAATTTTTCGGGAGAACTATTATCTGCTGGAAGCAGAAAACGCCGCCCAGGCTGTGATGCTGCTGCAGCAAAACAGCGACCGGATCATTCTGGTCCTTGCCGACCTTCCGGAGGTTGACCGTGAGGAAATGCAGTTGCTGATCGCCGCAACCCAGCAGGTTGCCACCAAAGAGCTGCCCGTGCTTGTGCTGGCAGAAGCGCAGAACGGCCACGAAAACGAAGAACGCGCCTATCTGCTGGGCGCCATCGGCGTTGTCCTCCGCCCCTTCTCCCCGCTGGCCATCCAGCAGCGCGTGCAGGTGCTGGTGGATCTGGTGCTGCACCGGCAGCGTCTGGAAAAAATGGTGGCCGAGCAGCACGAGATCATCCGCAACTCCAATCAGGCCATGCTGGATACCCTCTCCACCATTATCGAGCACCGCAACACCGAGTCCAGCAACCACGCACTGCGCATCCGCCGCTTCACGCAGATTCTGCTGCTGGATGTCGCCCGCTGCTGTCCGGAATATGCGCTGGACGAGACCTCGATCGACATTATCGCCAGCGCGGCAGCCCTGCACGACATCGGTAAAATCTCGATTCCCGACGCCATCCTGAACAAGCCCGGTCCGCTGACACCGGAAGAATTTGAAGTGATGAAAACCCACACCACCATCGGCGGCAGCCTGGTGCAGGATCTGGTCAGCATGGGTGATTTGATCTTTTTACGCTATGCCTACAACATCTGCCTGTACCATCACGAGCGCTGGGACGGCAGCGGCTATCCCTGCGGGTTGGTTGGCGATAAGATTCCGATCTGCGCGCAGGCCGTCGGTATGGCCGACGCCTTTGACGCATTGACAACCCAGCAGGTCTATAAGCCCCCGATCGCGTATCCCAAGGCCATCAATATGATTCTAAACGGCGAATGCGGCCCGTTCTCCCCCAAGCTGCTGGAATGCTTCAAACATGTTCAGCACCAGCTGGTGGATCTGGCGCATCAGTATGCCGACAGCTACGCACCCAAGGCCAATGATTTTACGCTGCCGCTTCCGGAACCGGTCCGGGACGCAGGATTCCTGGATCCGCTGCAGCTGTTTCAAAATAAGTATCAGGCGCTGCTGAATTATATCGGCGGCACCATTTTTGAGCTGGATCCCGCCAACAAGATCTATCATCTGGTACACAATTCCGACCCGACGCTGGATTTCCTCAAGCCCAGTGCATCCTTCGCCTGGATTACGCAGCGACTGGACGAGCGAATTCATCCGGATGACCGGTCGATTCTGGGTGAAATGCACGGCTTTATTGAAGAGGATCTGCGTCAGCTGCGCACACGCTGCCGCACCTTCTCTTTCCGCACCTGGGACCCGATTTCAGAGGACTACGCCCAATGCGAATCAATCCTGCTCCAGGTCAACAACGGCAATATGGACGAGCATTTTATTATTGCCATCTATCGCCGCACAAGCCGCAGCGCCCCCAGCATCCCGCCGCAGCACCAGTCGCTGCAAAGCGCCCCTGCACTATACGGGCTGCTCAGTACCGCACTGTGCTGCCGGTGTGACGGCGCGCTGTCCATTACAGACGGCACACAGTCGCTCTATCCGCTGACCGGCTACACAGCTTCTGACCTGCAGGAGCTGTTTAACAATCAACTGCTGCAGTTAATTGTGCCGGGGGATCAGAACGCATTCCTGACCGCTGTATCGCACTGTCTGGATCAGGGCACCATGCTGGACACGGAATTTCGCCTGCTCCGCAAGGACGCTCCGCCGGTCTGGGTACTGGCAAAAGGGCGCCCCCAGGCCGAGGTCAACCAGCAGCCCACCTTCTACTTCTCCCTGCTGGACAACACAACCGGCAAAGCCGCGCAGGAAAAGCTGCAGGAAGAAAACCGGCGCAGCCAATATCTGATCAATCAGGCAAATCTCATCGTCTTTGACTGGGATCTGAAAACCGACACCATGGTCTGCTCCCCCAAATGGGCAGAGCTGTTTGGCTACACGCCCATCTCCAAAAATTACGGCGAGCGCATGCAGCACGCTTCTCATTTCCATCCGGACGATCTGCCGCTGGTTCGCTCCGCAATCGACGCGCTGCTCCGTGACACGAACCGTCTCATCATCGACACCCGCATCGCCAATGCCGAAGGGAACTATCTCTGGATGCGCATTTTGGCCATTACCATCCGCAATGCCGATGGAAGCGCCCGGCAGATTGTCGGTATGCTGCAAAATATTGACGAGCTGAAGCGCACCGCATCCTCTATGAAAGAGCAGGCCGAGCGGGATTCGCTGACCAAGCTGTTAAACCGCGGCGCAACGCAGTCCTCGATCGACACCTATCTGGAACAGCGCGCCCCCAACGCGATGGCCGCCATGCTGGTTCTGGATCTTGACAATTTCAAAAGTGTCAACGACACGCGCGGCCATATGTGCGGCGATGCTGTTCTGACACAGGTCGGCGTTCTGCTGCGCAAGCTGGTGCGCAGCAATGATATCATCGGCCGAATCGGCGGCGATGAATTTCTGGTATTCCTCAAGGACATCCCCAGTACCAATATTCTGGAAGAGCGCTGCAGACTGCTGCTGGATTCTCTGCGTGCCGCGTTTGATTCCATTATGCCGGATCCGCACATCTCCTGCTCCATCGGCGTCTCTCTGGCACCCGCCCATGGCACAACTTATAATCTGCTGTTTCAGCACGCGGACGAAGCGCTCTACTATGTCAAGAGCCACCAGAAGGATTCCTACCGGTTCTATGACCCGCAGAATCTGTACACGCCTTATATGACGCCTGCACGCCGCGCGACCACCAAGGTCGATTCGGACGATCCGGCTGCAATGCCTGCCGATTCGTTCTTCTGGTTTGTCTTCCGCAAGCTGTACAAGAGTCAGAATCTGGATGCCACAATTCAGGAACTGCTGGCCTTCATCGGTACTTATTTCAATGTCAGCCGCGCCTACATCTTTGAAAACAACGCTGACAACACCACCTGCAGCAATACCTTTGAGTGGTGCAACACCGGCATTCTCTCGGAAAAGGATGTACTGCAGGATGTCAGCTATCTCACCGATATTCCCGGCTGGTCCAATGTATTCGATGAACAGGGCCTACTGTACTGCTCGGATATCTCCAAGCTCGCGCCACAGTATCGCGCCATTCTAGAACCGCAGGGCATTAAAAGCATCCTGCAATGTGCCATTTTGGACCATGGTGTCTTCCGCGGATATATTGGCTTTGACGAGTGCTCTTCCAATCGACTGTGGACCAACGAGCAGGTCTCCCAGCTTGAGTTCATGTCCGAAGTGCTGGCCGTTTTTCTGCTCAACCGGCAGCGCGACAACCGGGAATCAAAGCTACCCCCCCCCGAAATTTTGGACGCTTAATTGGTAAATAAAGCGTCTTGCTTCTCTTTTGACTCCGCAAGACTTTTCGCCTGTTAAGGCAAGAAAATAGCCAGGGACGCCTCCACAAAGTGGAGGCGTCCCTTTTTACCATCCCGGAATCCAGCCGGCTGCATACCAAAGCGTTTCAAACGGTTTATGGCAAGATGCCTAACTTCCAGGTTCGCCTTGAGACAGCTTTGGACAAGATGCCAAATTTTACAAAATCAGTTAAGTTTTAATTGACATTTCACAGGACACATAGTATGATTCAACCAACAATCATAGTATGTTGATGGAAAGGAGCAATTGTGATGTTTTATCTGACTTCCCGAATGTCGATCTGTATGGACATGGCTATGCCGATGCCCACGATTTCGTGCGCTCAATTGCTGCCTTCCCGGAACATCCGGGATCGAATGTGTCTTGATTAATCGATCGAGTTTTACACATTTGAAGCGGGGAGCTTTTGAGCTCCCCGCTTTTTCTGTTAAAGGAGGAATTGATTTGATTGCGTTGACACATATTTCCAAGGATTTCGGAAAAGGGCAGCAACAGGTTCACGCCGTGCGTGATGTATCACTGACGATCGACACCGGTGAGATTTTCGGCATTATCGGCTTCTCCGGTGCGGGGAAATCCACACTGGTACGATGTATCAATCTGCTGGAGCGTCCCACCGCCGGCACCGTCACGGTAGACGGCAAGGATCTGACCGCACTATCTGCACGGGAGCTGCGGCAGGCACGAAAAAAGATCGGAATGATCTTTCAGCATTTTAATTTGATGCCATCCCGCACCGTCGCCGGGAATGTAGCCTACTCCATGCGGGGCAGCGGCCTGAGCCAAAAAGAAACGGCAGACAAGGTTGCACATTTGTTGGAGCTTGTGGGAATTGGTGATAAGGCAAACGCCTATCCCAGTCAGCTGTCCGGCGGGCAGAAGCAGCGTGTCGCCATCGCAAGAGCATTGGCCAATGATCCAAGTGTGCTGCTGTGCGACGAGGCAACCTCCGCGTTGGACCCCCAGACAACAAAGGCAATTTTACACCTGCTGAAGGACCTGAACCGAACACTGGGAATCACCATTGTGCTGATTACCCACGAGATGGCTGTGGTCAAGGAAATCTGTAACCGAGTTGCAGTAATGGAGCACGGCAATGTTGTTGAACAGGGTGACATTTTTTCCATTTTCGTTTCACCAAAGCAGCCAGTCACACAGGATTTTATCCGGACCACCTCCAATCTGCAAAAGATTGATGAGCTGATTGCAGAGAACGCCCCTATCGCGCAGCTGAAGCCGGGAGATTTGATTGTGCGGCTTTCCTACCTGGAGCGAAATGCTTCAGAAGCGCTGATCTCCTCCATCTCCAGAAAGTTTGAAATTGATGTCAATATCATCTTTGCCAATATTGAAAGCGTACAGGGTGCGCCGATCGGCGGCACAGTCGCCATCATCAGCGGCGCACGGGAAAAAATCACGGCAGCGATTGCATATCTGATTGAAAAAAATGTAGGTGTGGAGGTGTTGAAAGATGCAAGCGTGGATTGAGACCTACCTGCCCAATGTGGCGGATTCCTTCCCCACATTGCAGCAGAGCATTCTGGAAACGCTGCAGATGGTTCTGGCGGCGGGACTGATTTCCTTTCTTCTCGGCATGATTCTGGGCACGATTTTGACGGTAACCCGACAAAACGGAATCCTGCCGAATCCGGCAGTCTACCAGGTGCTGGACAAGCTCATCAACCTGTTTCGATCGATTCCATTTATTATTCTGCTCTTCTGCCTGCTGCCGCTGACCCGGCTTTTGGTAGGCACCGCGATCGGCGTGCGGGGCGCGATTGTGCCGCTGGTATTTGGAACAACGCCGTTCTTTGCACGGCAGATTGAAGCCGCACTGTGGGAAGTGGATCCCGGTTTGGTTGAAGCAGCGCAGGCAATGGGCAACAGCAATTTTGAGATTATCTTCCACATCTATTGGAAGGAAAGCATTGCCGGAATCGCCCGCGGCACAACGATCACACTGATCAGCCTGGTCGGGTTGACGGCAATGGCCGGCGCAGTCGGCGCCGGCGGTTTGGGCAACTACGCCTATATTTATGGACAGCAGCGAAACCGGATGGACATCATCTATGTCACCGTAGTAATTCTGGTCCTGATGGTCTCCGTCATTCAGATTATTGGCAATACCATTGCAAAACACAATACACACTAATTGACAACTTAACAACAAATTACATTTTAGGAGGACTTTTTCATGAAACGCATTTTTTCTATTTTTGCAGCAATTTTACTGGTACTTTCCCTGACCGCCTGCGGCGCATCCGGGGATAACACAACCGATCCCACTCCCACCGACGATTCTTCTACAACGACTGACCAGGATGTCACCGTCCGCATTGGTCTCACCGGCACCTTTAACGAGGACATCTGGGCGCCTGCCGCAGCGGAGCTGGAACAGGAAGGCATTCACCTGGAATTTGTCCAGTTCTCGAACTTCTCTCTGCCCAATGACGCCCTGAACAGCGGTGATATTGATCTGAACGCTTTCCAGCATCACGCTTTCCTGGAAAATGAGATTGCCAACTATGGCTATGACATTACTGCCATCGGCGACACCTATGTTGTGGCAATGAACATTTATTCGGATCAGATCGACGACCTCTCTGCGCTGAAAGACGGCGATACCATTGCCATCCCCAATGATGCAACGAACGAAGGCCGCGCACTGAAGCTGCTGGAATCTGCCGGAATTCTGAAGCTTGATCCCGCCGCCGGTGCCTCCCCCACCATTGCAGATATTACAAACTATGAGGTACAGGTTGATTTTGTGGAGGTAGATGCCAACCTGGTGTACTCTACTCTGCCGGATGTGACACTGGCTGTCATCAACGGAAACTATGCGCTGGACAGCGGTCTGACCGCAGATGAAGCGCTGTACAAGGAAAGCAACTATACAGACAACAGTTATTTCGGCCTGATCGCCGCCCGCACCGAGGATGCGGAAAATCCGGTGTATCAGCGTATTGTAGAAGCTTATCAGTCGCAGCAGACTATTGATGTGTTCAATGACGAATTTGCAGGCTTCTTCCTGCCTGCATGGGAACTGAATGTAGGCTGAAACACAAAATCAATTGACGGAAGAAGGAGTGCAGGAATATGCCGGAAATCCAAGTTTCCAAAGCACAAGCTACCGCGCTTTACCGCACGATGAAGTTGATCCGTTGCTTTGAGGAAAGCGTGAAACGGGATTATCTGAACAAAGAGCTCCCCGGATTTGTGCATCTTTACATTGGGGAAGAGGCAATCGCCACTGGTGTCTGCGCCGCCCTGCGGCAGGATGATTTGATCGAATCGACGCACCGCGGGCACGGGCACTGCATCGCCAAGGGCGCAGATATTGACCGGATGATGGCGGAAATCTACGGCAAAGAGTCCGGTCTTTGCCACGGCCGGGGCGGTTCCATGCACATTGCTGATTTTTCCGTTGGAATGCTGGGTGCCAATGGCGTTGTTGGCGGCGGATATAATCTGGCAGTCGGCGCAGCATTGGCAAATCATACAATTTTCCACAACGACAAGGTTTCCGTGGTATTTTTTGGCGACGGTGCAGCCAACCGCGGCACCTTCCACGAGGCGCTGAATGTGGCATCAGCCTGGAAGCTTCCAGTGATCTTCGTCAACGAGATGAACCACTGGGCGTCCACGACCCCCTACCGCACTACCTGCAATCTGGAGTACCTTGCTGAGCGGGCCGCTGGTTATCAAATTCCCGGCGTCACGGTAGATGGACAGGATGTCTTTGCGGTATATGCCGCGGCGCAGGAAGCCGCGGACCGTGCCCGCCGCGGCGAGGGTCCAACCCTGTTGGAGGCACGAACCTATCGGATCGAAGGGCATTTTATCGGAGACCCGGAAGTATACCGGGATCATGACGAAACCATGCGGATCTTCCACGAGACGGATCCGCTGAAGCGTTTCCGGGAAAAAGTGGTAAAAGAGCAAAGCTTTACCAATGCAGAACTGGATGAATTGGATGCAGCATGCGTGCAGCGCATTGCAGACGCAAAGCAATTCGCGCTGGAAAGCCCATATCCAAATGCCGCCGATTACCGGAAGTATCTCTATGCAGACTGACAGGAGGGAGTTTTCTTGCGTACAATTACTTTTGCACAGGCGACCCTGGAAGCGATGGCTGTGACAATGGCAGAGGATCCCACCGTGTTTGTCATGGGGGAAGATCTGGCGCGGCAGGGTGGTATTTTCGGTCAGTTCAAGGGGTTGGCCAATCAGTTTCCAAATCGCGTAATCGATACCCCGATTTCTGAGACCTTTATCGTCGGCGGCGGTGTTGGCGCGGCACTGGCAGGTGCCCGCCCGGTGGTGGATATGCACTATGCAGATTTTCTGAGCGTCGCCATGGATGAAGTATTCAACCAAATGGCAAAGGCACAGTTCATGTTTGGCGGCCAGGCCAAAATGCCCATCGTTCTGCGGGCGCCGGATGGACAGCTGACCAACGGTGCAGCCCAGCACACGCAGTCGGTAGAGGCCTGGTTCACACACATTCCGGGGTTGAAAGTCGTCTCACCTTCCAACCCCTATGACGCCAAGATGACACTCATCGCCGCAATCCGTTCGGATGATCCCGTAATTTACTTTGAGAACAAGACACTGCTGAAGGAAAGCGGTGAGGTGCCGGAGATCACAGAAGAGCACCCCTATACGCTTGGGAAAGCGCGGGTAGAACGGGAAGGTACCGATGTGACCATCGTCTCGTATTCCATCGGCATGAAGCATGCCCGTGCCGCCGCGGATGCGCTGGCGAAGCATAGCTATCACGCAGAGATCATCGACCTGATTTCCCTTCTGCCTTGGGATAAAGAAACCGTTCTGCGCTCTGTGCGAAAAACTCACCGTCTGTGCGTTCTGCATGAGGCCATCAAACAGGGTGGTTTTGGAGGAGAAATTGCCGCAACGGTGGCAGAAGAAGCTTTCAACGCATTGCAGGCTCCCATTCTGCGAATTGGCGCGCCGTTCTGTCCCTCGCCATTTTCCCCGGCATTGGAACCGCAGGTACGCCTGTCGGACGAGAAAATTATCCAGGATTTGCGGCATCTGCTGGAATACCGCTGATACAGCTGGGAGCAGAACTTTGTAATTTTCAGGAATGGAGGAATAACCTTTGCATACATTGGAAGCCGCACTCAAAGAAATCATACAGGATGCAAACAGACTTATATTCGACAACATAGACGAAAAATACCTCAGCGACGCTTTGGGACGGTGCAAGGGAACTGCGGACGCATTGGCGTTTCCGCTGACTACACGGGAAGTCAGCAGCATTCTGCATTATGCCCACGCAAACCAGATCCCGGTCACGCCGCGCGGTGCAGGCACCAATCTGGTCGGTTCTACAGTCCCCACCAAGGGCGGTATCATTCTTGACCTTTCTCGCATGAATCGCGTGCTGGAGCTGGATGCGGACACAATGACACTGACGGTAGAACCTGGCATGCTGTTACAGGATGTGCAGGCGTATGTGGAGGACAAGGGGTTCTTTTATCCACCGGATCCCGGTGAAAAAGCGTCCAGCATCGGTGGCAACATCAGCACCAATGCCGGCGGTATGCGTGCAGTCAAGTACGGTGTTACCCGTGACTATGTGCGCGGATTAGAAGTCGTACTGGCAGACGGCACGATTTTGCAGATTGGTGGCAAGCAAGTCAAGGATGCCAGCGGTCTGCCGCTCAAGCATCTGCTGATTGGTTCCGAGGGAACGCTTGCGGTAATTACCAAATGTGTTCTGCGTCTGCTGCCCAAGCCGGAAACCTCGGTCAGCGTGCTGGTCCCGTATTCCGATTTGAGCACCGGCATTCGGGGCGTTTTGACCATTCTGCGCGCCAATGCAAATCCCACCGCCGTGGAGTTCATGGAGCGCAAGGTCGTGGCACTGGGTGAGAATTTCTCCGGTGTGCGCTATCCACGCCCGGATGCAGGCTCGTATATTTTATTGACCTTTGACGGTCATCAAAGCGAGGTAGAAGCTAATACCGAACGGGTGCGTGCGATTGCCCTGGAAAACGGTGCGCTTGATTATATCGTGCTTGCCGATGCCACGCAGGCAGCGGACATCTGGAAGGTTCGCGGGGCGTTGGTCAAGGCCGTGGAGGCCGTTTCTGAGCAGGAACCGATAGACATCGTGGTTCCTATCAGCCATACAGCAGATTTTACACATTTCATCAACAAGCTGGAAAATTCTTCTGGTATGCAGATGATCAGCTTTGGCCATGCCGGAGACGGCAATGTACATTTGTGCGTTGTGCGCGGCAATCGTGACGAGGACGCCTGGCAGCGCGAACTGCGTGAAAACATGGACGCCGCTTATGCGGAAGCATACCGTCTGGGCGGCGTAGCTTCGGGCGAGCATGGCATCGGACTGGCAAAGCGGCGGTATTTCCTGCGAGAAACAGCAACGGAGAACCTCGCCGTAATGAACGCGATCAAGGACGCTTTAGACCCGCTGCACATCCTCAATGACCAAAAATCTTACATCAAAGGAGACACAGATCATGCAAAATCTTTCTGACCGCACTGCCAGCTTTACCGATTCCGTCATCCGCCGGATGACGCGCATATCGCTTCAATACGACGCCGTCAATCTTTCTCAGGGCTTTCCGGATTTTGAACCGCCCAAAGAGATTCTTGACCGTCTGGCGCAGGTGGCATATGAGGACTATCACCAGTACGCCATCACCTGGGGCGCGCAGGATTTCCGCGAGGCGCTGGCCGCCAAGCAATCCCACTATATGGGCCGCACCATCGATCCGGGCAGCGAGATCGTCACAACCTGCGGCAGTACAGAAGCAATGATGGCCGCCATGATGACGGTAACCAATCCCGGTGACAAGGTCATTATTTTCTCTCCATTCTACGAAAACTACGGTGCAGACACCATTCTCTCCGGTGCAGAACCGATTTATGTTCCGCTGGTGCCGCCTGATTTTCATTTTGATCCCAATGTTCTGGAGGACGCTTTCCGCCAGCACCCCAAAGCGTTGGTACTCTGCAATCCTTCCAATCCCTGCGGCAAGGTTTTCACCCGCGCAGAGTTGGAGATTATCGCAGAGCTTGCCGCCAAATATGACACCTATGTCATCACAGATGAGGTTTACGAACATATCGTCTATGCTCCCCACAAGCACACCTATTTTGCCACGCTGCCGGGAATGTGGGAACGAACCATTTCCTGCTCTTCCCTCTCTAAAACCTACTCCATCACCGGCTGGCGTTTGGGCTATATCATCGCTCCACCGGAAATTATCGACCGGGCCAAAAAGGTACATGATTTCCTGACCGTCGGCGCAGCGGCTCCCTTACAGGAGGCTGTGATCCCAGGATTGAAATTCGGGCAGGATTATTATGATGGTCTGTTGGCTAAATACACCCATAAGAAAGATCTGTTTCTCAAGGGGCTGGATGACCTGCATATTGTCCATAACGATCCAGAAGGTGCATACTATGTTCTGCTGGACATTTCCGAATTTGGCTATGACAGCGATCTGAAATTTTGTGAAGATCTGGCTCGGTTGGTGGGCGTCGGGGCAGTACCCGGCTCCAGCTTCTTCCGCGAACCGGTAAACCACCTCATCCGCTTTCACTTTGCCAAAAAAGATGAAACACTTCTGGAAGCGCTGAACCGCCTAGAGCGCCTGCGCACAAAAATTCCATCCCATAAAAAGAATTTGTATATCTGACTGCCCCATGAATAAAGTTCCATCGGTATCAGGGTGAAAGGGGCGCAGCGCGCATTGTGACGCTCCAGGCAGATATTGCCATATTGCATGTTAGTTGCACCATAAAAACAGAAGCACTGTATTTTTCCAAAAACGGATTGACAAGCATTTCCGCATGTGATATCGTTCCATTAACCCACCATGTAAATTGGTTATTTAGTGAACGGAGGTTCCCATGAATACGCATATGAGCCAGATCATTGTGAATACCGCATGTTGTTCCTGCTGTCTCTCTCCAACAGACGGCAGGCTTATCGTGTTGTGCGCGGCAGCCTGAGTAGGTTCCAGAAATAACACATCCCGTCTGTTTCAAGAAGTCACCATTCTTTGAACAGGCGGGATTTTTGTATTTACACGAGGTATGACAATAATGATTGAATCACATGAGAGCACAACCGCAAAGCTGTGTTCCTTCGCAAGGGCCTATCATTCCACCCACGCCCGAAAAAAGATTTTCGATGATTCCCTGGCCTTTGACTTTATGGGGCTGGAACAGTATGAGAAAACCGGGCAGTTGATCGGCCACAATTATCAGGAAAACCTGATCGATCCCAATCTCAGCTTTCGCAGCAGCGAGATTGCGGAGAAGCTGAACCATTATCTGATGCCAATTCCGATTTCCAGGATTGCATTTGCCGAGCAGGAACTTGCTTCCTTTGCGAGTCGTTTCCCGCTTTGTCAATATGTGATCTGCGGAGCTGGTATGGACACCTTTCTCTTCCGAAACAGCAACGAGCACATCCGCATTTTTGAGATCGATCACCCCGATACACAGCGGTTCAAAAAGGCACGCATCCACCAGCTGGAATGGGCGATTCCGGCGAATGTTCATCTTGTTCCGGTCGATTTTTCAAAGGATGACATGACGGCAGCGCTACACAAGGCAGGACTTGACCCGAAGCTTCCGACCTTCTTTTCTGTTTTGGGCGTCACATATTACCTGCCGCTGGAGCTCTTTGAGAATACGGTCAAAAAGATTGGTTCCTTTCAGAATCTGGAAAACCGGCTGGTATTTGATTTTCCGGATGAAGGACTGCCCACTGCCTCTTCCAGAGGCGCAGAGCTGACACACATCACAGCGATGTTGGGAGAACCAATGGCACCCGGCTATCGGGAAGCAGATGTGATGCACATACTGCAGCGATGCGGTTTTTGCTGTGAGCAGCACTTAACACCGGAAGCGATCGAAAAACGCTATTTCAGCGGCCGGTCAGACGATCTGCACGCATTTGAAAATATTCACTTTATTTTAGCGAAAAAGGAGAACGCAAAATGAGCAGCTATATCTTTACTTCTGAATCTGTCACAAAGGGCCATCCTGACAAGGTCTGCGATCTGATTTCCGACTCCATTCTGGACGCCTATCTGGAAAAAGATCCCTCCGCACATGTTGCCGTTGAGACGGTTGCAAAAAACAACACCGTGATCATCGTCGGCGAAGTCTCTTCCACTGCTCATATCAATATGGAAGATGTGATCCGCCGCACCATTCGCGGGATTGGATATGACCGCTCGGAATATGGATTCCATTTTCCATAGGCGATCTGTCCTTTCGTAAAGTTTGAGGGTTTGGGAGGCTTCCCAACAAGCATCTTTTCTGATTAAGGGGAGGGTTTCCTTAATCGAAAATCGCAAGTGTGGCTACACTTGCTGTGCTTGCTATTCTCTCAAATCG
>CAKTFW010000002.1 GCA_934561175.1 uncultured Oscillospiraceae bacterium
TATCCAAGCCCGAAGCGGGTGATGGTCTGCCGGGAAAGGCCGCGTGCAATCACATACGCCTGCGCCGCTTTGGCATCGGGACTGGAGAGTGCCCGGTGGAAGAAGCGGGCGGCATCCTTACACAGCGCCCAGAGCTGCTGTTGGCGGCGATAGGTGGAGGCATAACCCTCGTCTTCCGGCACCGGAATTCCGGCGCGTTTGGCGAGAAAACGCACAGCGTCCGGATAGTCCAGCGATTCCTGCTCCATAATAAAATTGATTACGCCGCCGCCCTTGTGGCAGCCGAAGCAGTAATAGATTCCTTTTTCCGGTGCGACGGAAAAGGATGCGGTCTTTTCGGAATGGAATGGACAAAGGCCAAAGAAGTTGCTGCCGCGGCGGGTCAGGGAGACATATTGTCCCACCACATCCTCAATGGGGTTGCGTGCAATCAAATCATCTAAAAAAGCGGCGGGAAAAGCCATGGCAGGTACCTCCTTTCTGAATTTACAAGTCTGCGCAATCAGTCGCGCTGCTGCCAGGCGGTAGGGATGAACAATTCTGAAAATTTATAGACAGCGTATTTGTCCGTCATGCCGGCGATATAGTCGCAGACGACGCGCTCCACGCTCTCGCGCCCCAGCGCTTCCCGAAAATCGGGCGGGAGCTTCTGCGTATTTTGAATATAGTATTCATACAGCCGTTTGAGAATATCCCGTGCCTTGGCCTCTTCGCCCTTCGCAATAGGATTGCGGTAGACATGTTCGAACATGAATTCCCGCAGATCCATCATGGCCTGTTCGGTCTGCGGCTGCATACAGAGCCTGCCGGTTTGCAGCGTGGTGAAAATCATATCCTGCACCAGTGTGTTGATCCGTTCCCTGTGCGTTTTTCCAAGGCGGGCAGAAATATCGGCGGGGATGTCATCGTTGGAGAGAATTCCGGCACGGCAGGCATCATCAATGTCGTGATTGATATAGGCAATTCGATCGGACACACGGACGATTTGTCCTTCCAGCGTGTCGGGAATGTGGGGACCGGTGTGCCCCAGAATGGCCATGCGGACCTCATAGGTCAGATTCAGCCCTCTTCCGTCTTTTTCCAGCACATCCACAACCCGCAGAGACTGCTCGTTGTGGCGGAATGGCTTGCCCATAATTTCAGTCAGGGCGACCTCACCAGCGTGCCCGAAAGGCGTGTGTCCCAGATCGTGCCCCAATGCGGCAGCTTCGGTCAGATCCTCATTCAACCGCAGCGCCCGCGCGATTGTACGGGCGATGCGCGCGACTTCCAGTGTGTGGGTCATGCGGGTGCGGTAATGATCCCCCTCAGGCTGCAAAAAAACCTGCGTTTTGTGCATCAGACGCCGGAATGCTTTGGAGTGAACTACGCGGTCTGTGTCGCGCTGGTAACAGGTACGCACATCGTTGGGGTCTTCCTCCATCGGATGGAGCCGTCCACGGGACTGGCACGCCTTGGCGGCCAATGGAGAGAGAAATGTCAGCTCCTGCTGTTCCAGCTGCTGTCGAATTGTCATATACATCACCTGCCTGATAAAAGCCTGCTTGGATTGTTAATGCGGCTGTACGGGAAACGCGCGGTAAATCGGATCGCCGACATTGGCGATCAGCTGGCCGTTGGAAAGCTCCGTCAGCTGCGCCTGAAATATGGCGGTCTGCGCCTGCGGGAACATGGCATGCAGCAGAATGTCTGCGCCGTATTCGGTATCTGCAATTAACCCTTCACAAGCGGTGATTAGCAGCTTAACACGCTCAAAGAACGCATAGGAACAGGCAATTTCCACCTGATCCCAGATGCGCCGGATAGAAACTCCAGCGGCATCCAGCGCATTTTTGGCACCCTGCGTATAGGCGCGTACCAACCCACCAGCACCGAGCAGTACCCCGCCAAAGTAGCGCGTGACCACGCAGACCATGTTTTCTACGCCTTCTCGCTGAAAGACATTCAGCATCGGCTGGCCGGCAGTGCCCTGCGGCTCGCCGTCATCGGAGTAGCGCACGGGACCGTCGTGTAGAATATAGCACCAACAATTGTGGCGGGCGTCATAGTATTTCTTTTTCATTTCTTCAATCCGTGCGCGGGCTTCTTCCTCCGTGGAAACAGGCCAGACATGGCCGATAAAAGTGGAACGCTTTTCGGTGAATTCAGCTTCCCCAAAAGCGGTTGGTTCGAGATATTCGGTCATGGGCGGCACCCCGTTTCATATGGGCGCAAACGACCGAAGATAGCGTCGTCGCAGATGACCTCTACCCGGATTCCCTCGGCGAGATAATCGCAGGCGAGCACCTTGGCCTGTGTGTGGAGCAGATCAACCTGACCGCCCAGAGAATAGGGAAGCAGAAAGACGGTGTGGTGCCGTGTCGGTGCAAGATTTTTCTCAATTGCTGCAAACAAAGCATCAAGCCCCATACCGGTGCGGGCGGAAATCGCAATTTGATTTTTTCCGCGGGGAAGATCCTCCGGTGCGGTCTGGTCGGCCTTGTTATAGGCTTCAATTACCGGGATGCCGGGCTTGGCAAGCTGTGCAATCAAACGATTCACCACGGCGATATGCTCCTCACGGTTTGGATTTGCACCGTCAATCACATGGATCAGCAGATCTGCATATTGCAGTTCTTCCAGTGTGGCGCGGAACGCTTCGACCAGATGGTGCGGCAGCTTGGCGATAAAGCCGACTGTATCGGTCAGCACAACCGAAAGCGTATCCGAGATTTCGAGTTGACGGGCTGTGGTGTCCAGCGTGTCGAACAGCCGGTCGTTTGCGGGGATACCGGCACCGGTGAGCCGGTTGAGCAATGTCGACTTTCCGGCATTGGTGTAGCCGACGAGTGCGACGACCGGTACAGAATTTTTGATGCGGCGTTCCCGCTGGACGGCGCGGTTCTTTCGCACCTCCTTGAGCTCGGCTTCCAGTCGGGTGATGCGGGCGCGGATCAGACGGCGGTCGGTCTCCAGCTGTGTTTCGCCGGGGCCGCGTGTACCGATTGCGCCTTCCTGCCGCTCCAGATGTGTCCACATACCGGCCAGACGCGGCAGCAGATATTTATATTGTGCAAGCTCTACCTGCAGCTTGCCCTCACGCGTGCGTGCGCGCTGGGCAAAGATATCAAGAATCAACGCGCTGCGGTCGATCACCGGAACCTCTGTCAGCTTTTCCAATGTTCGATTTTGAGCCGGCGTCAGGTCGTTGTCAAAAATGACCATGGTAGCGGCGTGATGATCCACGATTTCCCGCAGCTCCTGCACCTTACCTTCGCCAAGAAAAGTGTGCGGATCCGGTGCAGGCCTGTTCTGCAGCAGTTTGGCACAGCAGGTGCCGCCGGCAGTTTGCAGCAGCGCTTCCAGTTCATCCAGCGTTTGCTCTGTAGCGGTTTCCTCACGGGTGAAAACACCTGCATTCAGGCCCACCAGCACGGCGCGCTCTACTTTTATTTGCATAGTGTCGATGGGGAAGACTCCTCTCTGTGGGAAGTTGTGAAAAGAAAAAAGCCCGCACCGATACGGTGCAGGCTTTCGGAATTATTTGAGTCCGAACTTCTTGTTGAAGCGCTCCACGCGTCCGCCGGTGTCAACCAGCTTCTGCTTGCCGGTGTAGAAGGGGTGACACTTCGAGCAGATCTCAATGCGGATGTCCTGCTTCGTGGAACCGGTCTCAATCACATTGCCGCAAGCGCACTTAATCGTGGTCGGCTGATAATTGGGATGGATACCCTGTTTCATGTGTTGTTCACCTCTTTCGCCTGCTGTTAAAAGGACAAATTGCCCCCTAATGCTTTTCAGATAGCCTGCACATTATAGCATAGAGTTTTCAGATATGCAAGCTGTTTTTTCGGATTTTTTTCGATAAAATATCCGGCCTGCCTGCTCTGTTCCGGCGGGTGTCGGCGCGCCTGGCGCGGCGAAAAGGGTATAAAGATCAGCGGCGCGCTGCTCCAGCGCGTTATAAGCGGCGTCTGGACTGCGTTCACCGGCATTGATGATTGAAATTTGATCAGCGGTACGGAATTTTCGTAGCAGTGCGCGGCCGGTTTCATCAAAAGCCAATACGCGGGTATGGGGCGCCGGTTGGGCAAGATCCGTGTTGGAAATGCCAAGGTAGGCGCAGAGTACCATCCGCTGCAGGCGGGTGCGCGGGTAACGCTTCGAGCGTGTCAGTGTGAAAATTTCCTCCAGGGTAGCGGCGCGGCGGCAGGCATCGGCAACCTTGTGCCACAGTCCTTCCGAGCCATAGGGGAGCGCTGCATAGGCTTCGTCCGGCAGGCAGCGGAGCCGGGCGAGCATGGCACGCTCGCCCCATTGTTCCTGGTGCGGTATGGCATGGAAAAAACACTGCACGGCCTCCGGCGGCAAGTGTGTTTGCCAGGCGCCTGCTCCCATCTGTGCGCGGATCTCGGCTGCGGAAGCAAAGCCAGACTCCCGCTGAATGGCCAGCGGCGCAATTGCGCTGTTGCGGCGGAAGAGTGCCTTGCAATATTCAATGCCTAGGATATTGTTTGGCTGGCGTAGATACTGCCCCAGGCCGCAGAGCTGTTCAACTGCCTGCTGCCGTGCTGCGGGAAATGAAATTCCGTGGGAAAGTTTCTCGCGCAGAAGCGGCGGGAACGCGCTGGATTCCAGGCACGCGACGACCTGTTTGAGTGGTTTGGTATCTCCACACTCCGCGCCAAAGCAGAGAGTATCAATACCGCCAAGGCGGGATAAAATTTCCACAGCACCGGCGGCGAAGCCCTCTGCGGATTGAATGGCAAAATGGAGCGGCAGCTCCAGTACCAGATTGGCACCGCAGCATACCGCTGCCTGTGCGCGGACAAACTTGTCAAACACGGCAGGAGCACCACGCTGAACATAGTTGCCGGACATCAGGCAGACAATGGCAGTTTCCACGCCCAGCAGCTGCCGGGTGCGGAAAAATTGCAGCTGATGGCCGCGGTGAAATGGGTTATACTCACAGACAATGGCTGCCGTTGCCAAAAAATCCGCCGCCTTTCCACGAAAATTTTCCAAATTAACCGTTGCTCTTTGCAGGATTGTATACTAAAATAGCAAAAGAACTTTGTTATCATACCCCAAGTACGGGCAGAAAGTCAAATATACAATATAATTAGGAGATGACCCCAACATGAAAGTACTAGTGATCAATGCCGGCTCTTCCTCGCTGAAGTATCAGCTGATGGATCCCGATACCAACGAGGTCTTTGCAAAGGGCCTGTGTGAGCGTATCGGTATTGATGGCCGCCTGACCCACAAGATTCCGAGCAAGGATTACAAGGGCGAGTTCGAGATTGCAATGCCGACACATGCAGAGGCAATTCAGGCGGTTCTGGATGCACTGCTGGACTCCGAGCATGGCGTGATCAAGTCTGCTTCCGAGATCGACGCTGTCGGTCACCGCGTTGTCCATGGCGGTGAGGCTTTCGCATCCTCCGTCAAGATTGACGACAAGGTGATGGCTGCCATCGAAGAGTGCATCCCGCTGGCACCGCTTCACAATCCGGCCAATATCACCGGTATCAAGGCTTGCCAGAAGGTTATGCCGGGCGTGCCGATGGTTGCTGTGTTTGATACCGCTTTCCATCAGACCATGCCGCCGGTTGCCTACACTTACGCACTGCCGAAGGAATACTACGAGAAGGACAAGGTTCGCCGCTACGGTTTCCACGGCACTTCTCACAAGTATGTTTCTCAGCGCGCTGCAGCAATGCTGGGTAAGCCGATCGAAGAGCTGAAGCTGATCTCCTGCCATCTGGGCAACGGCTCCTCCATCACGGCAATCGACCATGGCAAGTCTGTTGACACTTCCATGGGCTTTACGCCGCTGGCAGGTCTGCCGATGGGTACCCGTTCCGGCGATATTGACGCTGGCATTATGGAGTATCTGATGAAGAAGTACAACATGGACATCTCCGAGATGCTCAATGTCCTGAATAAGAAGTCCGGCGTGTTGGGCATTTCCGGTGTTTCCTCGGACTTCCGTGATCTGGAGACGGCTGCAAAAGAGGGCAACACCCATGCACAGCTGGCAATTGACGCCTTTGAGTATGGTGTTAAAAAGCTGATCGGTGCTTATGCAGCAGCGATGGGCGGCGTTGACGCCATCATCTTCACCGCTGGCGTTGGTGAGAACTCCTCTGCAATGCGTCTGCGCATGACCGCTGGCCTGGAGTTTATGGGCGTGAAGGTTGATGCAGAAAAGAACGACTGCCGCGGCAAGGAAGTGGATGTCACGGCTGAGGGTGCAACGGTCAAAGTTCTGGTTATCCCGACCGATGAAGAGCTGATGATCGCAAAAGATACCGCAGCGCTTGCTTAATGAAAAGTAAAAATGCGCCGTACACATCGTGTACGGCGCATTTTTTTGCCAGATTAACCGGTGATAGCGTCTGCGTTGCTGGAATCGGTTCCCTGAAATTGAACGACCAGTTTATTCGGAAGACAGACAATCGGCGCACCGCCGGCAGCAGGGCCATGCCGGATGCAGATTTTGTCTGGGCAGGAAGCGTCGGTGACAAAAATTTTCCCATTCTCCACACGGATGGTATTGTAGCCGCCCTGAAACTCCACAGTAAAGGTTTGATCTTGAGAGAGATCAACTGTTTGGACAATAGCGCCATCCGAGAGCACCTGTGCTGTTTGCACTTCGATGCGGCCGGACAGCAGCCAGACAGACAGGACTGCGCACAGCACGGCAAGGCCGGAAAAAAGTAAAATCCAGGTTTTTGTTTTCATCGTGTAATCACCTGCGGATTGTCACAGAGAATATGGTCGGAAAGACCTTCCGTAACCAATAATGCACCGTCTTTTGTAATGAAAACAGCTTCAAAATCATCGCTGCTGCGCCAGAACTCCTGTGCTTGCTCCGTACCCATGATGAAAAGTGCGGTGGAGAGTGCGTCTGCCAGCAGACCGTCCTGCGCCACGATGGTGACGGAGCTTAGCCCGGTGTCTGCCGGACGGCCGGTGGCGGGATCCATAATGTGATGGTAGCGAACACCGTCCTGCTCAAAATAGCGCTCATAATCGCCGGAGGTGACGATAGAGGCGGTACCGGAGATTTGAAGGGTGGCGGCTGCGACAGATTCGTCTTGTGGGTCGCGAATATCAATTAGCCAGTCGCTGCCGTCAGGTTTGGTCCCAAGCGTTTGAATGTTGCCGCTGAGAGAGAGAATAGCGGTATCCACGCCGCGCGATTGCAGCAGTGCAATGCTTTCGCGTGCTGCGTAACCCTTTGCAACCGCGCCAAAGTCCAACTCTGTGTCGGAGGAGAGGGTGATGGAATTGTCGGCCTCCAGTGTGAGGTGGTTGGTGCCGACTGTTTCCAGCGCAGTGGAAATTTCTGCAGCAGAGGGAACGCGGTAGTCTCCGATCGTGAACCCCCAGAGCTGTACAATGGGGTAAATGGTAGGATCCAGCGCACCATGAGTTCGGGTGCTGAGTGCGAGCGTTTCACGCAGCAGATCGGCGGCATCTTTGGGAAGCGTACCGGAACCGGTGTGGTTGAGTTTGTAGATCGCGCTGTCCGATTGCGTGACGGAGAGGTCTTTCTCCAATGAGTGAATCAGAGATGCAACAGCGTCGCAGTCACTCTGTGTACCGTCCCAGATTCGTACCCCCATGACGGTGTCCATCGCAAAAAAAGTAGACTCTGCCGGCGCTTTGCTGGAACCGCAGCCGGAGAGCAGGAGCAGAATAAAAATGAAACTGAAAATCGCTGGCTTTTTCATGTAAACACCTGTAATAATATATAGTATATGCGGCCAGTATAGCAAAAAAAACAGAATCGGTCAAAGATTATCTCAGACTTGGATGGCGATGGTTGAAGTTTGAAGCGAAAAACAGTATGATAGCACCATTATATAGAATAAAATGAAAGACGAGGGAGACAACATGAAACGATGGATTGCGGTACTTTTGGCATTGCTGATGGTTCTGGCGCTTTGCAGCTGCGGCAGTACCCCAGCGAATGATCAGCCCGACGCATCTCAGACACAAAGCAACGACGCCGCGAACAACGGAGAGAACGCGGGTGGCGTGCAAGTGGACAAAGGGCTGCTTTCGGTTGAGATTACGCTGCCGGCCACTTTCTTTGAAGATCAGACTGAGGAAGAGATCAAAGCTGCGGCGCAGGAAGAGGGAATTGAGGACTGCAGAGTCAACGCAGACGGTTCTGTCACCTACCAGATGTCCAAGGCAAAACACAAAGAGTTGATGGAGGAAATGAAAAACTCCATTCAGGAGTCGGTTGATGCGCTGGTCAGTGGAGAAGATGCGGTGGAATCATTCCGGGAAATTCAGCACAGCGAGGATTTTTCTCAGTTTGATGTGATCGTTGATCCTGCTACTTACACGGAATGGGATTCCGTGTATATGCTTAACTTTTGCATGCTGGGCGCCTACTATCAGATGTTTGACGGCATGAATATCGACCAGGTGGATGTGGTAGTTCAGTTTATTGATGGGGACACGAATGAAGTTCTTGATTCCGGGTCCTTCCGTGACCTGATGGATCATGCGGAAACCACGGAGGATTAACGGAAAAACCAAGAAATAATGTTTGACAACACAGGACGGAAATGCTATAATTGGCAAGCCGCATCGAGAAGGTTGAAGATGGCTTCGGCCACACCTTTCAGAGCGAGTCTACAAAAAAGGTAGGTGCACACAAACATGCAGGCAGTAATTATGACCGGTGGCAAGCAGTACAATGTCAAAGAGGGCGATGTCGTCTTCATTGAAAAGCTGGATGTCGAGGCAGGCGAAACCGTGACCTTCGATCAGGTTCTGGCGATTGTTGACGGCGAGAACTCCAAGTTCGGCGCTCCGACAGTTGCAGGTGCTTCTGTTCAGGCTTCTGTTGTGAAGAACGGTCGCGGCAAGAAGATTGTCGTCTTCAAGTACAGACCGAAGAAGGACTCCAAGAGCAAGCAGGGCCACAGACAGCCTTATACCAAGGTCCAGATCGAAAAGATCGTTGGCTGATTTATGACTACCGTATCTTTTTTTACGGTTGGTGAGAAAATTACCGGATTTTCCGCCAAGGGCCATGCAGGCTGCGGGGAAGCGGGCAATGATATTGTCTGTGCCGCCATTACCTCCGCAATTCGCCTTGCCGAATGTACCCTGAACGATGTGATGGGGATCGGCGCGAAGGTGGACCTCAAAGAAGATGGCCATTTGAAATTAAAATTGCCCGCGGAATGCAAGCTGGAGGCAGCACAGTCGGTCCTGATGGGCCTGATGCTCCATCTGAGTGATCTGCGGGATGAATATCCGGATTATCTTGAAGTATTGGAGGTTGAGCAACATGCTTAGAATTGGCATTCAGTTTTTCGCCCATAAAAAGGGCGGCGGCTCCACGAAGAACGGCCGTGACTCCGAGTCCAAGCGCCTGGGCGTCAAGCGTGCCGATGGTCAGTTCGTTCTGGCCGGTAATATTCTGGTTCGGCAGAGAGGCACCCACATCCATCCGGGTGTGAATGTCGGCATCGGCAGCGACGATACTTTGTTCGCAACCGTTGACGGCAAGGTCAAGTTCGAGCGTCTGGGCAGAGACCGCAAGCAGGTTTCCGTCTACGCTGAATAAGTTCACTGAAAAATCCCGAACATATCAATGTTCGGGATTTTTTATCAGAGAAAGGAGCGCAGCCTATGCCCAATTTTATTGACAAGGTCCGCATCGTAGTGCAGGCCGGCAACGGCGGCAACGGCGCGGTCGCCTTCCACAGAGAAAAATATATTGCGGCCGGTGGCCCCGACGGCGGTGATGGTGGCAATGGCGGCAACATTTTGCTGCAGGCCGACGATAATCTCTCCACCCTGATGGATTTTCGCTATAAGCGGAAGTATGTCGCGCCCAACGGAGAAAATGGCACCGGAAAACGCTGCAAGGGCAAAAACGGCCAGAATCTGGTGATTCGTGTGCCGCGTGGTACGATTGTGCGGGATGTGGCGACGGAGCAGATCATCTGCGATATGTCGGATAATGCACAGTTTGTGCTCTGCCGCGGCGGCCGCGGCGGCTGGGGGAATCAGCATTTTGCAACGCCGACCCGACAAGTGCCGCGGTTTGCAAAATCCGGATTGCCGGGTGAGAGTCATGAAGTGATTTTGGAACTGAAGTTGTTGGCGGATGTGGGGCTTGTGGGGTTCCCCAATGTGGGAAAGTCCACGCTTTTGTCTGTTACATCCAACGCGCGGCCGAAAATTGCCAACTATCATTTCACAACGCTTTTCCCCAATCTTGGCGTGATTTATGTGGATGAAGGCGTATCGTTTGTCATGGCGGATATTCCCGGCATCATTGAGGGTGCCGCAGAGGGCGCAGGACTGGGACATGATTTTCTGCGGCATATTGACCGCTGCCGGTTGATGCTGCACATTGTGGACATTTCCGGCTCGGAGGGGCGTGACCCGATCGCGGATTTTGAGAAAATTAACGAGGAATTGCGCTCTTACAGCCCGCAGCTGGCGGAGCGGCCGATGATTGTAGTCGCCAATAAAGCGGATCTTCTGCCGCCGGACAGCGATGTAATTACCCGCTTCCGTGATTATGTAACAGAGCGGGGATATGAATTCTATGTAATTTCTGCTGCGGCACACCAGGGAACGGAGCAGTTGATGCGTACTGTTGCCGGAAAGCTGCAAAATCTGCCGCCAATTCGCGTTTATGAGGCGGATTATGTAAAACCACTGCCAACAGCCGGCAGTGCGAAGGAACTGCAGATTGAGCAGCATGGGGATCTGTGGCTTGTTACCGGAATTTGGTTGGAACGCCTGATTGCGGACATTAACTTTGAGGATGTCGAATCCCGCAATTACTTTGACCGGCAGCTCCGGCAGTCGGGACTCTTTGAACGCCTGGAAGAGATGGGAATCAATGGGCGATACGGTCAGCCTGTACGATTTAGAGTTTGAATATGTTCCATAAAAAAGCGGCGGCTCTCATGATGAGAGCCGCCGCTTTTTCAGAAAATAGGAAGCAGCCTCTCTGGAAACCAGGGAGGCTGCTTCTGTTGAAAAAGAGAGAAAAAAGAGAAAGAAAAGAGAGAAAGGAAAGTATGATTTGTAATTGATGTTTGCTGTTTGTTGTTCTTCATCTGATCTGGCTTTATTCTACCGACAAAATAAGTCTAAATTATGAACAGGGTTAAAACAGATTGCAAACGATTTGCAGAAAAAATGTAAACGAAAAAGGGAAATGCGCGATTTGACTACCTGGAGCGTCAAATCGCGCTTTTGCTGAAAAACATTACTTCATGTTTTTCTCGTAGGACTCAATCATTTTCTTGACCATCTGACCGCCGACAGAACCGGCCTCACGGGAGGTCAGGTCACCGTTGTAACCCTGCTTCAGATTGACGCCGACCTCAGAGGCGGCCTCCATCTTGAACTTGTCCAGTGCTTCACGGGCTTCGGGGACAACTGCATTGTTGTTGCTCTTCATTGTGATCCATCTCCTAAAATCTTTGTTGATCGGTACCGCAATCCTAGTGTGTCCCATGAATGAAAAGCGATACTTTGAAAAATGCCACAATTCTTCCAGATCCGGCCAAATTTGCGATAAAAATTCCATTTTTCTGCAGAGAACCGCCAGAAAATGACAGCAACTCTGCAGAACTGGCGGCCTGCACAAGGAAAATCCGAGTGGAACACTGGATTTTGTGCGGATTTTGCGCGTTTACTTCTTGATTTTCCCGATGATTTCTATTAAAATGTTGGATAACTAATGAGAAAATCTCTCATTGGATCAAAGGCGCTTCGGCGTCCTTTGTTGGTACATTTATTTAGGAGGCAAAAACCATGAAAACCATGAAAAAGCTGTTTGCTATGTTTCTGGTGATCGCGCTGGTTTTCTCGCTGGCTGCCTGCGGCAACAATGATTCTGCCAACGACACCACGAACGATACCAACGCCAATGATGCCAACACGGCAGATACGGATACGAACGATACCGCAGCAGGTACGGCGTTCAAGCTGGGCGGCACTGGCCCGCTGACCGGTGCTGCAGCCATTTACGGCACCGCTGCAAAGAACGGCGCACAGATTGCAGTTGATGAGATCAACGCAATGGGCGGTATTCAGTTTGAGCTGCGCTATGAGGACGATGTCCATGACGCAGAAAAGGCTGTCAATGCTTACAACACCCTGAAGGACTGGGGAATGCAGATTTCTCTGGGCTCTGTTACTTCCAAGCCCTGCGAGGCAACTTCTGCTGAGACCTTTGCAGACCACATCTTCGCACTGACGCCGTCTGCTTCCTCCGTTGCAGTTATTGAAGGTAAGGACAACCAGTTCCAGATGTGCTTCGTTGACCCGAACCAGGGCTCTGCTTCTGCACAGTATATCTTTGATAAGAAGCTGGCAACCAAGGTTGCAATTATTTGGAAGAACGATGATGTTTATTCCAAGGGCATCCATGACACCTTCACGGAAAAGGCGAGCGAGCTGGGCCTGGAGGTTGTCTCCGACACCACTTTTGCAGATGGTAACGACACCGACTTCAGTGTTCAGCTGAACGATGCAAAGACAAACGGCGCAGATCTTCTCTTCCTGCCGATGTACTACACGCCGGCTTCTCTGATTCTGACCCAGGCAAAATCCATGGGCTATGAGCCGAGCTTCTTCGGTGTTGACGGCATGGACGGTATCCTGACGCTGGATGGCTTTGACAAGGAGCTGGCCGAGGGCGTTGTGCTGCTGACCCCGTTTAACGCAGACGCACAGGACAAGGCAACGCAGGACTTTGTTACCAAGTATCAGGAGCAGTTCGGCGAGGTCCCGAACCAGTTTGCGGCCGATGCATATGACTGTGTCTATGCTTACAAGCAGGCACTGGAAGCTGCTGGTGCAACGCCGGATATGAGTGCTTCCGAGCTGTGCGATCTGATGATTGAGCAGTTTACTACCATGACCTTTAATGGCCTGACCGGCAGCAACATGACCTGGGATGCTACCGGCGCTGTGACCAAGAGCCCGAAGGGCATGGTCATCAAGGATGGCGCTTATGTCGGTATGGAATAAGATTCCATCATTTGCAAGTTAACAGGATGCAGCTTTCCGCGCAAGGCGGAATTGCCCCAGCGGAACATAAGAGGGCTGCCGAAAGGCAGCCCTCTTCCTGCATTCCTGCTTTTCTGGCGCATCTGAACAGGACCGGTTGCGAAAGCGGTTTTGTTCAGATGCGCCCTGGATTCAAAAGAGAGAGTTGAGGTGCGAGCGAATGACTTTTCTGACCCATCTGATCAATGGCATCAGTTTAGGCAGCGTTTACGCGATTATCGCTTTGGGCTACACCATGGTATATGGTATTGCAAAGATGCTGAACTTTGCCCATGGCGATGTGATTATGGTCGGCGCATATGTGTGCTTTTATGCAATTTCCACATTCAATCTGCCGCCGATTGTAGGCGTGCTGCTGGCAATGCTGGTTTGTACAATCCTGGGTGTCGTGATTGAGCGGCTGGCCTATAAGCCGCTGCGGCAGGCGCCGTCGTTGGCTGTCCTGATTACAGCAATTGGCATGAGCTATTTCCTGCAGAATGCGGCACAGCTGCTGTGGACTTCCAACCCGAAGGTTTTTCCGAGCCTGCTGGGCAATAAATCCATTCCGCTCTTTGATGGGCAGTTGGCAATTTCTGTAACGACAATTACTACAATTGTGACTTGCGTCATCATTATGGTTGTTCTGATGGTGTTTACGGGAAAAACCAAAATGGGCAAGGCGATGCGTGCCGTATCGGAGGATAAAGCCGCAGCCCAGCTGATGGGCATTGATGTCAATGCAACGATTTCTATGACCTTTGCGATTGGTTCAGCACTGGCTGCGATTGCAGGTGTGCTGCTTTGTACGGCATATCCGACACTGCAGCCGACGACTGGTTCCATGCCTGGTATCAAGGCATTTACGGCGGCTGTCTTCGGTGGTATCGGCTCGATCCCAGGCGCGCTGATCGGCGGTATTTTGCTGGGCATTATTGAGACTTTTGCAAAGGCCTATATTTCCACGCAGCTGTCTGACCCGATCGTGTTCAGCGTCCTGATTATCGTCCTGCTGGTGAAGCCCTCTGGCTTGCTCGGCAAGATGGTTCGCGAGAAAGTTTGAGGTTGGACAGATGAAAAGAATTTCAAAAACCACCCGCAGCAATTTTCTGACCTACGGTCTTGTGATCGTCTGCTATGTCGTTCTGCAGATTATGCGTGCTGGCGGCGCGGTCAGCAGCACCTTAGCTGGTCAGCTGGTTCCGATTTGCGCCTATGTTGTCATGGCGCTTTCTCTGAACCTGACGGTTGGCGTTTTGGGTGAACTGTCTTTGGGTCACGCAGGCTTCATGAGTGTCGGCGCATTTACAGGTACGGCAGCTGCCATTCTGCTTGCGGATGTCATTCCGTTTGCACCGTTGCGTCTTGCGGTTGCAATGGTAATCGGCTCAATTTTTGCGGCGATTGCCGGTGTTATTATTGGTATTCCGGTTCTGCGCCTGCGCGGCGACTATCTGGCAATCGTCACGCTGGCGTTTGGCGAGATTATCAAAGGACTTGTCAACAACCTGTTTATTGGCGTCGACAGTGAAGGTCTCCATGCTGGTCTGCTCAATGGCCCACAGCTGGCCGAAGGCGGCAAGATGGTAATTGACGGCCCGATGGGCATTTCCGGAATCAGCAAGATTTCCACCTTTACGGCGGGCTTTATTCTGATCCTGATTACACTCTTTATTGTGTTTAACCTGGTCAACAGCCGTTCCGGCCGCGCGATTATGGCACTGCGCGATAATCGGATTGCTGCAGAGAGTGTCGGTATCAATGTTACCAAGTATAAGATGATGGCCTTTGTCACCTCTGCCGCGCTGGCAGGTGCGGCAGGCGTTCTGTTCGCAATGAATTTCTCGACGATTGTTGCAAATAAATTCGACTTCAACACCTCTATTCTGATCCTGGTATTCGTGGTTCTGGGTGGCCTCGGTAATATGTGGGGTTCCATTATTGCGGCCGCATTGCTGACAGTACTGCCGGAGATGCTGCGTACCTTCAGCAATTACCGGATGCTGGTCTATGCCATTGTGTTGATTCTGGTTATGCTGGCAACCAATAACCCGGTTTTGAAGGAGTTCTTCCAGCGAATTGGCCGGAAACTGCGCGGAAAATCCGCACGGACCGAGAAGGGAGATGCTGCGGAATGAGTTTTCAGAAGCGTCCTGAGACAAAACTGGTTCCGGTGCCCAGCACCAATATTGTGCCGGAGCGCGATGTGAACAAGCTCCCAATTCTGGAAGCGCGGAACCTGGGAATTGATTTTGGCGGTCTGACGGCTGTGGATGATTTTAATATGGCCATTGGCCGGACGGAGATCGCTGGATTGATTGGCCCGAACGGCGCAGGTAAGACGACGGTGTTCAACCTGCTGACCAAGGTCTACCAGCCGACGCGCGGCACAATTCTGCTGGACGGCGTTGATACGCACAGTATGAACATTGAACAGGCCAACAAGGCCGGCATTGCCCGTACCTTCCAGAACATTCGCCTGTTTAACAACTTGACAGTAGAGGACAATGTTAAAATCGGCCTTCACAATCACATTAAATACGGAATGTTCCAGGGCATTTTCCGCCTGCCGGGCTACTGGAAAGAGGAAAAGCGCGCTCACGAGAGCGCTCTGGAGCTGCTTTCGATTTTTGATATGCAGGATCTGGCGCAGGCTAAGGCGGGATCGCTGCCCTATGGCGCGCAGCGCCGTTTGGAGATTGTCCGGGCACTGGCAACCAATCCGAATCTGCTGCTGCTTGATGAGCCGGCAGCCGGTATGAACCCGTCGGAGACGGCGGAACTGATGGAGAACATCGTCAAAATCCGGGATACTTTCCAGATTGCTATTTTGCTGATTGAGCACGATATGAACTTGGTTATGGGTATTTGTGAGGGTATTTGCGTGCTGAACTTTGGCAAAATTATTGCGAAGGGTACGCCGACGGAAATTCAGGCGAATCCGAAGGTCATTGAGGCGTACCTCGGAAAAAAGAAGGAGGATGACGCAAAATGAGCCTTTTGAAGGTTGAAGATATTCATGTTTATTATGGCGCCATCCATGCAATCAAGGGGATTTCCTTTGAGGTCAACGAGGGTGAGATTGTCACACTGATCGGTGCAAACGGCGCCGGTAAATCAACAACGCTGCAGACGGTTTCCGGCATGATGCGGCCGAAGAGTGGTGCGATCACTTTTAACGGCGCCAATATCCTGACAACAGCGCCGCACAAGGTCGTCTCCATGGGAATGGCGCACTGCCCGGAGGGCCGCCGCGTATTCCAGCAGATGACGGTACTGGAAAATCTGGAAATGGGCGCTTATACTCGCCCTGGCAGTGAAATGGCCAGTTCAATTGAAGAGGTTTATACGCACTTTCCACGGCTGAAAGAGCGGCAGAAACAGGTGGCAGGTACCCTGTCCGGCGGTGAGCAGCAGATGCTGGCCATGGGCCGTGCGATGATGTCCAAACCGAAGCTTTTGATGTTGGATGAGCCGTCGATGGGTCTGGCCCCGCTGCTGGTTGAGGAAATCTTTGAGATTATCAAGGAGCTGAATGCAGCCGGAACTACGATCCTGTTGGTTGAACAGAATGCGCAGATGGCGCTTTCGATTGCGAATCGCGGCTATGTATTGGAGACCGGCAGAATCAGTATGGAAGGCCCTGCACATGATCTGTTGACAGACGAGCGGGTTCAAAAGGCCTATCTTGGCGCATAATTGATCCAATTGGGGCGGTATCCGGTGGGAGCCGGATACCGCTTTTTTCGCAGGAAAGGGAGATGCTTGTGATGCAGCCCAATGCAGATGATGTGCTGTCACAACTGCTAAATATTGCAGGCGCAATGCTGGCCTGCGGTGCAGAAATCAATCGGGTGGAGGATACACTGACGCGTTTGGGGATGGCTTATGGTGCAGCGCAGATGCATGTGTTTGTTATTACCTCTAGCGTTGTGATTACAATGGTGCTGCCGGATGGCAGCCACTATACGCAGACTCGCAGAATTCATGCGCCGGGTGGTACGGATTTTACGCAGCTGGAGGCACTCAATGCGCTCAGCCGCCGTTGCTGTGCAGCGCCGATGCCGATTACGGCGCTTGCAGCAGAGGTGGCGCGCATTCAAATGCGGTGCCCCGGACGCTGTTACCGTTATTTTGGCAGTGTTCTGGCAGCGGGGGCGTTTACGCTGTTTTTTGGCGGAACGGTATTGGATATGGCGGCGGCGATCCTGTTTGCACTGCTGATTTGTCTGCTGCAGGGGCACCTGATGCCGCTGTGTTCCAATCAGATGGTGTTTAATCTGCTGTGCTCTCTGATTGTAGGGGCGGGAATTGTCCTGGCAGCACAGCTTTTGCCGACGCTGCAGCCGGACCAGGTGATGATTGGCGATATTATGCTGTTAATTCCCGGTATTGCCATGACGAACGCTGTGCGAGACATCCTGGTGGGTGAGACGATTTCCGGAATCATGCGACTGATTGAATCGCTGCTCTGGGCTGGCGCGCTGGCGGCGGGCTTTATGGTTGCAATTTGGCTGATCGGAGGCTGAAATGGAAACGATGATCTTACAATTGGTCACGGCGTTTTTGGGATCGATGGGTTTTGCGCTGCTGTTTCATCTGCGGCCGCATCTGCTGCTCCCGGCCTCATTGGGCGGCCTGCTGAGTTGGGGCATCTATTTGCTGGCAGGCCACTATCTGGAGGGCATTTTTGCACCCTGTCTGCTTGCTGCGGCATTTTCAACCTGCTATGCAGAGGTGCTGGCGCGGCTGAAAAAAGCACCGGCAACACTTTTTTATATCACTTCATTGATCCCATTGATTCCGGGAAATTCGCTGTATTATACCATGAGCTATGCCGTCCGTGGGGAGTGGCTGCAGTGCAGGGATTACGGAATCCGGACAGTTCAGTTTGCACTGTCCATTGCAATTGGAATGTGTCTGGTTTGGGCAGCAGGGCATATGATTCATGAGCTGTGGCTCCGCTTGCAAAGAGAAAATTTGAAACGGTATATGGATTAAGTTGCACACCACAGATTGAAACAGAACAATTTTGGAATAAAACTGATAGGTTTTTTACTTTAACTTGACAAAGCGATGGATGCAGAGTATACTAAACTCTGCAAACCCAAACAAAGGAAGGATTCACACCATGAAAAACAAAAGACTGATTGCACTTTTGCTGGCGGCGTTGATGCTGATGACAGTCCTGGCGGGCTGCGGCAGTACCAATGACAATGCTGCAAACGATACGGATGATACAACGGATAACACGGCGAATGACGCACAGACCGGCACAGACGAAAACAAGACGCTGGTGGTCGGTGTGGCAGGTACGCCGAAGCCCTATAACTATGTGGATGAAAACGGCAATCTGGTCGGCTATGAGATTGACATGCTGAATGAGATGGCTGCGCGGCTCGGCTACACGCTGGAGTATGAGGTGACCGAGTTTGAATCCATGTTTGCGGGTTTGGATTCCGGCCGTTACAATCTGATTATCGGCAATATTTCCAAGAAGCCGGAACGCGAAGAGAAGTATCTGTTCAGCACGGAGCCGTATTTCAAAAATAAGATTGTTCTGATTACGGCAAAGGACAACACGGAGATTCAGAAGATTGAAGATCTGGGCGGCAAGCGCGTGCCTGCTGGCTCCGGCCGTGCAAACGCTCTGTTTATGGAGAGCTACAACGAGCAGCATCCGGATGCACCGATCGATATTCAGTATACCGATGCAGACGCCTCTGCTGCACTGGTTGATCTCTACAACGGCCGCTACGATGCGTGCATCTATAACCAGACCTATGTCACCAATGTGACCGAGGAATATGGCTATGAGTTTAATGTCTATGAGATCCCCAATGCGGATGAAATTGAGATTCCGGAAGCTTGGATCCTGTTCAGCAAGGATGAAACGGATCTGCAGGCTGAGTTTGATACGGCAATGGCAGAGATTAAAGAAGATGGCACACTCTCGGAGTTGAGTGTAAAATACTTCGATGATGACTATGTCCCGCAGGATTGATTGCGGTTAGAACCAGAAATAAACCCCTGTCGAAGATCTTTCTTTCGGCAGGGGTCATTCGTCTGAAAGGGGTGCAACCCGGTGGAAAACATCTTTAAGCCGTCGGCGATTGTCAGTGCAATCCGGCAGATTATTCCCAATATCCCTGTGACCTTGGAGATTGCGGTTGTTGCGGCTGTGATCGGTATGATTATGGGCTTTGTACTGGCACTGTTCCGGATTAAGCGCTGGCCGGTACTTTCCCAGTTGGCAACGCTGTATATCTCTTTTATGCGTGGTACGCCGCTGCTGGTACAGATATTCCTGTCCTATTACGGAATTCCAATGCTGCTCAACATGATGAATTATCAGTTTGGTACGGCCTTCAGTATCAACCGGATTCCCAGCATGGTGTTTGTCTTTGTTGCTTTCTCCATGAATGAAGCAGCGTATATGGCGGAAGCAATCCGGGCGGCGATTCTGTCGGTGGATCGTAAGGACATTGAGGCGGCGCATTCCATTGGCATGACAGGCGGACAGACCATGCGCCGCGTGATTTTGCCGCAGGCCATGATTGTTGCAATTCCAAATCTGGGCAACAGCGTCATCAGCCTGATCAAGTCTACTTCGCTTGCTTTTACGATTGGTGTGATGGATATGATGGGACGCGCAAAGGTAGTTGCGGGTTCCAATATGCGGTTTTTTGAAGTCTACATTGGCCTTGCGCTGCTCTACTGGGTACTCTGCATCCTGATTGAATTTGCTGTACACCGTTTGGAGAAAAAGTTCAATATTCTGGAACGGGAGGTGGTACAGAGTGATCAGGCTTGAGAAAATCGAGAAATCCTTCGGCAGCAATCATGTGCTGCGGGGGGTAGATTTGACGGTACAGACGGGCGAGGTTGTTTCTATTATCGGCGCCAGCGGCAGCGGAAAATCCACCTTTCTGCGCACCATTAACTTCCTGGAGTCGGCGGATTCCGGCGTGATTACGCTGGACGAGATTCAGGTTGATGCGCAGAAAGCAACCAAGAAAGAGATTCTACAGCTGTGCCGGAATACCGCGATGGTCTTTCAGTCCTACAATCTTTTCCAGCACCGTACAGCACTGGAAAATGTGATGGAAGCGCTGACGGTGGTGCAGGGCAAGCCGAAGGAAGAGGCCCGGCAAATTGCGCAGGCGCAGCTGGAGCGGGTCGGGCTGGCGGATCGGATGCATTATTATCCGCATCAGCTTTCCGGCGGCCAGCAGCAGCGTGTAGGCATTGCCAGAGCACTGGCAATCAATCCGCGGGTGATCCTGCTGGATGAGCCGACCAGTGCGCTGGATCCGGAGATGGTTGGCGGCGTTTTGGATGTGATTCGCTCAATTGCAGAGCAGGGCTTGACAATGATTATTGTGACGCATGAGATGGCGTTTGCACGCGATGTTTCAGACCGGGTTGCTTTTTTTGCAGATGGCAATATTCTGGAATGCGGCACACCGGAAGAACTTTTTGAGCATACGCGGGAGGAACGCACCCGCCAGTTCTTAAAGCATATGACTGCACGATAAAGGAGAGATTCCAATGCGATTGATTGTTTGCGGTGATGCGCTGTTTTCCAGCCGGAATCTGGCGAGTCGTTTGGAGCCGGAGCTGGTTGCGCGCCTGAAGAGCGCCGATGGCGGCTTTGTCAATGCAGAATTCTGTACGCCGGAGCCGGAAACGCCTCCAGCCTGCGGCCGGGGCTATATGACTTCGGTTCGCCCGGCGACACTGCAGGAATTTGTGGATCTGAATTTGAAACTGGTCGGCTTTGTCAATAACCATACCGGCGATTATGGCTGGCAGGGCGTGCTGGATACCATGCGTGCTGCAGAGGCCCATGGCCTGATTCCCTGCGGTGTTGGCCGTAATCTGCGCCATGCCCGGCTGCCGAAATTTCTGGATACGCCCACGGGGCGCGTTGGACTGGTTGCGACCGGTTCTACCCGCTCGGAGGTTTTTGCTGCCAGTGATTCCGGCGCAGATGTCGTGCCGCGGCCGGGTTCCAATCCGCTCCGCTGGGGACGCGCCTATGTGCTGCCAGATGATCTGTTTGAGCAATTGCACCAGATTGATGTGGCGATGGGAACACGGGAGAGTATGGATGAGGGCTGCCGGGTGGAGACCTATCCGCCGCAGGGCAAAGATGCATTCCGCTTTGGCTCTCTGTTTGAGGGGTGCCTGCAGATTGAGCGGGGCGATCATGCATATGTACGCACCTATGTCAATGCGAAGGATGCGGAGGAAATTCTCAAGAGTATTCGTGATGCGAAAAAACGCTCGGATCTGACGGTGTTCAGCCTGCATACCCATGAGGGGTTAAATGAAAACTGGTATGCTGTGCGGCCGCCGGAATTTATTGAAAAAATGGCGCGTGACGCCATTGACGCTGGTGCAGATGTTGTGGCTTGCCACGGCGCGCATTTCCTGCGTGGTGTGGAAATTTACAACGGTTGTCCTATTTTTTACAATCTTGGAAGCTTGCTGATGGAATTTGAGGCGGGTGAATCCATCATTGCACCGGAGATGTATGAGGCTTATGGCTATGGCGTAGATAGCCGCCCTTCGGATCTGCACACCAATCGTGCAAAGGATGTAAACGGCAACTTTATCGGATTCAATGCGGAACGTCGATTCTCGGAAAACTGCCTGCTGCAGCTCGATTACGAAGACGGAAAACTCACCTGGGGACTGTTGCCGATCGACCTGCATATGGATGATCCCAGGCCTCTGAGCCGTGGCTTGCCGCGCATTGCCCCGGCAGAGAATGCAAGGAAGATTGCGGAACACCTGACGGAATACAGTGTACCCTATGGCACCAAGCTGGTCTACCAGGAAGCGGATGGCTTAATTCATGCGGTATAATTTTGTAAAAAAGGCGGACACACATTTTTTGTGTGCCCGCCTTTTTTGCGTGCCTGCGCAGCAGAAATGCTGCGCAGGCGTTTTCTTTATTCTGCGGCAGTTGGTGCCGCGTCATGCTTTTTCAGACGCTGCAGCCGTTTCCTCTCTGCACGCTTCTGGTGGTTTGCCCAGTGGTCAGAGATACTGTCAATCAGCGAGTAGTAAACCGGTGTAAAGAACAGTGTGACTGCGGTGGAGATCAGCATACCGGAAATCATGACAATCGCCATAGCGTTGGTCATTTCCGCGCCCTCGCCGGAGCTGAAGGCCATGGGCAGCAAGCCCAAAATGGTAGTCAGGGTGGTCATCAGAACCGGGCGGACACGGCGGGGACAGGCGTTGAGAATTGCGGTGTTTTTGTCCTCACCGCGGCTGCGACGGGTATTGATGTAGTCCACCAGAACAATGGAGGCGTTGACAACGGTACCGGCCAGAATAATCAGTGCGACCAGTGCAACGATGGAGAGCTTTTGTCCGGTGATGGGGAGGCCGAACAGACCGCCGACGAACGAGAGCGGCAGGATGACCATGATGATGATCGGCATGACAAAGGACTCGAACTGGGAGGCGAGTACGAAGTACACAAGGCCAATTGCAATCACCAATGCCTGCAGCAGGCTGGAGAAACTGTCTACAATGTCGTCCATAGTGTTATCGGTGGAGTAGTAATAGCCTTCCGGCAGCGGATAGCTGTCTTTGATGGCATCTACCGCATCGGCAATACCGACACTGTCATCACTGCGGGAATTGGCAGTAATTGTAACGGTACGGCTCTGATTGGTACGGTTGATGGTCTGCGGCGCCAGCTCCACATCGACATCGGCTACCAGAGAAAGCGGAACAGTGCCGCCGGTTGCCGTGGGAATCGCGACAGATTTCAAAGCGTCCAAGTTTGCAGAAGCAGCTTCGTTGCCGCGAAGCACCACATCATATTCCTTACCAGCAATAGTGATGGTGGTGGCGGTGGAACCGGTCAATTCGCTGCGGACGGCGGCGCCAATGGTGGCGGCAGTCAAACCATAGCGGGAAGCGTTCGCGCGGTTAATGTGCAGGTTGACCTGCGGCACGGCAGTTTGAAGCGAACTGGAAACCTCGATAGCGTCAGGCAGTGCGGAGATTTGATTGACCAGATCATTGGAGATCAGCTCCAGGGTATCCTGATCCCGGCCGGAAATGGAGAGGCTGATGTCATTGGAGCTGGACATCATGCTTGTCATACTGTTGGAGCTGACGGTGATTTCACAGCCGGCAATGTCTTGCAGGCTGTCGCGCAGCGCATCGGAAATTTCAGCGGCGGAACGGTCACGCTGATCCAGCGGAACCAGAAGCAGTCCCATTGTGGTGCTTTCGTCGCTTGCCTGGTAGTAAAGCGTATCAATTTCCGGTACGGTTTCTTCTGCAATTGCGGCGACCCGGTCGGAGATCGAGACGGTCTGATCCAGTTCGCTGCCAGTGGGCATGCTGATGGAGACATCAATCTGTCCCTGATCCATATCGGGAATCAAGGTGACATCACACAACAGCAGAGAACTGGAGAAGACCACAAGCAGTGCGACGGAAATCAGAACAGCCCGGCCGCGATGGCGCAGAAAGTAATAGAGAGTCCGCTGGTACCAGCTTTCCATTTTTGCAGTGTTCAGCTGGTTTCGCTTGGCGCGGTCGGACATCACAATCATATTGCGGGTACCGTCGCCCAGCAGGTAGTAGCAGAGCAGCGGAACCAGCGTCAATGCGATCAGCAGGGAGGCCAGAAGCAAAAATGCGATAGTCAGGCTGAAATCACGGAACATCTGGCCCACCATGCCGGAGGTAAAGGAAATCGGCAAAAATACGGCGACTGTTGTCAGAGTGCCGCCGATGACGGAGCCTGTAACCTCTTTGGTACCTTCTATACAGGACTCCATTCGTCCCTTGCCGTCCGAGCGGTAGCGGAAGATGTTCTCCAATACAACGATGGAGTTATCAACAATCATACCGACACCCATGCCGATACCGCCAAGGCTCATCATATTCAGGGTCAGATGGAATACGGACATGAGCAGGAAAACCGTGATAATACAGACCGGCATGGAGATGGCAATGGTCAGCGTGGCGCCAAAGCGGCGCAGGAAGAGTGCCAGAACCAATGCGGCGATCAGAACGCCGAGAATGATATTTTCAATGGCGGTTTTGACGGAGAGATTGATGTAATCGCTCTGATCCATCAGAGTACTGCACTGCAGTGAGGGGTAATCCGTCATGATAGACTCCAGCTGCGTATTGACCGCTTCTGCGACGGTAACGGTATTGTAGCCGGACTGCTTGTTGACAGAGAGTACAACACAGGTCTGCTTGTTGGTTTTTGCAACGGCCGTAGGATCGGTCAGTTCCGACTGAACTGTGGCCACCTCGCTGAGGCGGACGGTGCCGCCGGTCGGCAGCGGGATGATAGCGTTTGCAACATCATCAGGGGAGGAATACTGCCCGTCGGTGCGGACGGTCAGTGTCTGCGTGCCATTATCGACCGAGCCGCCGGGATAGAGTACATTATCGGCAGCCAGACAATTGGAAATATAGGGGATGGTCAGTCCGTAGCCTGCCATACGATCGGTATCCACTGTAACGGCAATCCGTTCATCCACACCGCCGGCGATATCCACGGAAGCGACGCCTTCAATGCGTTCCAGTGTGGGCGCAATGTTATCCTCTGCAGTGCTTTGCAGTGCTGCCAAATCATCGCCGGTCAGCGCAATCATGGAGACCGGCATCATGTCCATGTTGATATTCATAACGACCGGATCCGCGGCATCGGACGGCAGAGAGACTGTATCCAGGCTGTCCCGCAGCTTTCGGGCAGCTTCATCCAGGTCGGTATCGTCGGAGAACTGCACCATGACATAGCTGATATTTTCAGAGGAAGTGGAGGTGATTTTCTCCACACCGGCCACGGAAGCAACTGCGGATTCCACCGGGCGGGTTACCAATTCCTCAATATCCTCCGGGCTGGCGCCGATATAGGTGGTGTAGACCACGGACATCGGAATTTCCATATCCGGCAGCAGCGCCAGAGACAGGTTGGAGAACTGCATCAGGCCGAAAATTACTAAAATGATAAAGGTGAGAATTGTGGTAACTTTATGTTTAATACAGAATTCGGCAATTCTCATCGGTTACGCCTCCACAATCCGGACGGCAGCCCCTTCCGAAAGATAGCTCTGCCCGGAGGTAACCAGGGTTTCTCCACCGGAAAGTCCGTGTGTCACTTCCGTAATGCCATCGCCGATCAGACTGGTTTCAATTTCCGTATAGTGCGCAACATCACCATCGACAGTGAAAACATATTGGACGGTCCCATCCGTCAGAATTGCCTCCGTAGGAATGACAACGGCGTCGTTATTGGTCTCTGTATAGAAAATGACGGAGGCAAACATACCGGCGTTGACATCGGTTCCAGCCGGCAGATCAATGGTGACATCGTAGAGCTTGGTCTGGGGATTGGCAGAGGGAGAAATTTTGGAGATGGTACCATTGAGCTGTGCGGCGACGGACTCTACCTGAACAGCGACGGTGTCGCCAACCTTGAGCTTGGGCATCAGAGTTTCTGAGACGGAAACAGCGACCTGACGGTTGCCATTTTCTGAGACGGTGGCAACAGCGTAGGCCGGTGAAGCGAAAGCGCCCTCCTCCACATTGACCGCGGTGACGGTGCCGTCAATCGTGGAGCGGATCGTGGCTTTTTCAATGGTTTCCTGCAGCGGGCGGATGTTGTCCTGAATCTGCTGCATACTGTCAGACAGTGAGCGTAGGGTGCTGTCAGCGGTGGTTCTGGCATTGAGCAGGTTCAGATTTGCGGTGTCCACTTCCAGCTGGGAGGCGGCGCCGATGGCAAACAACGCCTGTGTATTGGACAGATTGTTTTCCAGCTGACGAATCTGTTCATCAAATAGAATTTTCTGGCTGTTATAAGAGCTGGAGGCCGTTGCATAGTTGGACTGCAGCGTTGCCAGATTGTCTTTATAAGTATCGACATCCAGCGTGCAGATGATGTCTCCGGCAGAAACCAGATCACCTACCTCTACGGGGACGGTTTCCACCTCAGCCTGCAGAGCGGCATAGAGTGCAACTTCGTTTCCGGCGGAGACAGTGCCGGAGACGGTACTCTCTGCGGAGATTTCCTGACGCTGAACGGTCTGAACTTCTACGGCGGTGCCGTTCGATGCGGTATCCTGTGTGGAATCGGCATCATTTCCGCCGCAGGCTGTAAGAGACAGCACTAATGCTGCGGATATCAGAGCGATAAAGGCTTTTTTCATCAATTCTTCCCCCGATCAATTGAGCAGACCGTATTCCACGGCCCAGCGATAGTTGTTATAGGCAGTGAACAGATCACTTTTGGCGGTGGTGACGGCAGAGGCTGCTTCGTCCCGGTCGTTGGCGGCATCCATCAGCGCATTGAAAGAGATGGTACCGAGCTGGTACTGCAGCTGTGCTGCGGCATAGTTCTGCTCCTGATAGGCCAGGGTTTGCTGTGCAGCGCTTAACAGCTGCCGGTAATTCGGCACCAGATTGTACAGCGTGCGGAAGTTCAGCTCAAAGCTCTGATAAGTGCCGTCGTGCGTGTACTGGGCCGACTGCCAGGTATGCTGAGCAATGTCATACTGGTAACGCTTGCCGGGAATCTGGCCATAGCCATAGTCGGATTGGGCATCGTCCCAGGTCTCTTTGGCGTCCTTCAGTGTAATATCTGCGTCCCGCAGCGTCCAGCTTGCGGCTTTGGCCGCGGCCAGGTCTTTTTCGTAGTCCATGGACGCAAGGTCAGCGTCCGTGACAGCGGGAAGTGCGCTGAGTGTCAGTGTCTCGGTGGGAGACTCTCCAAGAAAGCTCTGCAGTTGCGCTTTGCTGTTGGAAATGTTGACGCGCAGTGTTTGCATATTGCTCTGCAGTGTGGTGCGGCCAGATTTGACCTGCGCCAGCTGCAGTGCGGAAATCTGACCCAACTGGTAGCGGGTTTCCATTTCCTTTACAGTACGATCCAGGCTGGCCGCGGAGTTCTGCAGGTCCTGATAGGATTGCTCCATGGAGAGAATGGCGATATAGAGCGTCTCAGAACCCATGACGATCTGATTAACCGTGTTTTGAAGATTACGGATCAGATCGGCATTGTCCTGCTGCAGGGTGCCGTCTTTGAGGTCGTCAAAGGAATCCCGCAGCGCATCGTACTGTTGCTGCAGGGAGGAAATGGTATAGTTGTCGCCGCCATAGACATAGAGCATGAAGATAGCGTCCGCCATTTGATTCAGCGCATCGCGCATATCGTCGGACATGGTGTCGTATTCAATGCGCTGGATGCCTGCGATCGTCTCTTCCAATGCCTTGGCAGTCGGGTAGCCATTGCAAACCCGGTCGCGTAAATTTTCAAAGCTGACAGTGCCGGTAGGATCCGTTGGGACTTTGATTTCTTCGGTGCTGACGGTAGCGGTTTTGGTCGCACTGTTCCAAGCTACCTGAAATCCAAAGGCTTCTGCCAGATAGCGTACCGGTGCATAAGTACGGCCGCCGGAGATGACTGCGGCGGTGTCTATGGTGTGTGCAGTTTCTCCCGTGCTGGTTGTGACTGTGTAGTTGGTGCTGCCGATCGGAAAGCGGACTGTCTGCTCTGTGCTCTGGCCGACAGCGATGCCGGTAAAGACGGCAGTACGAGTTTCGTTGTCCCAGGTGACAGTCAGCTTCATCTGGTCGGCCATCGCGCGCAGTGGTGCCATCATGCGGCCGCCGCTGCCGACAAATGCAGCGCCGAGCGAAGCGCCGTCCGTACCGGTGAATGGTTCACCAACGGTGATTGTAAAGGTGATGGTTTCGGCCTTGGTACTGTCGGCAGCAAAGCAGGTGCTGTAGGGCAGCAGCAATGTGCAGACAAGCAGCAGGGCCAGAATGGATTTGACAGATTTCATGGGTTACCTCCAGAAATGCGCAGTGTTGTTGAAATTTGCAGGATGCGATTTAGAATCCGCAAAAATTCGGTTGTATCCTGGGCGCCAAGCTGCGCCAGCATATCGGCTGTGCTGTTTTTGACATCGTCGGTAAAGGTGTTGGCCAGTGCCACACCGGCGTCGGTCAGGGACACCAGAATCTTGCGCCGGTCGTCTGACGCAGGGGTCCGAATCAGATAGCCTTTTTTCTCCAGTGCGTTTAACAGCGCAGCGATCCGGGCGCTGCTGACGGACATGAATTCGCGCAGTTCGCCGGGCTGTACGGGCTGGTGGCGCATCCAGAGATAGATGAGCAGACACGCTTCACCGCGCATTGTGGTGTGGAATGCACGCATGACGGGGGTATCGAAAATGTCGTGCACAGTTGTGAGCAGCTGCGTCGTGGCCGTCGAATAGTCAAGATTCAGCGTTTCTGAATTCACGCTTTTTCCTCCTTTTCCGGGTGTCCGGGAGAGAAAAGCTCGAACACCTAACAATATTAGATAACACTGTTAGCCATATTACCAGCTGCGCGTTCATATGTCAATTCCGGGAGGGAAAGTTCACAAACTGTTCAAAAGAATTAAGCGATCGAAAAAGACGGCAAGGCGCGTGAACGGAGAGAGAAGGAAGTGTCTCCGGAAGACGCGGTACTGCCGTGGAGTGATCACCATAAACGAGAATGGAGGCAATCATTATGGCAATCAAACGGATCCTGGCATTTGCACTTTGTCTGGCGCTGATCTTTGGACTGTGTGCCTGTGGTTCTGATACCAGCAGCGGCGGTGCGATGAATCAACAGACAAATACCGCAACACCAACCGGAACTACGGCAGGAATGGACAGCGACAGCTATCCGGATATCAACTGGAAAATGGTGACGACCTGGAGCCCAGGTACAGCACATGCGCAGACGGATCAGAACTTTGTGAATTATGTCAATAAACTCTCCGGCGGTCATTTTGTTATTGACTACTATAGCGTGGGCGAAATGTGCGACCAGGCGGAAGTATTTGACTATGTTTCCAAGGGAACCGTTCAGTGCGGCGGCGACTGGGCCGGATATTGGGCAGGCCGCGATGTGGTCTTTGAACTGCTGGCCACGACGATGAACCTTTTTACGCAGTTTGACTATTTCCTGTGGTGCTATGAAGGTGGCGGACTGGATATCTACCAGGAGGCTTTCGGTCAGTACGGCATGACCTATTATCCGCTGGTTTATCATCTGGCGGAATCGGGCATCCGCTCTGTGGATAAGCCGGTTTCCACCGTGGAAGACCTGCAGGGCATGAAAGTCCGGCTGGGTGGCGTCCTGGCAGGGCGTGTTGCGGCAAAGCTTGGCATTACTCCGGTTACGGTTGCTGGTGCAGAGCTGTATGAGTCGCTGCAGCGCGGCGTCATTGATGCAGGCGAATACTCCACGCCGTACGCGGACTATACCTTCCATCTGGAAGAGGTGACCAATTACTGGGTTGCTCCGGCATGGTATCAGTCAGCCGGGTGCAATGGCGTCATGATTAACCAGGAGGCCTTCGATGCGCTGCCGGACAATTATAAGCAGATTATTGAGCTGGCTTCTTATCTGACCATGTTTGAGGCCATGCACCGCTATGATTATAACGATATCGGCGCAACCAACAGCATTCTGGATTCCGGCACAGAGCTGGTCGAGTGGGAACAGGATTCCTGGGATACCTTTGCTGAGACAGCCAAGACTGTCTATGAGGACGCCTGCAAGGAGTCGGAGCTGTTTGATAAGTGCTATCACTCCATGGTGGAGTACAAAGAATACATTTCCCAGTATCGGGATATGTTGGGCGAATATGGATTTGGCTTCAATAGTTAATGGCAAGCGTGCCTCTGCCGTCCGGGAGGACGGCGGAGGTGCAGCCTGAAATTCCCGATGGAGAGAGGGGCGATACAATGGCTGTTTTACGATGGATTGGCAAGGTTATTGATACTGTGAACGAGTGGACCGGTCGCGTTTTTATGTTTGGCTCCCTGGCGATTATGGTGGTTATTGCCATTGAGGTAGTCAGTCGATACTTTTTCCACAGCCCGACGATCTGGGCCTATGAGCTGATGATTATCATTGAAGCGTGCTATGTGGTGCTGATTGCGGGCTTTGGCCTGCTGCGTGGTGCCTATGTTTGTGTGGATGTGGTTTCTGGACGGCTGACACAGAATGTGCAGAATATGCTGCATATTCTGACGCATTTGATCTTTTTGATCCCGTTTGTATTTCTGCTGGTTCCGGAGGCATGGCAATTTTTTTTGGACTCTTACCACTCAAAAGAAACGCTCTACAGTATGTGGGTGGTCGTGGTTTGGCCGAAAAAGTTGGGGCTTGCGGTTGGCCTGACACTGTTAGCGCTGCAGGCGGTTGCAGAAGAATGCAAGCTGGTGGTTCGGGTCTATGACCATTTCCAAGAAAAGAAACGGCTCCCGCCGCCGGATGAGGAGGTACAGCTATGAGCCTGGCAGCGATTTTGATTCTTGTCATGTTTGGCGTGATGGTCATCGGCCTGATCTCCGGCGAGGAATTGGCCTTTGTACTGGGCGGAATCGGCGTGCTGGTTGGATGGTATGCCTGGGGAGATAGCGGCCTGACCATTGCAATGACGAAGGTTTATAACCAAGGCACCAGTTATTCCATGATTGCGATTCCAATGTTTGTCCTGATGGCAAATTTCCTGACGCATTCCAAAGTAGCGGATGGCCTGTTTGAATCAATCCGCTATCTGTTCGGGCCGCTGAAGGGCGGCCTGGGGCTTGCGGTGATTGCGGTCTCTACCGTGTTTGCGGCGACGACCGGTATTGTTGGCGCGTCGGTTGTCACCATGGGAATGCTGTCGGTACCGATTTTGCTGCGGTGTAACTATAACAGGCGGCTGGCCTGCGGAATGGTCTGTGCGGGCGGATCGCTTGGAATCCTGATTCCGCCCTCCATCATGCTGGTGACATTGGGTACTTACGCAGAGGTGTCGGTAGGAAAATTGTTTTTTGCGGCCATCATTCCGGGATTGACCCTGGCGGCCGGGTATGCGCTGTATATCTTAATTGTATGCCATATCTATCCGGATTGGGGCCCTGCCATGAGCGAGGAAGAGTTGGCACAGATGCCGCTGAAAAAGCGCATCACAGGTTCGTTGATCAACCTGATTCCTCCGCTGATTTTGATCTTTGCGGTGCTTGGATCGATTTTTGGTGGCGTTGCGACGCCGACTGAGGCGGCTGGCATGGGTGCGCTGTTTGCGCTGGTTCTGGCCATCTTCTATAAACAGTTCAGCTGGAAGATGCTCTATGATTCACTGGTAGATACGGCGAAGACCTCTGCGATGGTGTTTATCATTCTGTTCGGCGCTGCGGCCTTTACCGGCATTTTCATGTCGTTGGACGGAGATGACCTGATTGTTGCGTTGGTTGAGAGCACCGGCATTGGAAAATACGGTATATTGGTGTTTTTCTTTGCGCTTGTCTTTATTATGGGGTGCTTTTTGGACTGGACGGGTATTGTAATGATTGCGCTGCCGATTTTCCTTCCGCTGATGGATGTATTTGGATTTGACCGGCTGTGGCTCTGCGCAACGCTGGCAGTTCTGATGCAGACCTGCTTCATGACGCCACCGTTTGGATTTGCACTGTTTTACATCAAGGGAATCTTGCCGCCAAATGTGAAAATCAGTGATGTTTATTTCGGCGTAATTCCTTTTATTTTAATTATCCTGGTCGTTGTTGCACTGTGCATCGCCGTTCCAGGGATTGTGACATGGCTTCCGGCGAAGCTGGTTGGCTGAGGAGGAGTTCATTATGCAAGTGATTACGGCAAAAGAAATTGCGGCCATGGTTTCCGATGACGCCTGGTTGGTGTCCCAGGGAATGGGCGCGGCAGCAGTTCCGGAAGAGCTGCTGCTGGAACTGGAAAACCGCTTTCTGGACTGTGGCCATCCGTCGGGGCTGCATGTTATTCATTCTTCTGGTGAAGGATATGGACACCGCGGCCTGAATCATGTGGGACACGAGGGAATGCTGGCCTGGATTCTGGGTGGACACTACGGTCCAGCGCATGAAGTGCAGAAACTGATGATTGAAAATAAAATCAAAGCCTATAACTGGCCGCAGGGCGTGATTTCGTGTATGTTTCGGGACATTGCGGGGCGGCGACCGACACTGAGCAAGATTGGCCTGTACACCTTTGTGGATCCGCGTCTGGAAGGCGGAAAGATGAACAGCTGTACAACGGAGGATACGATTGCGGTTACACAGGTCGATGGAGAAGAGTATTTGCGTTATCAGCAGCCGCCGCGGTTGGATTTTGCGTTTATTCGTGGAACATATGCCGATGAAAAGGGCAATATCTCCATGGAGGAGGAAGGCGCCACTTTTGAAACGCTGGCAGTAGCGCAGGCGGTGCACAATACCGGCGGAAAAGTGGTTGTGCAGGTAAAAGAGCTGGTTAAAACAGGCTCGCTGGATCCACGCTTGGTCAAAATTCCGGGGCAATTTGTAGACTATGTTGTGCCGTCGGTGGATCCGACCCATAACCATATGATTACATTCCATCTGGAGGATGAGCCGGCGTTGCGTGGGGGCTGCCGCAAAGTGCTGGCGCATACACAGACAGATGAGACTCTGACAGCAAAAAAGATTATTGGCCGCCGCTGCCTGATGGAACTGCAGCCAAATTCGGTGATCAATCTTGGCATTGGAATCCCGGATGGAATTGGCGTCGTAGCAGAAGAGGAGGGAATGACCGGACAATTTACGCTGTCTGTGGAATCCGGCCCAATCGGCGGCGTGCCGACCTCGGATAAAGACTTTGGCTGTGCCTATAATCCGGAGGCAATTATTGACCAGTGTGCACAGTTTGATGGCTATGATGGCGGCGGACTGAGTCAGTCCTTCCTTGGGCTGGCGGAGGTTGCTGCAGACGGCAGCCTGAATGTCTCAAAGTTTGGGCCGAAAGCAGTGGGCGCCGGCGGGTTTATCAATATCGCACAGTCGACACATAAAGTAGTTTTCTGCGGTACCCTGACGGCGGTAGGGCTGAAAATCGCGGCGGCGGATGGAAAACTTACGATATTGCAGGAGGGTACAATTCACAAGTTTGTGAAACAGCTTCAGCAGGTGACCTTCTCCGGCCCTTATGCGGTGAAAAACGGGCAGGATGTGCTCTATGTCACAGAACGCGCGGTATTTCGATTGACCGAAGACGGCGTAATGCTGACGGAGATTGCACCGGGTATCGATTTGCAGACGCAGATTCTGGATCAAATGGACTTCCTGCCGCGCATTGCACCGGATCTCAAGGAAATGGATTCGCGGATTTTCTGCACGGAGCGAATGGGGCTTTTCCAAAATTGAGAATGGCGGAGCAGACGGAAACGACGGCCGTGCCGGGCCGCCGTTTCCGTTTTGCGCAAATTGCACAATGGTTTGCTGCAGCAGCGGATCAATCCGTGCTGGAAGCCTGTGCCGGAGCCAGCCAGCAGAAATCAAATTCTATTTGGAAAAACCGGGTTTTTCAGCAAAAAATGTGCGGTAACTACACCCCTGAAAACTCGACGGAAACAGACAAAAAAGTGCACAAATCCCAAAATGTTTTTTGGCAGATTCTATGAAATTGAAAACTGTCAGAAAGTTCTTATAGAAAATCACAGGCGCTTGTGGTAGCATAAGAGACGGATTGGAAACAAACGCCCACCCCAAATGGGTGTGCACGCACAATGATTGAAAGGGCTGATTTTCATGGCACTTATGACTGGTGAACAGTACATTGAGAGCATTCGCAAAATGAACATGCAGATTTACATGTTTGGTAAGAAGGTTGAGAACTCGATAGACAACCCGATTCTGCGTCCTTCTCTGAACTCCCTGCGTATGACTTACGATCTGGCACAGATGCCGGAGTATGCAGATCTGATGACTGCCACCTCGCACCTGACTGGTAAAAAGGTAAACCGTTTCACTAACATTCACCAGAACACCGATGACCTGATGAAGAAGGTCAAAATGCAGCGCCTGCTGGGTCAGAAGACCGCGGCTTGCTTCCAGCGCTGTGTCGGTATGGATGCAAATAATGCCGTTTATTCTACCACTTATGAGATCGATCAGAAGTATGGTACGCACTATCATGAGAACTTCAAGAAGTTCCTGACCTATGTGCAGGAGAATGACCTGGTTGTCGATGGCGCAATGACCGACCCGAAGGGCGACCGCTCCAAGGCTCCGCATCTGCAGGAGGATCCCGATCTGTTCCTGCGTGTAGTTGAGCGCCGGGAGGATGGTATCGTGGTTCGCGGCGCAAAGGTTCACCAGACCGGTGTCTGCAACTCTCATGAGATCATTGTCATGCCGACGATCTCCATGGGGCCGGATGACAAGGATTACGCAGTTTCTTTTGCCGTTCCGATGGATACCGAAGGCCTGTTTATGATTATCGGCCGCCAGAGCTGCGATACCCGTAAGACCGAAGGGACCGAGATCGATGTCGGTAACTCCGAGTTCGGCGGCGTTGAGGCACTGACCATTTTTGACAATGTCTTTGTTCCGAATGACCGGATTTTCCTGAATGGCGAGACCGAGTTTGCCGGTATGCTGGTTGAACGCTTCGCCGGCTTCCACCGTCAGAGCTACGGCGGCTGCAAGGTTGGCGTCGGTGATGTCCTGATCGGTGCTACCGCTCTGATTGCGGAGATGAACGGCGCGGACAAGGCTTCTCATGTCAAGGATAAGATCATTGAGATGACGCACCTGAACGAGACTCTGTTCTGCTGTGGCATTGCCTGCTCTGCTGAGGGCCATGCAACGGCTTCCGGCAGCTATATCATCAACTTGCTGCTGGCCAATGTCTGCAAGCTGAATGTTACCCGTTTCCCGTATGAAATTGTTCGCCTGGCAGAAGATATTGCAGGTGGCCTGATGGTTACCGCACCGTCTGAGGCAGATTTCCGCGATCCGAAGCTGGGTGCTTACATTGAGAAGTATCTGGTTGGTAACTCCAAGTTCTCCACGGAGAGCCGCCTGCGCGTGATGCGCCTGATTGAGAACCTGTGCCTCGGCACCGCGGCGGTTGGTTACCGTACGGAGTCCATGCACGGCGCTGGTTCCCCGCAGGCAATGCGCATCATGATCTCCCGTCAGAGCAATGTCCAGCATAAGAAAGAGCTGGCTGCAGCCCTGGCCCATGTTGAGATCTGAAATTCAAAAGGAAAGACTGATTGACTGTGACCATGTTAGACCGAATCGAGAAGGTGCTGGACGAGAAAATTCGACCGCAGCTTTCCGAACACGGCGGTGCAATTCGCTCCGTTGAGTATAAAGGTGGTATTTACCGCTTTGAGTTTCTCGGAGCTTGTTCCGGATGCCCGTCTGCCTATATCTCGACCGAAGAGATTGTCGGCAAAGAGTTGAAGGATGCAATTCCAGAGATTAAAGAGGTCGTTCTGATTCAGACGGTCAGTGAAGATCTGCTGGAGCAGGCGCGTAAGATCCTGCATCACGAAATATAAGCTAGTCTTGAACGGGCATCCTGCATCCGCAGGATGCCCGTTCGGGGTAACATAGCCAAATTGTCAAATTTGTAACAAGAAGGAGAAACATTTATGAGTCTGGTAAAACTGGAGAAAAAAGGCCACATTGCGGTAATTACCATGGAAAACACGGCAAAGCTCAACGCACTGAGCCTGTCTTTTCTGGCTGACATCAGCGAGGCGTTTGATGAGGTCGAGGCAGACCGCGACATTTATGTTGCAATTCTGACCGGCTGCGAGAAGGCCTTCATTGCAGGTGCGGACATCTCTGAGATGGTTCATCTGTCTGCAGCAGAATCCCTGTACTGGGGCAAGGAAGCCGCCGGTCTGGGTACTCAGATTGAGAACTGCCGTGTACCGGTCATTGCGGCAGTCAATGGATTCTGCCTGGGCGGCGGCAATGAGATTGCGATGTCCTGCGACATTCGTTACGCATCTGAAAAGGCAAAATTTGGCCAGCCTGAAGTCGGTCTGGGTATCACGCCGGGTGCAGGCGGCACACAGCGTCTGCCCCGCCTGATCGGCGCTGGCAAGGCGAAGGAGCTGCTGTATACCGGCCGTGTAATCGGCGCTGCTGAGGCAGAGCGGATCGGCCTGGTACAGAAGGTTTGCGCGCCCGAAGAGTTGATGGATGCGTGCATGGCACTGGCAAATGAGATTCTGGCCAATGCACAGATTGCAGTTCAGGAGACCAAGAAGTGTGTCAACATGGGCCTTAATTCCAGCATTGATGCTGGTGTGTCCTATGAGCAGCAGGCTTTTGCTGTCTGCAATGGCACGGAGGATAAGAAGATCGGTATGGGCGCATTCCTGGAAAAGAAAAAGGAAAAGAACTATATCTATCGTTAAGCTAGTGATTAAGGGAAATGCCCGGACATTGTCCGGGCATTTCTTTTTTCTGAAAAATGGTATGGTTTTCCACTGATAGGCCGATAATAGAGCGGTAAGGAGGTGCGTGCAATGAATTTTTTGCAATCCGTGACGGTTACCAATTTGGCGCGCAGCTTTGCAGGCGAATCGCAGGCGCGGAACCGTTACACTTTTTATGCGCAGCAGGCGCGGATGGAAAAACAGGAGGCGCTGGCGCGCCTGTTTGAACAGACCGCTGAAAATGAACGCGCTCATGCTCAGGAATTCTTGGAAAAAATTCAGAAGTATGCAGAAAAATCGCCGCTGAATCTCCGCATTGATGCGGGATATCCCTATGATATTGGCAATACCGCACAAAATTTACAGTTTGCAGCGGATGGAGAACGGGATGAATATCAGAATGCATATCCGGGGTTTGCAGAGCTGGCAAAGAAGGAAGGATACGCTGAAATTGCACAGCTCTGGATGCGAATTGCTGGAATTGAACAGCAGCATTGCCGCACATTTACTGTTATGCATATGCAGTTGACAAACGGCACGCTCTACCACAAGGAGCAGCCAGTCAGTTGGCGCTGCCTGAACTGCGGATATGTCCACAGCGGGACGGAACCATGGCAAATTTGCCCGGTTTGCGGAAAACCGATTGGCTGGGTAGCATTACAGCTTTACGCTAAAGGATGAAACTGCGATTTGCAAAGCCGAGAATGTCGTTGTATTCCACTATCAACCAGTCGCCGGTTTCGTTCAAGATGGTGACTTCGGTACCGTTTGGAATTTGCAGAAGAATGGGCGCGGCAATCGATGGAAGCGAGCGCAGATTTAATGCGCTGGCATTTACCTGGCCGGTCTGCTCCGGCTGTGGTGTCAGCAGAGACAGGCCAAAATACTCAGCGACGGAAAGTGCAAGACTTTGCCCGATAGATGCGATATTTTCCTGAATCCAGGTGGCGTCCTCCACATTGTCGTGATAAGCGATTTCCACCAGAACGGCAGGCGCATGCGTTTGCCTTAATTCTCCGATGGCAGTGGATGATTCTGCACGCACCAGATCGGGGAGCGGATAGATCTGGCGCAGGTTGTCTGCGATAATTTCGGCCATCCGCAACCCATTGAGACTGGTGGGGTAATAGAAGGCGATGGAACCGCGGAGACGCCCTGAGAGCGATTCTGGCGCGGCATTGGAGTGAAGTGCCAGATGAAAATCGTAGTTGCCGCGATTGGATTGCCGAATGGAAGTGACGGCACTTCCATTCGGATCATTGCGGGTGACATTGATGCCGGAGCTGCGCAGCAGCGGTACCATGGCATCGGCGACTAAATTCATCCAGTACTGTTCATTTCCACCGGTGATATAGGGGTTAAAAGTTTGTGTGGAAGGACTTAAAAACAAGAAAGGCATGATAAAGCACCTCGTTTTTTCCTTATCCTATGTAAGTGGAATAGAAAAGGTGCAGAAAAAAGGCGATGTCCTGGAAAGACATCGCCTTTTTTCTGGCTGTGCACTGTGCGTCAACTGGTACAGTGCAGTGCCACGGGTCAGAAACAGAAAGGGAGATATGTCATGCGAGCCGGACAACAAGGTCCTGAATCAGCCCGTCAGGGCCGAAAGACTCGATTTGGGCGCGTGCGTATACATATTCGCCATTGTAGGAGACGAAGTAGTCCGCGGAGCGGTCGTCATTGATAACCGGATCAGCGATAGAAATAGCGCGAAAGAAAAACTTGTTGTGGAAGAACATTTCAATTGCTTTTTGGCCATGCACAAAGAAGTTGCACACATGTTGACTGCCGCTGTGATTGCCTTTGCCAACGGGGCAGTAATCAAACAGACGGCCATTCTCAGTAAAGCAAGCGGAGAGCGCCATATAATCGCCGGCCTGCATCGCGTCAATAAATTTCTGAATCATCGCAAAAACCTCCGATCAATAGACCTTTTCCGAGTTGAGCAGTGCGTCGGTGCCGCCATCGCAGAAGAGAACGATTCCGTTAATGCCATGCGATTGCTGAGAAACCAGAAAAACAATTGAAGCAGCGATGTCACCGGGATCCATCAAGCGGTCTTCGTGATAGTGGATCGGAATCGGCAGTGCCATAACGGCTTCCCGGTAGGAGCCGGTCAGTGCTGCAGTCATTGCGGTGGCGACATTGCCCGGCGCGATGGCGTTGATGTGCAGGCCTTCGGCCGCCCATTGCGAGGAAACCCGGCGCACCCAGCGCGCCAGTGCGTATTTGCTGGCAACATACATGGGATGTGCCATTTTCGTGGCATCGTAGCTGTCCATCAAATTTAGAAGTCGGTTTTCGTCCGGGTGATTGTTGAGCAGATCGACGACATCCATGCGGGCAGCGCCCTGCGAGATGGTGTTGGAGCTGACAACAACGCAGTGGCCTTTGCGCATCAGCAGCAGGTCTCGCAGCCCCTCACACAGGCAAATAGTACCAAAGTAGTTCAAAGAGAGAATCAGTTTCAGATTGCTGCAGCTTGCGGAGACGCCGGCACAGCAGACCAGACCGTCAAGGCCGTTCTCACATAGCGCGTGAAGTCGATCAATTACCGTTTCGCGTCCGGCAGGATCGGCGAGATTTGCTTCGATATCGCCATTTTTCAGATCGACATTATAGACCAGATGTCCTTGTGCCCGGAGGTATTCCACTGTTTTGGCACCAATACCGCTGGAACCACCAGTAACTGCATAGATTCCCATAGGAAGAACTCCTTTCTAAAATTGGCATTCATTCTTAAGTGCAAGAAAATTGTAGCACGGATGCAAAATAAAGACAATTGGCAGAATTTCTGAATAATATTATCTACAAAAAGCAAAATTTGCATTAGTTTTGATTTTGGCAATCCAGTTAAAAAATTGACATATTTGTTAAAATTTGCGCATATTCGTTAAATTTTAGGCAAATTGGTAGGGGAAATTCAAAGATTGCTACTAATATCGAGAGAATTTCAAAAAATTCGCGATTTTGATATAAAAATAAAAATGAAGGATTTTAATGGAAGCAATGCAAAAATAAAGCGCAAAAAAGAGGGTATGGCGTTTGCCATACCCTCTGAATGATATCCAATTTTGCAAAACTTAATACATACCGCCGCCCATGCCGGCTGCAGCAGCACCAGCCTGTGCGGAAGCCAGCGCAGCGTCTCCAACGGGATCGGGTTTCTCGACAACGAGTGCCTCGGTGGTCAGGACGCATGCCATAACGGAAGCAGCGTTCTCCAGTGCCGTACGGGTGACTTTGGTCGGATCAACAATACCGCTGCTGATCATATCGCAGTAGGTCTCGTTGTAAGCATTGTAGCCGTAATTGACCTTGCGGCTGTTGCGAATCTTCTCGTAGATGACAGAGCCATCGACACCTGCGTTTTCTGCGATCTGACGAATCGGAGCCTGCAGTGCCTTTGCGACGATTGCAGCACCGGTCTTCTCATCGCCCTGCAAGGAAGTAACCAGCTTCTCAACTGCCGGGATTGCATTGACATAAGCGGTACCGCCGCCGGCAACGATGCCCTCTTCTCTTGCAGCGCTGGTTGCATTCAGTGCATCTTCAATGCGCAGCTTCAGCTCTTTCATTGCGGTCTCGGTCTGTGCGCCGACCTTGATGACAGCAACGCCGCCAGCCAGCTTTGCCAGACGCTCTTCCAGCTTCTCCAGATCGAACTCGGAAGTGGTCATTGCCTTGGAAGCCTCGACCTCGGCAATACGAGCCTTGATTGCTTCGGAATCGCCCTCGCCATCGACGATGATGGTCTTGTCGCGGCCGACTTTGACCTGATGTGCACGGCCCAGATCACTGATCTGCGTTTCCTTCAGATCCATGTTCAGGTCGGAAGAAATCACACGGCCACCCGTGACGACTGCGATATCCTGCAGCATAGCCTTACGGCGATCGCCGTAGCCAGGCGCCTTGACGCAGACACAGGTGAAAGTACCGCGCAGCTTGTTGACCAACAGGGTGGACAGTGCATCGCCCTCAACCTCTTCTGCAATGATGACCAGCTTCTGGCCAGCCTGCATGATCTGCTCCAGCAGCGGCAGCAGCTCCTGGATAGAAGAAATCTTCTTATCGGTAATCAGGATCAGCGGATCGTCAATGACAGCTTCCATCTTCTCGGAATCGGTGATCATATAGGGGGACAGGTAGCCGCGGTCAAACTGCATACCTTCGACAATCTCCAGCTCCGTCTCAGCGGTCTTGCCCTCTTCTACGGTGATAACGCCGTTGGCGCCGATCTTCTCCATTGCCTCTGCAATCAGCTTGCCGATCTGCTCGTCACCGGAAGAAACGGTGCCGACACGGGCAATATCTTCGCTGCCGGAAACTGCCTTGGAGTTGTTCTTAATTGCTTCAATGGCAACCTTTACAGCCTTGTCGATGCCTTTCCGCATTACGATCGGGTTTGCACCGGCAGACAGGTTCTTCAGACCTTCATTGGTCAGTGCTTGTGCCAGAACCGTAGCGGTGGTGGTGCCGTCACCGGCAACATCGTTGGTCTTGGTGGCAACTTCGCGCACCAGCAGTGCGCCCTGATTTGCATAGCCGTCATCCAGCTCGACATCCTTTGCAATTGTGACGCCGTCGTTGGTGATCAGCGGGGTGGAGTACTTGCGCTCCAGAACAACATTGCGGCCCTTCGGACCGAGGGTAACCTTTACGGTGTTGGCGAGCTGGTCAATACCGGCCTGCAGCGCCTTGCGCGCTTCTTCGCCATAAATAATCTGCTTAGCCATAATATCTAGTTCCTCCTAAAAGCGTAATTTACTTCGTAACAACGGCCAGAATGTCGCCCTGACGAACGATGGAGAATTCCTCTTCGTCGATCTTGACATCAGTACCGGCGTACTTGGATGCAATAACCATGTCGCCGGGTTTTACGACCATCTTAACATCCTTGCCGTCAACCAAGCCGCCGGGGCCAACTGCAACGACTTCAGAATAGCTGGGCTTTTCTTTGCTGGCGGTGGCCAGAATCAGACCGGACTTCGTGGTCTCTTCGACCTCAGCCGGTTTCAGAACAACCTGATCAAATAACGGAGACAGTTTCATAGATAATTCCTCCCAAAATAAATCCTATGGCTGTGCCGAAGCACGGAACCATATTGTTTTACTGAATTGGTTTAGCACTCTTAAAACATGAGTGCTAACGAGTATTATAATAGCGGAATGGCGGCATTTGTGCAAGCATATTATCGCTCAATTTTTCGGTTTTATATTCCAAAAGTTTGGATAAATTTTATATAACCATTTATTTACTGCTTCAAACTTCGTTTTACACGGAATTGCTCACTATTTGAGGAGCAGAAGTGTGGTATTGCAGCCCGCGGGGATAGAAAAACGAAATTTGTGCGGGGCAGACCTGAATTTCGACAGTGTTCGTGCGCAGTAGTTCTCCGTCAAGATTGACTGAGAGAAGATTTTCACTGTGGATTTCCATGGTTTTACAGCGAAAATGATGGATGAGAGAAGGAAAGTCCCGATAGCGTCCAGCTTTATAACGGGAAATGACGGTGGCAACCGTTAGACGGGAGACGGAATCGATCAGAAGTACATCGAGCAGTCCATCGTCGGGTTCTGCGTCTGGCACAGGATGAAAGCCGCCGCCATAAAAGCGACCGTTGCAGATACATACCAGCGTATACCGGCCGGAAAAAGGTTGCCCGTCGATCTTAAGCGATAGTGGGCGATGGACGCTGCGCAGAACATTGACTATGGTGGAGAGCAGGTAAGCGCCGGAACCGGAAACAAATGGAAGCCGCTTATAGCGGGCGATTGCAGTGCCGATGCGGGCGTCAAGACCCACAGAGCAGATATTCAGGCTATAATGGTTATTGCAGCGGATCAAATCAAATTTTGCCGTTTCGCAGTCCAGCAGCCGATCAAGGTCAAAGAATGCACCCGGATTCGAAAAAATCCGGATAAAATCATTGCCGGAACCGACAGGAAAACAGGTGACAGAGGCATTGGGGAAGTCTGCAGCACCATCTACCACCTCGTTCAGCGTCCCATCACCGCCGCAGGCGTACAGCCGCACGGAATCCCCACGCGCAGCGGCGGCATAGGCGATTGCCCTGCAGTCGCCTGGAGCGCGGGATATCTGAATCTCATAGTCGCGTCCGGCGAACTTGTGCTGAATCATCGCAGTGAGTGCGGCAGTGCGATCCTGCTTTCCTGCAGCGGGGTTCAGAATGAAAAGATGCTTCATCCTGCTTGCTCCATTACAGATACATATAGAGATCGCATTTGATCATACCATTATAAAGCTTACGGCGTTTGGCAGCACGCTGGCCGTAGTAATGTTCGAGTTCCGGTTCGGAGCTGATAATATATTTGTGCCAGCTGTCGGTACCTCTAAGATGCTGGCCGAGTTTACGGTAGAGTTGCTGTGCTGCGCGTTGCTCCAGCATTCGCTGGCCATAGGGTGGGTTGGTGACAATCACGCCGCGGTCGGTGGGCAGTGGGCGCATGGTGGCGTCGGCCTGTTCAAAGGTGATGAGGCGAGAGACACCTGCTTTTTTTGCATTGGATGCAGCGATTGCGAGGCTTTTGGGGTCGGTATCGCTGCCATAGATATGGTATTCCCCATGAAATTCCCGATCCAGCGCCTCTGCACGCGCCTGCTGCCACAAAGTCTGCGGGACACAGGCCCATTTCTGTGCGGCAAAATTCCGGCTCATGCCGGGGGCGCGATTCAGTGCGGTGAGTGCGGCCTCAATACAGATGGTGCCACTGCCGCAGAATGGATCCAGAAAGACATCGTGGCCGCGATAGCGAGCCAATTCTACCATGGCGGCGGCCAGCGTTTCTCGCAGCGGCGCATCGTTGCCGATAGCGCGATAACCGCGCTTGTGCAGACCTGCGCCGGAGGTGTCCAGATAGATTTCCGCAATGTCCTTCATAATAGAAAACTGCAGCTGATATACAGCGCCATCCTCCGGAAGCCAGTTGAGACCGTATTTATGCCCAAGCCGGGTGACGGCTGCTTTTTTGATGATCTTTTGGCAGTCCGGAATGGAGTGCAGCTGGGAATTCAGGCAATGACCTTTGACTGGGAAAGCGCCATCTTTTGGAATGAAATCCTCCAGAGGGAGCGCCTTTACGCCTTGGAACAGCTCTTCAAAGCTGTGAGCTGGGAAACGACCCAGCCGCAGCAGAACCCGCTCGCCAGTGCGGAGGTTCAGGTTGGCACGAACCATGGCGTCAAAACCGCCTTCAAACAGAACACGGCCGTTTTCCACAGCGACGCCGTCCATTCCAAGCCGCCGCAGTTCATTGCCGACCAGCCCTTCCAGACCGAACAGGCAGGGGACAGAAAATGTCATAATTGGAGTTTCTCCTCTCTTTTGTCGTATTTGTTATCGTATCAGATTTTACGGGGATCCGCAAGGAGAGAACCACGGGTGCAGCAAGGATTTTGGAAAGATCCCCTGAAAAAGCGGAAACAAGGTACTGAATTACGCGAAAGATTGCCCGGTAATTGGCATACATATCCAGAGAAGGGAGGAAAGTGCCATAGAACTGTATCTTAAAAAATACCATGGATTTGGTAATGATTATCTGATTTTTGATCCAAATCGTTCCAAAGCAATTCTGCCGCCGGAGCAAGTGCAGTTGATTTGCAATCGGAATTTTGGCGTGGGTTCTGATGGAATTCTGGCAGGGCCCCTGTTGACGGATGCTGGTATTCGCGTGGAGATTTATAATCCGGACGGTTCCTGCGCGGAACAGAGTGGAAATGGAATTTTAATCTTTGCAAAATATTTGCAGGATGCAGAATATGTGACAGGACGCTTTGCTGAGATTCTGGTCGGGCCGGAAAAGGTACGCGTGGAGTATTGTGGCGATGCGGCGGGAACCATGTGTGTGAATATGGGGCGGGCCAGCTTCTGGAGTAACGAGATTCCCGTGCGCGGGCCACGGCGAGAGGTTGTGGATGAGGCGATGCAGTTGTGCGGCACAACTTACTGGGTCAGCTGCCTGCGCATTGGAAATCCGCACTGCGTGATCCCTGTGCCTGTTGTGTGCGCAGAGCTGGTTCAGCGGCTGGGACGCAGCATCGAGCATGCGCCGCAATTTCCAAAACCAATCAATCTGTGCTTGATGCAGGTACAGGCGCGGGACACATTGGCAGTAGAGGTTTATGAGCGAGGCGCTGGATATACGCTTTCTTCCGGCAGCGCCTGCTGCGCGGCAGTGGCGGTGGGACTGCGGCTGGGGTTGACAGACCGGCGGGTGACAGTGCAGATGCCGGGCGGGACGGTTGCGGTGCAGGCTGCGCAGGATGGAACGCTGCAGCTGGCTGGCAGCGTACATGCCATCTGTGAGATGAGTTTGGCACCGGAGTTTCTGGAACACATGCTGAGCTTATAAAAAAGCCGCACCGTGCGGTGCGGCTTTTTGACAGCTTATTTTATTTGATGCGGCGCAGCAGAATTTCATCCAGCAGGCGGTGGGCGGCTTCCGTTTTGCTGAGCAGCGGCAGCTCTTCCATGCGGTCTGCAGTAATCAGGGTCAGAACATTGGTATCACCGGAAAAACCAGCGCCTGCAACCTTGACATTGTTGGCCGCAATCATATCCACATGCTTTTTCTCCAGTTTTCTGCGGGAGTTTTCCAGCATGTTTTGCGTTTCCATAGAAAAACCGCACAGAAACTGTCCTGCCTGGCGATGATTACCCAGATATCCCAGAATGTCCTGTGTGCGCTTGAGGGGAATGGACATTTCACCGTCCGATTTTTTAATTTTGTCGTCCGCAGTAGTCTGTGGAGTGTAATCGGCGACTGCGGCGGCTTTAATAATAATGTCCTGCTCTGCAGCTCTGGCAGTGACAGCGGTAAACATATTGGCTGCGGTTGTAATTGGAACGAAGTCTACATAATCCGGATTCGGCAGTGCGGTGGGGCCGGAGACCAGTGTAACGGTAGCGCCGCGCGCTGCGGCAGCCTGGGCAATGGCATAACCCATTTTGCCGGAGGAATGATTGGTCAGATAACGGACGGGATCCAACGGCTCCTGGGTGGGACCGGCGGTAACCAGTACTCGCAGGCCGGTCATATCTTTTTCATGGGAGAGTGCATGCAGAACAGCTTCCAGCAGCTGTTCCGGCTCCGGCATTTTGCCCTTGCCAACAGCGCCGCAAGCGAGACGGCCGGAAGCCGGCTCAATAATTTCCCAGCCGTAATGCTGCAGGCGGCGCAGATTGTCCTGCGTTACAGGATTTTCATACATGCGAGTATTCATGGCCGGTGCCGCAATTTTAGGGCAGTCGCAGGCCAGTACGGTGGTGGTCAGCATATCGTCTGCAATACCGCAGGCGAGCTTGGCCAGCACATTGGCGGTGGCAGGGGCGATCAGTACCAGATCGGCCTGATCAGACAGCGAGATGTGTTCCGTTTTGTGCTGGAAATTGCGATCAAAAGTGTCGACGCTGACCTTTTGTCCTGTGAGTGCCTCAAAGGTCAGCGGGGTGATAAATTCTGTGGCGTTTTTTGTCATTAGCACATGTACAGTGGCGTGCTGCTTGACCAATGCAGAGGCCAGCATGGCGGCCTTATAGGCGGCAACGCCGCCGGTGACTCCAAGAAGAACAGTTTTTCCGCTTAGCATTGTGAAAGACCTCGTTTCGTCCTGATTGCGGATTTAAGTATAACAAACACGGGAAGTCCTGTAAACGGGCAATTCCGGAAAAATTTCAGATTTTCATTGCAATTTGTGGGAATGTACACTATAATGTGCTGCGGGTTTTACAACCCCAAAATTGCGCTGTATCCAAAATTGGAACAGCAGCTGGAGGAATTGAATATGAAAAACTTGTCAACCGATGCCCCGCAGCAGAAGCGGAGCGACACCATCCGTTACATGGTGGAAGTGGCCATGCTGATGGCAGTGGAATTCGTGATGAAGGCCATCGGCCTCGGCAGTGTTCCGGTGGGACCGCTGTACATGTCGTTCCTGACGGTGCCGATTGCGGTCGGCGCAATCATCCTGGGGCCGACGGCTGGTACGCTGCTTGGCTTGGTCTTTGGTGCGGTGAGCTTTAAGGACGCCCTTACCGGCGGCTCCGCCATGACCAGCACCCTGCTGCAGGTCAGCGCGGTAAATACCTTTATCCTGTGCGTGGTCATGCGTATGCTGATGGGCTTCTGTGTCGGTTGGATTTTCCGCTTTTTCAACAAGGTAACCCGGAAGAGCACTGTGAGCTATTTCATTGGTGCGCTCTCGGCGCCGGTTTTGAACACGCTGTTCTTTATGGGTTATATCTGCCTGGCGTTTTTCAACACCGAGTATGTGCAGAACCTGTGCGTGGCGAAGGGCGTTTCCAATCCTTTGACCTTTGTAGTGGCGCTGGTTGGCGTTCAGGGCCTGATTGAGGCAATTGTCTGCTGCGTAGTGGGCGGCGCAATTGCAAAGGGCGTAGCGGTTGCACTGGGGCATACCACCCGGAAGAAAAAAGCAACAGAAGAAACGGAAGAGAACTGAATATAAAAAATCCCGCAGATAAAGTCTGCGGGATTTTTTATGCAATCGGACGCAATTTTTGTAAAACAGCTTGAAAATAATCCGGCAATGCGCAGGAAACTGTGACAGATTCGCCGGTACGGGGGTGAAGAAATGTCAATTCTCTGGCGTGCAAACATTGCGTGTCCTGCCCAAGCTCCGGCTTTTTTCGCCCATAGACAAGGTCGCCGAGAATGGGGTGATTCTGCCAGGCAAGGTGAACCCGAATCTGATGGGTGCGCCCGGTTTCCAACTGCAACCGCAGGTGCGTGTATCCCTCATAGCGGGCGAGTACTTGAAAATGCGTGACGGCGCGGCGGCTGTTTTTATCCGTAACTGTCATTCTTTTGCGGTCCGTGGGATGGCGGCCAATAGGTGCATCAATTGTGCCGGAGTCCTCCCGGATGCTGCCGCAGACAATGACTTCATAGGTGCGGTGGAGAGTGTGATCCTGCAGCTGTGCAGCTAATGCCTGATGGGCAAAGTCATTTTTGGCAGCAATCAATAGCCCGGAAGTGTCTTTATCAATCCGGTGGACAATACCGGGCCGCAATTCCCCATTGATGCCGGAAAGACTGCTGCCGCAATGGTAGAGCAGTGCATTGACGAGCGTGCCGTTCCAATGCCCCGGTGCGGGATGGACAACCAATCCTTTTGGCTTGTTGATCACAATCAGGTCATCGTCTTCATAGGCGACCTCCAGCGGGATATTTTCCGGCTGCAGATCAATTTGCTGCGCAGGCGGAAGTGTTACATCAAAACAGTCGCCAAGGGCAGTCTTGTAGTTTTTGCGCACAGGCAAGCCATCCAATGTGACAAGGCCAGTATCCAGAAGCTTTTGAGCGGCACTGCGGGTTAGCGTTGGAATCAGGCGGGCGAGTGCAACATCGAGCCGTTCGCCATCGAGGTCGGCGTACACCGTCATGCTTTTGGCTCCTTTCTGTCTTCCAGCAGGAAAAAGATGCAGAAGACAATCGCGCCGCAGACAACGAAAATATCTGCAATATTAAAAACCGGGAAATCAAATAGATCGAGCGCGAACATATCAACAACATAGCCGAAACGGAAACGGTCAATCAGATTTCCGATGGCACCGCCCGTGACCATGGCAAGACCGATCAGCGCGCCGCGGCTTTTCAGTACTTTCTTTCGCAGCAGCAGGACGACAACTGCGAGGTAGAGAATCGTAATCACAATCAGCGGCCATCGTTGGCCAACAAAAATCGAGAAAGCAGCTCCGTAATTGTGCAGACGAGTCAGGTGCATCAGCCCGGACAGAAAGGGAATAGTATCACCCAGCGCCAGCGTATTGCAGATCCATGTCTTAAAGACCTGGTCGAAAATCACGATGAAAACCGCAATTGCAGCGGCAATTCCATAGAACATAATTGGTCCCTCCAAACAGTGTTAGTGTACCATACCGGCGGCGGTTCGTCAAAGAGATGTTGAAATCTATCATAGAATTGACATATCCGCAAAAGACGGCGGAGAACGAGCGGGTGAGCCGCACAGTACGCACGATACTGGAAGCGGAAGCAACGCCGGACGCTGTGGTGCCGACTGTGGAGCGGATGGTTGCACAGCAAAGTGTGCAGAATGCAACAAAAAGATCCCGGACTTTGGAACTCCAGAGTCCGGGACCTTTTTCGTTTTTATTTTATCAAATCTCCAGAACGGCAGCGCAACGGTCGCACAGCTCTGCGTGATGGCCAGTAGTGCCGATATGCCGGTCATGGTTCCAGCAACGGGGACATTTCGGGCCCTCGGCAGCCTGAACAGCAACGGTCATACCGGGAAGTTCTTCGCCAGTGTAGCCGGTTCCGGCTTCATGCAGAACTTTGACGGCGGAAACAATACAGATGGTGGCAGCATCGGCCTCAGAGAGTCCCATGGACTCCCAAACGGCCCAGCTTGCGCCATCAAAATAGAGCGTGATGTCAGCATCCTGATTTTTCTTGATTCCCTGCTCGGAGCGAGCCAGTTCCAGTGCTTTATTGACACCAGCACGCATGGCAATGATGTGATTCCACTTCTCGTTTTCTGCTTCCGAGAGTGCCAGTGCCGGATTATAATCCGGAATGCAGTTGAAGAGCACGCTTTCTGCATCGGCATCTGCCGCATGGGGCATTGCCTGCCAGATCTCTTCGCTGGTGAAAGCCAGCAGCGGCGTGATCATCCGGGTCATCCCATCGAGAATGCAATAGAGTGTGGTTTGTGCCGAACGGCGGCCTTGTTCATCGCCACAGTACAGCCGGTCTTTGATAATATCCAGGTAGAAGTTGGACATCTCAACCACACAGAAGTTATAGATTGCACGGTAAACACCATGGAACTCATAGGCGTCATAGGCATCGCGAACGCGTTTGACCAGCTCGTTATAGGCGGCCAGTGCCCAGCGGTCCAAGTGATCCAGCTGTTCCACCGGTACGAGCATATTGGGATCAAAGCCGTCCAGGTTTCCCAGCATATAGCGGGCAGTGTTGCGGATCTTCAAGTAGGCCTGGCTCAGCTGTTTGAGGATCTCCGGGGAAATACGCATATCCTGCGTATAGTCTGCGGAAGAGACCCAAAGGCGGAGCATATCGGCACCATAGTCTTTGATGACGGTGTCTGGTGCAATGGCATTGCCCAGGGATTTGTGCATAGCGCGACCCTCGCCGTCAACAGTCCAGCCGTGGGTGATAATGCGCTTGTACGGTGCGACGCCCTTCGCGGCGATGGAGGTCAACATTGAGGACTGGAACCAACCGCGGTACTGGTCGCCGCCCTCCAGATACAGGTCGGCGGGGAAACGCAGCTCCTTGCGTTCATCAAGAACAGCAGCGTGGGTAGAACCGGAGTCAAACCAGACATCCATGATGTCTTTTTCCTTTGTGAATTCGGTACAGCCGCATTTGCACTTGGTACCGGCGGGCAGAATTTCAGAAGCCTCATGCGCCCACCAACCGTTGGAGCCCTCCTTACGGAACAGATCTGCCACGGCAGAAATGGTCTCGTCGTTGACCAGCGGCTCGCCGCAGTCCTTGCAGAAGAAAATCGGAATCGGAACGCCCCAGGTACGCTGGCGGCTGATGCACCAGTCGGAACGATCGCGAATCATGGAGATCATGCGCTCTTTACCCCAATCGGGTTTCCACTGGATGTCTTCACAGGCCTCAATTGCGGCATCCTTAATGGCGTCCACAGAGGCAAACCACTGATTGGTTGCACGGAAAATGACGGGCTTCTTGCAGCGCCAGCAATGGGGATAGGAGTGAACGATATCCTCGCTGGAGAGCAGTGCACCGGATGCTTTCAGGTCGGCAAAAATAGTGTCGTGCGCCTTAAAGACATGCAGGCCAGCATAAGGACCAGCTTCTTCATTCAACACGCCCTGTGCATTGACACTGACGGGCATATTGACATCGGTTGCGATCTGCGGATACTTTTTGCAGACCAGGAAGTCGTCAAGACCGAAGGAGGGCGCGGTGTGAACACAGCCAGAGCCTGCGTCCAGTGTGACATGATCGCCCAGAATGACCAGAGAATCCCGATTCATGAAGGGATGATAAGCGGTCATATACTCAAACTCGCTGCCCATCATGGTAGCAACAGTCTCATAGTCTGTGATCCCGGAGCGCTGCATCACGGAATCCACCAGATCGGTGGCCATAATCAGCGTCTCTCCAGCGCTGGTCTTAACCAGTGAGTATTCCAATGCGCCGTTCAGGCAGATCGCCATGTTACCGGGCAGCGTCCAAGTCGTCGTTGTCCAGATGACAAAATAGGTTTTGGAGAGGTCACAGTACGCGGCCAACTTGCCCTGATCGTCATGCACGCGGAATTTCACAAAGATGGTTGTGACAGGATCATCTGCATATTCCACCTCGGCTTCCGCCAAAGCGGTTTCATCGGTTGGGCACCAATAGACCGGCTTCAGGCCTTTGTAGATGTAACCCTTACGCGCCATGGCGCCGAAGACTTCCACCTGTTTCGCCTCAAAGGCCGGATCCAGTGTCATATAGGGATGCGCCCAATCGCCAATACCGCCAAGACGAATAAATTCTTCCCGCTGACGATCCAGAAATTTCAGTGCAAACTCCCGGCATTTATCGCGGAATTCCGGTACCGGCATTGTGTTGCGCTTGACGCCCTGCTTCTGAATAGCGGTCTCAATCGGCATACCATGCGTATCCCAGCCGGGTACATACGGAGCGCAGTAACCGGTCATGTTTTTATAGCGGATAATCATGTCCTTGAGAATCTTGTTCAGCGCAGTGCCGATATGAATATCGCCATTGGCATAGGGAGGTCCATCGTGGAGAATGAACTTTGGAAGATCCTTGTTCTTCTCCATCAGTTTGTTGTACAGATCTTTCTGCTGGAATTCCTTCAGCATGTCGGGCTCACGCTTCGGTAAACCGGCACGCATGGGAAAGTCGGTTTTTGGCAGGTGAACGGTGTTGTTGTAGTCTTTCGACATTGGATAATCCCTCACTTGTACAGAATCAAAGAGGGGGACAAGCCCCCTCTTGTGTTATTTCAGGCTTTTGGATCGTAGTTGCGGCCAAATTGCAGATCCGCAAACTTGGGATTGAGCGGCTCCATGACTCTGGTGTCGCTGCTGGTCGTCGGCGCCGGTGCAGCGGCGGGTTTGGTGCCGCCAAGATCCGTACCGATCACTTTTTCCAAATTATGGGTGATCTCCTGTGCGACCTGCTCCGGAGACTGGCTGTGATCAGCCTCTTCCTCATAATCATAGGCATGGCGTGCGGGAGCTGCGGTGGTGAGATTCATCTTTTTCAGATTTTCCAGCGCATCCAGATGGCGCTGCACCTGCGCTTCAATGGTGTCAATAAAGTCCTGCGCGACCTGTTTGGCACGATTGACACGCTGCTCCTCTTCCGAAAGCGACTGCTGGATGTCCGTTGCCTTAGAATGGACAGAAGACTCTGCTTCAGAGAGCATTTGCGCACATTTCTTCTCTGCATTTGCCACCAGTTCATCAGCAGTGTGCTGCGCGGCAACCAGTGTCTTCTTCATGCTCTCTTCCTGATCGCGGTATTCTTCCAGCTTCCCGACCAGAACTTTCATTTTGCTTTTGAGAACTGAGTTCTCTTTATATAATGTGACATAATCGTCGATCAGTGGCTCCAGAAACTCATCAACCGAAGCCATATCATAGCCGCCGAAAACGGCTTTCACAAAAGTGCGTTCCTGTACTTCCTGCGGTGTAAACAATGCTGTTACCTCCCTCGCGCCGGGCTTACAGATACAGTCCGTTGTTTTCCAGTTCGTCAATCAGATCGCCCACAATATCCACATTATAGGGCGTGATGATATAAGTGGAGACAGCAACCTTTTTAATTTTACCATCCAGTGCATAGGCACAGCCGGAAAGAAAATCAACCAGGCGGCGAGCCACATCTTTGTTGGTCTGCTCCAGATTCAGAACAACGGCGCATTTTGCGCGCAGATGCTCGGCAATTTCAGAGACATTGTCGAACCGGTCCGGCTTGACCAGAACAACCTGCAGCTGTGCGGTGGTGTTGATATTGACCACTTTGTTGTTGCTGCGGCGCTCAGAGCCGGAATTCAAATAGCTGTTATCATCAAACGCAGAGGGAGAGGACTTTTTTGCGGGTGCCTCATCCTGTGCGTCGAAATCATCAAAATCGTCATCCTCGTCTTCGGCGTAGGGCTTGACCAATTTCTTCATTTCATCCATAAATCCCATGTCAGATTTCCTCCATTATGTTAACTGCATCTATTAAGTCTGATAATTTCTGGGGCCAAAAATTGCAGTCCCAACGCGTACCATGGTGCTGCCCTGCGAGATTGCATCGGTAAAATCGTCACTCATACCCATAGAAAGGCAGTCGATAAGCGTATTATCGTATTTTTTTTGCTGCATGTCAACATACAGCGCGTACATTTCTGCAAAATATCGCAGATTATCGCCAGATTTCTCGCTGACTGGAGGAATTGCCATAAAGCCGCGCAGGCGCAGTGCTGGGAACTCCGCCATCCGGGCCGCTGCGTCCGCCGTAGCAGCTTTTGTCAGGCCGGATTTACTCAGCTCTCCGCCGATGTTGACCTCCAACAGAATATCCTGACAGATACCCCGCTCTCCGGCGAGGCGATTGAGCAGCTGCATCAGCTCTACCGAGTCTACAGACTGGATCAGGTCGACGGCGCCGACGACAAACTTGGCCTTATTCTTCTGAAGGTGGCCAATGAAATGAATGGGCTTTCCGGTATAGGCACCTTGCGGAAGCTTTTCGGTCAGCTCCTGGACGCGGTTTTCGCCGCAGCAGTCCACACCGGCAGCCACGGCACGCCGGACTGCGTCGGCATCGTTCATTTTTGTGGCGGCACAGAGCTGCACGGAGGCGGGATCCCGCCCGGCAGCAATGGCAGCTTCTGCGATCTGCGCGCGGATCCGCGCAACATTTTCTGCAATCTTATCCATTATTATGACACAACCTTTCCGTCAAACAGATTCTTTCCATTGACAATAATTTCGTCGCCGGGCCATAGATTGCCCGTGTCGGACTTGTCCATTTCTACAACATAGTGCTCTCCGTATTCGCACAGAATGGTAATCGGTTTCCATTTGGCGGTGGTTCCCTCCAGAATGTAAACACCGGAGACATCATTCTCCATCCGGACGGCAGCCTTTGGAACCCGCAGACCATGGTAGGAGGAGAAAACAATGTTCGCAGATTGCTGGCGCAGGGTGGTAATCTCAGAGAGAAAATTGCGATAGCTTAAAACCAGCACGCATTTGCCGTCTACCGGCTCACCGATGCGGACAATTTTCATGGAAATGGGATCCGGAATGCCCTGAGTAAACTCTACAGAGACAGTGCTCCGTTTAGAGAGCGTCTGCTCATATTCTTCCGGAATCAGCGTGACAAAGTACCACAGATCGCCATAAATCATTTTTCCAAAAGCGGCGTCGTCCAAAGCGCCAGCAGTGTGATCCAGAGCCTGGAATTCTGCGACCGTCATACTGGTGAGGGTCTCTGGTTTCAGAATTGATTCATAGCCATCTACCGTACCGGAAAAATAGCCGCTGCGCGCCGCCGAAATTGTACGGACAGAACTGCTGGTTTGAGAGTTAAGTTCTGTGATTTGGCTGGAGAGCGCCGCAATTTCACTGGAGATGGCGGACAACTCGGAGGTGTCGGAATAGCGCCGCAGCACGAGACTTTTTAAGTCGGTGTTGAGCGCGGAGGCAGCACTGATATCTCGTCGGTTGACATAAACTGCAAGCGCAGTCAAATTATCCAGAATATTGTTATCCAACGCAACGGAATCCGTAACGGCGGTACTTGCGTAGACGAGCTGACGCATCTGTGCTTCTAACTGCTGGATTTCGACATGGCGCTGCTGTGCGGCGCTGTCAGTGTAGCAGTGTGCAAGCGCTTGCCCGACGCCGACCTTCGTACCTTCGGAAACGGTTGGGATGGTGATCGGGTTTGTGGAGGTCAGCACCTCCTCATTCCGGACAAAGTAACCGGAAGCAAGATAGGTGTCGCCCGCCTCATACTCCACAGCGGTTGCAGTCAGCAGCGTGTCCTGCAGGGAGGAAGCGGCAGAAGAACCGAAATAGGCAACAACGACTGCCAACAGAAGCAATATGATGATACGAAAGAATAGCGTGCCCTGTTTCATGGCTTCCTCCTTTTCAAAATGACGGGCTTATGAATGGATGCGCAAGGGTTTCGATGGGGTGATTGTGGAAATCGCGTGTTTGTAAATTAAATGTTGTTTTCCCTCCGCTTCCAACTGCAGCATAAAGCTGTCAAAAGCGGTGATGACGCCTCGCATTTGAAAACCGTTGATGAAGATCACGGTAACGGGAATCCGGTCTTTTCGGGCGGTGTTCAAAAAGGTGTCCTGCAGATTTTCTGTTTTATCCATGGATATCGCTCCTTTATCAGTAATATCCATATTTTAGCGACAGCGGTTAGTCGAAAAAAGGAATAATCGCGCAGGCAGCTTCCAAAAGCTGCGAAAAATCTGCAAACAACGAGCGGTCGAGCCAGTGCATATCCGGATTCCGCCGGAACCAGGTCAACTGGCGTTTGGCGTAACGGCGGGATTCCTGTTTCATTGTTTCAACGGCTTCTGTCATGGAAACAGTGCCGTCAAGCGCCTGCACCAGTTCTTTGTAGCCGATGGCCTGCAGTGCGGTGGCGCTTTGCGGTACGCCGCTTTTCAGCAATTGTTGGACTTCGGCGACCAAGCCCTGTTCCACCATGATATCTACGCGCTGGTCAATGCGCGCATAAAGCGCTGCGCGATCGGAATAAGTCAAACCGATCCAAACGGGATGATAGCGCGGCGGTGTCTCGCGGGTACGGCGGTTGTGTTCAGAAATTGGAATTCCGGTTTCCTCATAGACTTCACAGGCGCGGATGATTCGCTTGCGATCTGCGGGATGAAGCCGCGCGGCGGTCTCCGGATCATAGGATTGCAGCTCCTGCAGCAGTGCCTCTGTGCCCTCACGGTTTGCGCGGGCCTCCAACGCTTCTCGCCGTCCGGTTTGCGGGAAGGGGGCGAAATTGCGGCCCTGGATCAGGCTGTCGACATACAGTCCGGTACCGCCGGCGATGACGCAGGTTTTTCTGCGGGATAAAATGTCCTGTACAATCGGGTCGGCGTCGGCAACATAGCGTCCCACGGAATAATCTTCCTGTGGATTGATGCAGTCAATCATGTGGTGCGGAATCCCGTTCATTTCCAATGCGGTCGGTTTTGCGGTGCCGATGTCCATTCCGCGGTAGAGCTGCATGGAGTCACAAGAGACAACCTCACCATTTATAAGCTTACATAATTCAACTGCCAGCTGAGTCTTGCCTGTGGCAGTGGGACCCACAATACAGATAATTCGATCCATTATGCTCTCTTAAACTGCCTTTCCAGTTGTGATTTTGTCAGCGTAATGCACACGGGGCGGCCATGTGGGCAATATTTGATATCGTCGCGCGTCATGACCGCGTGGACCAGCGCGTCTCGCTCCCGCGGTTCCGTATGCCAGCCGCCCTTGATGGCAGCTTTGCAGGCGATGGTGTGCAGCAGATCATCCCGGAGGGACATGGGATCCGGATTCCTGCTGGCAGAGAAAATTGCAGCAAGCTCTATCAAACTTTCTTCTGCGTCTTCTGCGTCAATATCAGCGGGAATCTGCCGGATCAGCACGGAGCCATCGCCGAAATCTTCAATTTCATAGCCAAAATCCCGCAGCAGGGTTGCTTTTGAGAGCAGCAGCGCGGCTTCTTCACGGTCAAGGTTGGCTGCGATGGGAGCCATCAGAACTTGAGACATAATCGCGTGTTTTTGCGCCTTGAGCTTTTCAAAGTTGATCCGTTCATGGGCGGCGTGTTTGTCGATCAAAAGGACATCGTCGCCCTGCTCTACAATAATATAAGTGTTCAGCACCTCGCCGACGACTCGATAGGAGATTTCAGCCAGCGGAATCTCGGCCTGTACAGGAACTTCCAGTTCTGCAGGAAGCAGAATTGTAGGCTCCGGTGCGGTCACCGGAACCGTGGGCGCGGTTTCGATTGGAATTGGCGTGGATTGTGCGAAGGTTGAAACCGTAGAAGCCGGCGGCGTCGGCGTTGCAGCCGGGTAGGGGACGGCACGGTGAGAATCCGCAACAATGGGGGTGGAGTGTTCAGAATAGCGTACCGGAATAGGCGAAAAGGGCGTTGCCCTTGGTGCTGGGGGAACCTGCTGTACCGTATCTGCAAATTTGCGGAATTGCTCCGTCCCCATGGCCTGAAAGAAATCTGGCCTGGGTGCGGCAGACTTGGGAGATGGCGGCTTCAGCTGTGCCTCCGGCCGGCCGGGAGTGCGGTTGAGTGTGGCCAGTACGCCATAGTGCACGGTGTCGAACACCGTGCGTTCTGCCAAGAACTTCACTTCCGTTTTGGCCGGATGGACATTGACATCCACGGTATCGGTCGGGACGGTGATTTGCAGAACGCAGGCCGGAAAGCGTCCAACCATAATCTGATTCCGGTAGGCTTCTTCCAATGCAGCGGTCAGCGCTTTGGATTTGATATAGCGGCCGTTTACGAAGAAATGCTGGTAGCTGCGGCTGCCGCGGGCGGCGGTTGGCTTTGTTACAAAGCCGGTCACATGTACCTGTTCCCAGGTGTTGTCAACCGGGACCATGTCCAGCGCGGTCTGGCGGCCCAGCACCGCATAGATGGCGCTTTCCAGCTTACCGTCACCCGGTGTGGAGAGAGCCTCTTCTCCGTCTTTGAAAAATCGGAAAGCGACTTCTGGATGCGCCAGCGCCTGGCGCTGTACCACAGCGAAGACATTGGCGCCTTCTGCGGTGTCGCGCTTGAGAAACTTCATGCGAGCGGGAGTGTTGTAGAACAGATCCCGCACCAGAATTGTAGTGCCGGCGGGGCATCCGGCTGGTGCACGCTCAGTGATAACGCCGGCATCCAGATGCAGGGAGGTACCGGCAACAGCGGCTGGTTCACGGGTCAACAGATCAATGCGGGAGACAGAGGAGATAGCGGCGAGTGCTTCTCCTCGAAATCCAAGGGTATGGATATTGCCAAGATCGTCTTCTGTGGCGATCTTGCTGGTAGCATGGCGCAGGAATGCGATTTCTGCATCCTCACTGGACATGCCGCAGCCATTGTCCGTCACCCGTAGGAAGGTGATGCCGCCATTTTGGATTTCTACTGTTACCGTAGTGGCACCAGCGTCAATTGCGTTTTCAGTCAGCTCTTTTACCACAGATCCGGGCCGCTCGACCACTTCGCCGGCGGCGATCAGATCGGCCAGATGGGAAGAGAGCTGTTTGATTTTTGACATGAGATATCACCTCAGGATTAGAACGGGTACAGTCCGAGCAGAACTGCATTGATTGCGGCGTGTACCAGAAATGATGCCCAGAAATTGCCGGATTTTTCATAAGTCCAGCCCAATGCAAGACCGGCGGGAATGTAAGTGACGGCACAGAGCAGCAGCTCTGGTATGGAGATGGACAGCGCATACTGCCACAGGTGCAGTGCTGCAAACAGTAAAATAGAGACAAGATATGCCAGATATCGGCTGCGGCGGGCGATGGTGCCGAAGACAAGGCCGCGCATCAACACTTCCTCGGTCAGCGGTGCCAGCAGGACGGTGCATACCAGGGTTGCGCCATAGTTGGTCTCTGCCATGGAAGCTACGAGCGCACCTTCCGGGATTACAAGTCCAGGCGCAAGATAGGAAAATGCCCAGTTCAGTACCCAATTGATGGCAAAATAGAACACAAAGCCCAGAATAACAGCCTGTACAAACGCCCAGAAATTCGGCAGAATGTTGCCGAGTGAGCGAAATAGAAACCGATGAAACAGCAGGAGTGTCAACGCAAAGTTTAACACTGCGCAGGCAAGCTGGAACTGAAAAGCAGTGAGTGGAAAATCCAGCAGTTTTAATGCGAAGCGGAGCGCCAGTGCAAGCAAAAAGAGATAAAAGGGAAGGTATAGCCAGCCACAAACCTGTTCATAAGATCCCAAATGGGTATCGAGATGTGATCGCTTGGCCATTGAGTGCCTCCTCACAGCATTTGCTTAAGTTCGTAGAGCAGATTCATTGCCTCGATTGGCGTCAGTGTTTCCACAGTGATTTTCTCCAGCCGTTCCCGCAGCCGGGCGTCCTGCAGACTCATCAGGGAAATCTGATCGTCCGGTTCCGGCGGTGTGGTTGGCACTGGGACGGCGGGGCCGCTTTGCTCCAGCTCCTTTAGGAGTGCGCGGGCGCGGGTGACAACCTTGTCGGGAAGACCGGCCAGCTTTGCTACTTCCACACCGTAGCTTTCATCTGCGCCGCCCGGAACAATTTTTCGCAGGAAGATGATATCATCCTTGCGCTTTTTGACCGAGATATTGTAGTTGCGGACATTGGGCAGAATTTGTTCCAACGCAGTCAATTCGTGATAGTGGGTCGCAAAGAGCGTTTTGGCGCCCAACTTTTTCGGGTCTGCCACATATTCCAGAACGGCCCGTGCAATTGCCATTCCGTCAAAGGTGGAGGTGCCGCGGCCGATTTCGTCCAGAATCAACAGAGAGCGGGAAGTGGCATTTTTGAGGATTTCTGCTACTTCGCACATTTCCACCATAAAAGTGGACTGGCCGGAGGCCAGATCGTCGGATGCGCCGATGCGGGTGAAAATACGGTCTACAATGCCAATCCGCGCGGATCGCGCCGGGACAAAACAACCAATCTGCGCCATGAGGACAATGAGCGCTGTCTGACGCATGTAAGTAGACTTACCGGCCATATTGGGACCGGTGATAATTGCAATTTGATTACCCGCCGTGCCAAGCTTCACATCGTTCGGGACGAAGAGTGTGTCCTTGAGCATTTGCTCGACCACCGGGTGGCGGCCGTCCTGGATTTCCAACTCTCCGGAGAGATCGACTTCCGGACGGCAGTAATTCTGCCGGACTGCAAGCGCAGCAAAGCAGCTGAGCACATCGGCGCCGGCTACGGCCTGCGCGGTTTTCAATACACGGGCAGACTGATTGGCAATCGACTGGCGAAGCTCGGAGAAAAGTTGAAATTCCAGTGCGACAATGCGGTCTTTGGCAGTTAAAATGGTATTTTCCAGCTCTTTAAGCTCCTGGGTGATGTAGCGCTCACAGTTGGCGAGCGTCTGTTTGCGAATGTAGGTGTCCGGCACCTGATCGACAAAGGATTTTGAGACTTCAATATAGTAGCCGAAGACCCGATTATAACCGATTCGCAGATTGCGGATACCGGTTTTTTCCTTTTCTGCGGTTTCGATTCCGGTGAGCATTCCTTTGCCGCCGGACATAATTTCATGGAGACGATCGACCTCTTCGTGATAGCCGGGGCGGATCATGCCGCCTTCCCGCACTGTAAAGGGCGGTTCATCTACAATGGCACGGTCAATGAGCGCTTTGAGGTCCTCCAGTGGATCCAGCATGGCGCTCAGTTCCTGCCACAGGGGCGCTTCCAATTGGCTGATGGCCTGGCGGAGCTCCGGCAGGCGGGTGCAGCCGGCAGCAAGGGAAACCAGATCCCGACAGTTGGCGGTTCCAGTGACAATGCGACCCATGGAGCGCTCTAAATCGGAGACCTCTTTCAGCATTAAAATCAATTCTTCACGGCTGACGGTTTTCTCCACCAACTCTGCAACGGCAGCAAGGCGGCGCTCAATTGCTGCGGGCTGCAGCAGTGGCTTTTCCAGCCACGAGCGGAGCATTCGCGCGCCCATGGCGGTTTTGGTACGGTCGAGCACACCGAGCAGACTGCCGCGCTTTTCTTTGGCACGCATGGTTTCCGTCAGTTCCAGATTGCGCCGTGCAGTGAGATCCAGTTCCATAAAACGGCCGCTGGTGTAGAATTCCACCGCACGGATATGGTCGAGATCGGTCTTTTGCACCTGGCGAAGTGTGCTGAGCAGCGCGCTGATTGCCCGCAGCGCGAGCGGTGCCTGTGCGAGCGCATCCGGCAAAGCTGCAAATTGCGCCCGTGCGCCGTCTTCGCTTGCAAATAGTGCGTCATCTCCGCGGTTGATGCAGCAATGCAGCCGCTCTGCAAAAGCATCGGCCAGCACCTTGTCTTCCCGTGCGTCGCCGCCCAGCAATACTTCTGCGGGAGAAAAACGGCCCAGCTCGTTGATGGCCTGATTTTCAGCCTGCGCACCGGAACAGATCGTGGCGAAGCAGGCACCGGTGGAAATATCACAGAAGCAAAGGCCCCAAACACCATCCTCTGCCAGAACGCTGGCATAGTAATTGTTACGGCTCTCGTCCAACATGGAGCTTTCCGTCACTGTGCCGGGGGTGACGACCCGGATGATTTCACGCTTGACCAAACCCTTTGCCAGTGCGGGATCCTCCATTTGCTCACAAATTGCGACTTTATAGCCTTTGGAGACCAGCCGGGCGATGTATCCCTCAGACGAGTGGAACGGCACGCCGCACATGGGCGTTCGATCCTCCGCGCTCTTGCTGCGGTCGCGGGTCGTTAATGTAAGATCCAGTTCTTTTGAAGCGATTTTTGCATCCTCTGCGAACATCTCATAGAAGTCGCCAAGGCGGAAAAACAGCAGGCAATCCGGGTTTTGCTGTTTGATCTCCAGATATTGCTTCATCATGGGGGTGAGTTCGGCCATGGGGCTGCCTCCTTTCAGGTGTGATTTACGCAAGCGTTCCGGTCAAAGACCAGGTGGTTGCGTTGGTGATGATAATTGGGCGGAACTGACCGATCAGTGCGTCGTCTCCCTGAAGACGCACCAGACGGCCGCCCTCTGTACGGGCCGTGAGCATCGCGCCGTCGCGGCCGTCGATCAGGCAGCGAAGCGTTTTGCCGACATCTGCCTGCCGCAGCTGTGCGGAGATTTCGTTCTGACGCGCGACCAACCGATCAAAGTTTTTTTGCTTTTCGGCACGGGACATGGGGTCGGGCATTTCGGCTGCCGGCGTGCCGCTGCGTGGGGAAAAAATAAAGGTGAAGAGCGCGTCGTAACGCACCTGTTCAATCAGGGAGAGCGTATCTTCAAATTCCGCATTCGTCTCTCCGGGGAAGCCGACGATCACATCGGAGGTTAGCACCAAGTCTGGCATGACGCGCTTGGCATAGGCGACAAGCTCCAGATATTGCGCCCGGTTGTAGTGCCGGTTCATAGCGGCCAGAACCCGATCGTTTCCAGACTGAAACGGCAGGTGAATATGTTTGGCAATTTTGTCATGAGAGGCCATTACATCAAAGAGCTTTTTTGAGGCGTCCTTTGGGTGGCTGGTCATGAACCGCACCAGAAAATTGCCGGGCAGCTCTGCAATTTCAGCCAGCAGATCCGCAAAGTCGATCGGTTCCTCCAGCCCTTTACCGTAGGAGTTGACATTTTGCCCCAGCAGCGTGATGTCGTGATAGCCGTTGGCAATCAGACCACGGACTTCCTGCAGAATGTCATCTTTCTTGCGGCTGCGTTCCCGGCCGCGGACATAGGGGACAATGCAGTAGGAACAAAAGTTGTTGCAGCCGTACATGATGGAGACCCAGGCTTTCAGACCGTTCTGCCGTACTTGCGGAATGCCTTCCGCAATAGAGCCGGCTTCGTTGGCAGTGGCAAAGATGCGATCTCCGTGTTCCAATACCTGCAGAAGCAGTGATGGAAACTCCCACAAGTGATGTGTGGAAAAAACCCCATCTACATGGCGGTAACTCTGTTGGATTTTTTTCGCCACATGCGGTTCGCCCATCATGCAGCCGCAGACAAAAATTCTCTGGCCGGGATGGCGGCGCTTGGTATGCACCAGCGCGCCGAGGTTGCCCAACACCCGCTGTTCGGCATGTTCGCGCACCGCGCAGGTATTGATGACAATCAGGTCTGCGCCCTCTTCCGTATCGGTGAAGGCATAGCCGGCATCCTGCAGCATCCCGCGGATCCGTTCAGAATCGGCCTCATTTTGCTGGCAGCCATAGGTGTCGACAAATGCAGTGGGCACAGTGCCGCGGCTGTGCCAGTAGGCCTGGATGGACTGGCAGCAATCGCGCTGGGCATCCAGCGCGGCTTCAGAAATAACAGTGGTGGTCTGATCCAAAATTGTACCTCCGACAGGGAAATTCATATTAAAATATTTTATCAGTTTTTTCGGTTTATTTCAAGGAAAAATCCCGCGTTTTGCGCGACGGAATTTGCGCGCAAAACGCGGGAAAGAAGGCTACAGTAAACTGGTACCAAAAGCAGACGGTTCTACTCCGAATGCCTGCAGTACAGTGGCGCCGACATCGGCGAAGGTTTCACGCGTACCGAGATTGTGCGGCGTGATATTCGGATGCCAGACGAGTGCTGGAATATATTCACGGGTGTGGTCGGTACCATGATAGGTGGGATCGCAGCCATGATCCGCGGTGATAATCAAGAGACCGCCTGTTTCTGCCAGTGCCTGGCAGATGCCGGGCAGAGCACGGTCGACCTCGACGAGCCCCTGGGCATAGCCGTCAGGATTGCGGCGATGTCCCCATTGCTGGTCAAAATCCAGAATGTTGCAGAAAATGAAGCCATCCTGCTGCTTTGCAGCATCCAGCGCGCGGGCGAGACCATCTGCATCGTTTTTTGTCTTGATGGTGTCGTCAAAGCCGCGGCCGACAAAAATGTCATAGGGTTTGCCAATGGAGTGTGTGGGTACTCCGGCAGCATGAAGCCGCTCAATGAAGGTTTCGTGCGGCGGCAATGTGGCATAATCGTGGCGGTTTGCGGTGCGGGTGTAATTGCCGGGCGTACCGACAAAGGGCCGGGCGATGACGCGTCCCATGCCGATGTGCATTTCGTCAAACATCTGGCGGGCAATGGCGCACAGCTCGTAGAGCCGATCCAGCGGAATTACAGACTCGTGTGCCGCAATCTGAAAGACGCTGTCGGCGGAGGTGTAAACAATCGGCCAGCCGGTTTTCTCGTGCTCTGGGCCCAGCTCTGCAATGATCTGCGTACCGGATTCGGCTCGGTTGCCAAGCACGCCTTTCTCACCGGTGCGGCGGAGAAACTCGTTGATGATTTCCGGCGGGAACCCATTGGGGAAGGTTAAAAACGGCTGCTCCGTCTTAACACCCATAATTTCCCAGTGGCCAACAATGGAATCCTTGCCCTTGGAGGCCGAGGCACAACGGCCATAGGCCGCGTTGGGGTGTTCTCCCTGATAAAATTCTTCCATCCCATCGATGGCGCACAGACCAAGTGACCGGAAGTTCGGCAGCGGAAGGCCGGGGTGCGTCTGCAGCACATGCGGAATTGTTGCAGCGCCGGCGGAATCGTACTGTGCCGCATCTGGCAGTGCCCCGACACCGGCGGAGTCAAGCAGCATCAGCAGTACTTTGCGAAATTGCATGGTCAAGCTCCTCTCTGTTAGGTGATTTTCTTATGATTCATTATAGTACAGATTTGAAATTTGGAAAGAGTCAGATGGCGGTAATTTACAATTTGTTCAAAAGCGGAATGGCGGACATCGTTGAAAACACAGGGGTGATATGTTATACTTTGGCTCATAAGGAGAGAACGCTTTTATGCAACAAAATGATCAAAAAAGAAGTCGGTTGTCCTGGCGGACAGCTGTGATTGCAGTGCTGCTGGCAGCGGCGGCCGGTGTTGGAATTGCGGCGCTGTTCCATGCGAACCGCCCCGGTGCATCCATGGATTTGCCGGTGGTAAGCTGCGGCGAACGGACGCTGAACAGCCGGGATTTTGCTTACTACTACTGGACGGAATACTATCTGCTGCTGGAAAGTGGATATGCTCCGGCGACCGATGTGCCGCTGGAGGAGCAGCGCTATGACGGAGAACGAACCTGGAAGGACTATATGCTGGAGCAGGCCATGCAAACCGTCGGCGAGACCATGGCGCTGGTTTCGGCGGCCGATCAGGCGGGATTTACATTGCCGGAAAAGACGCAGGAAAACCTGGACGCTGTCGCTGCAAAGTTGGATGAAAATGCAGCAAACGCCGGATTCATCAAGAAAAATGGCGAAGCGGATGTGGATGCATTTCTGGCGGACAGCTATGGCTATGGTGCGACAGAGAAGGCATTCCTTGCATATTTGCAGGATGCGTATCTGGCCGCAGCCTATGCAGACACATTGTTTTACGGGGAGGATTTTTCCGATGCGGAGGTGTCGGCATACTATGACAGCTTTGCGGCAGACTATGCGGCAGCTGGTGTAGACAAGACGGATACCTATACCGTTTCCATCCGGGATCTGATCTTCGTGCCGAACAGCACGGAAGAGGCTGACTGGCAGGCGGCGCAGGATAAGGCCGAGGCGTTGCTGGAGCAGTGGGAGGAGAACGGCGGTACGACGGAGGCGTTTGCGGCACTGACCACGGAGGATGCGATGGATACGACCTATTCCAGCCTTCGGCCGGGTGTACTCAGTGATAAAGTAGATGCCTGGTGCTTTGAAGAAATGCGGCAGCCGGGGGATACAGTGATCTTCCGGAGTGCTGACGGTGTGCATTTGATTTGTTACTATGCAGGGGCGGAAAAGCCAATCTGGTATGAGCAGGCGCTGTCTGATCTGCGGTATGAGGCTTATGCAAGCACCCTGCGGAATTTGATGGATCAAACGCCGTGCAAGCTGGATGAAACGCGGCTGGAATTACATACGCCGCAGAGCTTGCTTGCGGAAGCGGAATTGGGAGATGCAACAAAATGAAAAAAATGCTGTTATTTGTCAATCCAAAGGCGGGAAAATCCGAAATGCGGACCTATCTGATGGAGGTCATCAACCGGTTTACGCAGGCCGGTTATGATGTGACGGTGCATCCGACACAGAAGCCGAAGGATATCACAGAAGTGATTGCAAGAGATGGTGAACAGTATGACCGGATTGTGGTCAGCGGAGGAGACGGCACGCTGAATGAGGCGGTTTCCGGAATGGCGCAGTTGACGCATCCACCGCTGCTGGGATATCTCCCAACTGGAACGGTCAATGATTTTGCTGCGTCGCTGGAAATCCCGCGGGATGTCCTGTCGGCAGCGGAGATTGTGGTGACCGGCGATGAATTCTGGTGCGACCTTGGCAAGTTCAATGACCGAATTTTTGACTATGTGGCGGCTTTTGGCGCATTTACGGCGGTTTCCTATGAGACGCCGCACGCGGAAAAGCAGGCGTTTGGCCGTGCAGCCTATATTATGGAGGGCATTCGGAGTTTGTCAGACATTCGCCCATACTGGGTGAAGCTGGAACACGATGGCGTTGTAGAAGAGGAAGAGGTCCTCTTCGGTATGGTGACCAACTCGGTCAGTGTCGGCGGATTCCGGGCGCTGCCGGACGAAGAGGGCGTTCGCTTGGACGACGGCCTGTTTGAAGTGGTTTTGATTCGCAAAGTCGGATCCCTGCAGGACATCAATGCAGTGACGGGTGCGCTGCTGCGCCGGGATTTCTCGGCGGACAGCTTCCGTACCTTCCAGACGGATTGTTTGACGATGACCTTTCAGGAACCGGTATCCTGGACGCTGGATGGCGAATATGGCGGGACAGTTACAGTGGCGGAGATTGTCAACCAAAAACAAAGCCTGCGGATTTTAGTTCCCAAGGCGTATTAAATGAAATGAAAAAGTGCCGTGTATGACCAAATCATACACGGCACTTTTTAATTGCCTGAGATCAGAATGATTAACAATAAATGGGGGTCTTCTTGGAAAAGAATACAGAAAAGTAAAAGCCGACTGGGATGAACAGAACCACATTGTAGATGACTTCTTGCCAATGTGTTGAAGTTTCTTCATCATAGTGAAAGAGAATCAGGTTGAGATTCCGCATGTGCGGAATCTCCTCAATGGTGGTGGCAAATTTGAAGAGCACCAGCCATAGCAGCAGTAACAGGTAGATTGCGAAAACGACGAATGTGACGATACGCTCAGCGTTATTTTTATGATTCAGTTGTGCCATAAGCGTTAATCGACGATAGGTAAATACTGCTCCAGAATCAGATCGCCGAGCTGGGAGTAAGAGACTGTGAATTCCAGAATTCCGGCGGCAAAGGGAGCAATGATATAGGGATTGCAAACGATCACAAGCCCGTCGTCGGAGAGATACCAGCTGCCGTCGGCAATCAGGCCGAACAGCGATTTTTCATAGCCGTCGAAGAAATAGCCTTCATATTGCGGCAGCTGTGTCTGGCGGAGCAGCTCGGCATGGATGACCTCCTGAAGTGCGGGAAGATCATCCGTGAGATCGGCAAGCGTCAGCTTTGCACCGGTATCGGTGCGGTAATTGACACAGCTGCGTAGATCTTCGCCGTGTGCGCCGCCGGTGTAGGTGCTGTCGTCATAGAGCACGCTGATGACGGCGCTGTCAGCCCGGACGGGTGTGGCGTTGCGGTGGAAGACATATGCGGACCAAGTGTCAGAAAAGCCGCTCTCTTTCCGAGCCTGGTAGTCTGCTTCAGCCTGGGCATAACGCGTATCATACTGTGCTTCCAGATCGTTATAGGATTGACGAAGGTCCGCGTTGATGGCGTCCTGTGCATCCGGATCTGACAGTGCGAACTCCAGCAGCGTATTTGACCAGGTCAGCAATTCCGGTGTACCGGCGTCGGCAGCAGAATCCGGATGCGTACTGTGGCTGACCGTGTAGGAAATGCCGCGGTTTTCCTCCATCAGCCCGTGGATGGAGGAGAGAAACGCATAGGTGTTGGTTGCTTCAGTGGTTGCGGCAAAGCTGTAGTAGTGGTGCATCTCGTAGGAAGTGGCTGTTCGGGAGACGCCTTGCAGATCAATGCCGTAGTATGGCGTGTCACCGGCAAACCATGTGTCTGCTTGCAGGGTGCCATTGCGCAGGTCGGCGGAAATTGCGTCTCGCAGGGCGATTACATCCTGCTGGTTGTCGAGCTCGACAGATTCACCGGTGTCATTGCCGTAGTACAGATCCACATATCCGTAGTTGACGGTGAGCTGGTCGAGCCTATCGGCAAGATTCTCTCGTGCAGCCGATCCGTTGACAAGGTCGTCCAGCATTGTAATATAGGAGCCTGCTTGCAGATCGTCCGGTGTCATGCAGAAGTTGTACATCCGCGAAATGCGGCGGCCATTTTTCAATGTGTAATTGAAGCCAATATACTGGACGGATTCCTCTGCGGTGGTACCTGCCTGATGTTCCTCCATTCGCGTTTCGATTTCCGTTTGGTGTTCCAAAATGGACTGATGAAGTGCGACAACCTGCTCAAACTGGGTAGAATCCAGCGTGTCGCCATCGCTGTTGCTGATGCCAGAAAGAGAAATAGAACCGATTTCATCAACGGTTGGAACATAGCTGACGATACCGAACAGGTCGAACCGGACACTGGAGGTGACAAGAATCAGGCAGGCACAGAGAATTGCTGCGCCTTTCCAGCCCTTGCGGAAGACCCGGAACGACTTTTGCAGCAGCATTTCTGCAAGATAGTAGCCAGCAAGACCGGCAAAAAGGAGAAACAGGAGCAGAATGCCGGCATTGTTGTGATAGCCGCCGATCAACTGATAGTAGAAGACTTCATACAGTCCCGTACCGAGTGTCAGTGCTGCGCAGGCGCCGACGCCAAGCCGGAACAGCCACTGCGCCCATTTAACGGTGACGAGATCGCCGGCTGTTTCACTGCGGCGATACCGGTAGGCGACCAGTGCAAGAATGGCAAAAACAAGTCCGGCGACGGCATATATCACCAGCCATTTCCAGCCGATCAGGGTGTAACCGGTAATCTCGGAGACAACACCGTAGGGATCGACTGGGCCGACAGGGAGAATATTCAGCTGTCTTATGAGCTGTAGCAGCGGAGAGAAAACACGAGTCACATCGGAAGAACTGGTGATAATTCCAAACTGGAAAGTGCCAAGCAGTGAGCTGATGAGCAGACCGATGCCGAAGACCAGCAGATTGAGCGCAATGGAGAACACGGGGACGGCCAGCAGCTGCCCGGTAAACATACAGCAGAAGACGGTGAATGAGTAGAAGAACAGCGCCATGGCGGTCATGACAGCCCAAAAGATCAGTGCGGTCATAAACGCGGGGGTGCCCAGAATGCTGCCTGCAAGCAGCAAAAACAGCGCAGTAATGGTGTGGGGAACCACCAGAAAGAGCAGCCCTGCCAGATAGTTGGTAAAGAACAGCGTTCTGCGCGTGACGGGCAGCGTGTGGTACAGCCCGATGCTGCGGGCGGTAAACAGATAGGAAAAAACCGCCATTGCACTGCATATGCCTGCGGCGCAAACCAGAATGGGGCCAATGCCGGTGATCGAGGAGAAAATAATATCCTGAAATTCGGCGGCGTCCATGCTGTGATTCGGCGACAGACCGGTTGTCAGCACCAGAACGGGCAGAGAGATCAGCAGGACGGCGAGATAGATCATCCAGAGTGGCGCAAACCGCGTCAGATCTTTTCGAAACAGGCATTTGTTAAAGCAGGATGTCTTTGACTGCATAGTCGGCACCTCCCAATTCATAAATAAAGACTTCTTCCAGCGTCAGCGGAACAGCGTCCATCAGCAGCGGATTCAGCGCGGCAATCTGCGCCTGCACATCTTGAGAATTACCGCGGATGATGTAGGTGTTGACGCGGCCGATGGCGCTGTGATGCAGAATCTGCAGACTTTCCGGCAGCTTCTGTTCCTGGTAGTCCGCGAAAACAACCTGGAGTTTCAGCGTATTTTCCTGCAGCTCACTGAGAGAGCGCTCCAGAAGCAGACTGCCGTGATTCATAATGCCGACATGGTCACAGACATCTTCAAGCTCCCGCAGGTTGTGAGAAGAGATCAGCACTGTGGTGCCGCGTGCAGATACATCATTCAGCATCAGGCTCCAGACCTGGCGGCGCATCACGGGATCAAGTCCGTCAACCGGCTCGTCGAGAATCAGGTAGTCTGGCATACAGCTCATTGCAAGCCAGAAGGCCACCTGCTTCTGCATTCCTTTGGACAGCCGCCGGATTGGCGTCTTCTCGTTGATAGAGAAGACCTCTTTCAGTGCCTCATACCGTTCGATATTGAACTGCGAATACAGACCGCGGTAGAACCGCATCATATCCTGTGGCGTGGCCTGTAAAAAATAGTACCAGTCATCTGGAATGGCGGCAATCCGACATTTTACAGCGGGATTTTCATAAACCGGTGCACCGTCGATCAGTACCGTACCGCTGTCCTGCCGGTAGATGCCGGTCAGATGGCGGATCAGGGTGGATTTTCCGGCGCCATTGGGGCCGACCAATCCGTAAATTGCACCGTCTGGAACATGGAGCGATGCGTTGTCCAGTGCGCGGAATGACTGAAATGTTTTTGTCAGTCCCTGAACTTCAATCATGGTTTGTACCTCCTTCTTCCAGCAGAGCTTGCAGTTCTGATTCTGTTACGCCGAGATAGCGCAGCTCGCGCAGCATTTCACGCATCTGTTCAACCAGTGCGCTGCGTCGCCCGGCGTGTTCCTCAGATTTTCCGGCGGCAAAGGAACCTTTGCCGGGAACCGAGAAAATGAAGCCGTCGGACTCCAGTTCATTATAAGCTCGCTGAATGGTGTTGGGATTGATGGCCAGCTGGGTTGCCATGGTGCGGACGGAGGGCAGCCTTTCGCCCTCCTGGATTGCACCGGATACAATCAGCTTTTGAAGTTCGTCTTTGATCTGCAGATAGATTGGCCGGGAATCCCGATAGTTCAACTGGATCAAAATCACACCTCCTGAACTGTGTCAAGTGTACTAAATGTGTTAGTACAGATAATATAGCGGTGCGGTAAAGAAAAGTCAATAGGAAAGTGAAAATAAAAAAAGAAGATGCCTGCCTCAAAATGAGGCAGGCATCTTCCTGCAAATGGTTATCGGTCGCTGCGGAGTCGGGGGCCAAGGGCCGGATCCGGCGTTACATAAGCGGTGTTGTAGTGGTCATAGATCACCATACCGGGTTTTGCACCGGCTGGTTTTTTGACATTGCGGACCTGTGTATAGTCCACCGGAACATTTTGCCCCTCACGGGCCTGTGAGTAATAGGCCGCCAGCATGGCAGCCTCGGTCACAGTCTGATCCGGTGGAACCTGTCCTTCACAGAAGATAATGGCATGGCTACCATGGATTTTCTGGGTGTGCAGCCACAGGTCGGTGCGGTGCGCAGTTTTGAGGGTTAAAAGATCATTTTGCCGGTTATTTCGGCCGACAAGAATCAGAAACCCGTCGGTAGAGCGGAACTGCATAGGTTTGGCGGGCGCAACCTTCTGGCGCTTTTTGCCGCTTTGTTCCCGCAGATAGCCGCCTTCAGTTAGCTCCTGCCGGATTTCGCCCAGATCTTTTTCTGACTCCGCACGATCCAGTTCTTCCAGAATGCTTGCCAGATAGTCGAGTTCTTTTTCTCCCTTGGCGATCTGTTCGGTCAGAAATTTTTCAGCATTTTTGGCCTTGGTGTATTCTTTATAAAATTTGGCGGCGTTCTGCTGCGGCGAGATCTGCGGAGAGAGTGGGATGGAAATCCGCCGCATTTCAGGATCGTAGAAATCCTCTGCCTCCAGCATGGCCTGCCCCCGCGTGATCCGGTGCAGATTTGCAGTGACGATGTCGCCAAGCTGGCGCAAGCGATCCCGGTCAAAGGTTTTTTCCAATTCTGCCCGCTGCAGTTCGAGCTTTCGCGCGGTGCGGCTGTGCAGATTGGAGATGGTCTTGTGAATCGTCTGAGATTTTTGCCGCATCTGATCGGAGCGGTCCCGGTCGGCGTAGAAGCCGTCAAGCAGCGCCGAAAAATCGGGATAAGTCTGCTGTTCCAGAAAAGTACCGTACTGTGCAATGGAACGATAGGTAAAATCGGACGGACGCCCCTCCTTACGGAGCATCACCGGGGTGAACTGACCTGCGGCGATTTCTGAAAAAGATATGGCGAGCAGCGCAGCGAAATGCTCCAGCTGCGCCGAAGAAAAGCCGGTCAGCGGTGCGTCGGTTTCACCGCAGAAACGGTAGACAAGCTCTCGACAGATCAGCGGCGAGAGTCCGGAGAACTGAGAGAGCAGCCAGCGGTCAGCGCGTTCAGCGGGCGCGGGAGTCAGCAATGCGGCAATGGACGCGGCGTCCATGTCCAGTGGATTGTGCTTATCCTGCCGCGGTGGTTCATGATAAAACAGGCCGGGGAGCACCTGTCGCTGTTCGGACATCTCATAATCCACACGCCGCATACAGTCGGTGATGCGGCCGTCAGGTCCGGTCAGAATCACATTGGAATTGCGGCCCATAATCTCCAGAATTAAATGGCGCTGTACCGGTTCGCCCATCTCATCGGTGCAGTCAAAGGTAAGATCCAGCATCCGCTCCATGGGCGGCTGGGTGATGGATACCAGACGACCACCCACCAGATGCTTGCGCAGCAGCATACAGAACATGGGCGGCTGCTGCGGGTTTTCCCCGGCAGCATGGGTCAGATGGATTCGCGCGCGGTTGGGGCTTGCGGTCATCAGCAGGCGGCAATTTCCCTGCGGACTACGCAGATGCACAATCAGAGTGTCGCGAGCTGGCTGATGAATTTTATCAACTTTCGCGCCAAGCGCGGCGCGGGTCAGCTCACCGGTGACGGCAGTGAGCATCACAGCATCAAAGGGCATGGTCTTCCTCCACGACAATGGCAAAGAGTTCGTTGAGCCGGTCAATCTGCCCGGCGAGATACAGCGCGCCGAAGAGCGTTTCCAGACCGGTGGCTTTGGCATACTGCTCATGGGTGGCGTGCTTGGGGATGGTATTAACATGCGCGTTGCGGCCACGGCGGAATAGTGCGGCTTCCTCCTCTTGCAGATGGGGCAGCAGACGCGCTACAGCTTCCGCCTGTGCCGGGGCGCTGACATACTGTATCGTGGCCCGGTGCAGTTTTTGTGAGGTGACTTTTCCACCGGTGCACAGCCAGGTGCGGACCAGAAGTTCAAAGACAGCGTCGCCCACATGGGCAAGGCCGAGTGCGCTGACTGCACCGATGGCGCGTGGATCCATGGATGGATTGAAATAGTCGGTAATAACGCATTCCTCCAGCGTATACAGAATTCTTTCCCAGTATACCGGGATTTTTGCAAAAATTCCAGCTTTTTTTCCGGTGTGACTTGTTTGTGGGCAATTACTGCAAAGATTACAAAATAGAAACAAAATAATTGACAAATGCGTAACAATGAATTACAATAGAAACAGTTTTTTCAGGAAAGGATCTGTGCTATGCGATTTTGGAAGCGACTTGGTGCGTTGCTGGTCTGCGGCGCTGTGTTGTGCAGTGGGGTGCAAACGCTTGCGGCAGAAGAGATTCTGGATATTGAGTATAAGAAAATTGATCAGGATGGATTTGTTGCTGATGTCCTGAATGGGGTGGAGGCACAATATAATTTATATGGAAGTACTCTTTATTGCTCAGAATTGATTGAGCGCTATTATAAGCAGATTTATGGCCTGGATTTGACACTCCGTGGCTCCGGAACGATCGAAATCAAGGATCGCAGTGACTGCTGGTTTGAAAAGACTGACACACCGAAAACCGGAGATGTGCTGTTTGGTTCTGCTGCGGCACGGCAAAAGGGTTACAATCACTGGGCGATTGTGAAATCCTACGATGCGAAGAATGATATCGTTACCGTGTTTGAACAGAACTGGCGCTGGGATGGCAAGGCTGGTGTGAACCGTCAGATGAGTTGGAGTGACAGCTGCTATGACGCCTATACGCTGAAGTGGGCAGGTGATGCGCCGGCGGCACAGATTCCGGCGGCGGATCAGATGAGCGACTGGGCTGCGGATGTCGTGGCGCTGGCATCGGATGCGGGCATTTTTGCCTGTGCCGATGGCTTTCAGGAGCCGGTGAGTGCCCAGCAGTTTGGCAGTATGCTGGCAAATCTGACTGATGCATCGGCTTCGGTGGCTGCCGAGTATGCTGTTGCAATGGGCGATGGTGAGACGGTCAACTGGGATCAGGCGCGTGCAGCGCTGCAAGAGGCCTATAACGCCTGTGGAGGAGATTCGGAGAAACTCCCGGTTTTGACTGTGTCGTCCAGCGCAGATACGGTGAAAATGACGGCAGAGGGAATTGTGGTGCCGGAGAGTGCCGAGGCGGCTGGTGAGACAGTGACGCTGGAGCAGGCAGTGGCGCTGAGCACCTGGCTCTACGAGAACACGGATCTGAACTTGGGACAGATGCACGAGGCGATGAGCAAAATGCGCAGCGGCGTCAGCGGCGAGATGGCGCCGCGCACCAATGCGGTTGCGAGTATTGTCACAGCGGCGTTTGGAGATATGTATCTTTCCAGAACCAGGGATTATTACACGGGCAGTTTTGTAGCACAGGAGTCGTAAAATAGAATGGCAAAAGCGGGAGGCGAAGATTCGCCTCCCGCTTTTTACCGTGCGTTCCGAAAGATTTTTACAAATACCTATTGACATTGTAGGAGTTAAATGCTAAAATCCCTATCTGAAAGATGGGTAATTGAGAGCGAGGAGGCATTCCGTATGATGATCTCATCCAGAGGGCGCTATGCGCTGCAGGCGATGTTGGATATGGCGGAGCACAGCGACGGCGAGTGGCTTCGGCTCAGCGATATTGCACAGCGGCAGCAGCTCTCTAAAAAATATCTGGAGAGCATCATGGCGGCTCTGAGTCGGGCAGATTTGGTGGAAAGTGCCGTAGGCAAGGCAGGCGGTTACCGCCTGACCCGGTCGCCGGAGGATTACCCGGTGGGCGAGATCCTGCGGGCGGTAGAGGGAAATCTGTCGCCGATCTCGTGCCAGTCTGAGGCGGGAGACTGCTGCGGGAACTCCTGCAACTGCGACGCGCGCCGTTTCTGGCAAGGACTGGAAAATCAGATCAATACCTATGTTGACAACCATACATTGGAACAGCTTATGCGTGTAAAGGAAAAATCACCGGGCCGTCTTTGCGGCACGGCAAGAAGATAGGATGGTTAAATATGAATAAGGCACTTTTGGAGATTCAGGATCTGCATGTCCGGGTAGAGGAAAAAGAAATTCTCCACGGCGTGAACCTGACCGTGGGAGAAGACGAGACGCATGTTCTCATGGGGCCGAACGGCACCGGAAAATCGACGCTGGGATATGCCATTACCGGCAATCCTGCTTACAGCGTCACTGCGGGATCAATTCTGTTTGACGGCGAGGATATTACGGCGCTTCCGGTTAATGAGCGGGCGAAAAAGGGAATTTTCCTGTCTTTTCAGAACCCGTTGGAAGTTCCCGGTGTGACCCTCAGCGCATTCATCCGCAGTGCGTTGGAGCAGAAAACCGGCAGCCGCCTGCGTCTGTGGGATTTCAGAAAAAAGCTCAAGGAAACCATGGCGCTCTTAAATATGGATGAGAGCTACGCAGAGCGTGATCTGAATGTGGGCTTCTCTGGCGGTGAGAAGAAAAAAGCGGAGATTCTGCAGATGCTGATGCTGGAGCCCAAGCTGGCTATTTTGGATGAAACGGATTCCGGCTTGGATGTGGATGCGGTTCGCACCGTGTCGGAAGGCGTTCGCCTTTTCCGTGAGCGGACACATGGTTCCCTGCTTATTATTACGCATTCTACCCGGATTTTGGAAGCACTTCATGTGGACGCTGCCCATGTGATGGAAGAAGGCGTCATCGTTCGTAATGGCGGCGATGAACTGGTAGAAGAGATCAATGAAAAGGGCTTCGGCAGCCTGAAAGAAGACTGAGGTGGGGGGCTCCTGACATGGCGGATTTGAAAGAGAAAACCTATGTGGAGGATGTAGATCGCAGCGTCTATGACATCCGGGATGAGGAAAATGACGCTTACCGCATGGAAGCCGGCCTGACACCGGAGATTGTAGAAAAACTTTCCAGGGAAAAGGACGATCCGGCGTGGATGCAGCAGTTCCGGCTGGAGTCGCTCCAGATCTATAATGAAATGAAAATCCCCGATTGGGGTCCTTCCATTGCGGGGCTGGATATGGATCATATTGCAACCTATGTCCGTCCGAACACCAAAATGCGGAACGATTGGAAGGATGTGCCGGAGGACATCAAGGAGACCTTTGAACGGCTGGGTATTCCCCAGGCGGAACGCAAATCTCTGGCCGGTGTGGGCGCGCAGTATGATTCGGAGTTGGTGTACCACAATGTCAAAGATTCTGTAGCAGCAGAGGGCGTGGTGTACACCGATATGGAGAGCGCCCTGAAAGGCGAATATGCCGACATGGTTCACAAGTATTTTATGAAGCTGGTAACACCGCGCGACCATAAGTTTGCAGCGCTGCATGGTGCGGTATGGTCTGGCGGATCGTTTGTGTATGTCCCCAAGGGGGTTCACCTGTCCATCCCGCTACAGTCCTATTTCCGGCTCAATGCCAAGGGGGCAGGCCAGTTTGAACATACTCTGATCATTGTAGACGAGGGTGCGAGCCTGCACTTTATTGAGGGGTGCTCTGCGCCGAAATACAATGTGGCGAATCTCCACGCCGGATGCGTGGAGCTGTATGTGAAGAAAGGTGCCAAGCTCCGTTACTCTACAATTGAGAACTGGTCGAAGAATATGTATAACCTGAACACCAAACGGGCGCTGGTGGAGGAGGGCGGTACCATCGAGTGGGTGTCCGGTTCCTTTGGCTCCCATGTGGGCTGCCTGTATCCCATGAGTATCCTGAAAGGCGATAATTCCCGCATGGAATTTCTTGGTGTGACCTTTGCCGGTGCAGGGCAGAATCTGGATACCGGTGCAAAGGTTGTCCATGTGGGCAAAAATACAAGCTCTTATATGAATACCCGCTCCATCAGTAAAAGCGGTGGTATCAGCACCTTCCGCAGCAGTGTCGTTGTAGAAAAGAGCGCCAAAGGTGCCAAGTCCGCAGTGTCGTGTCAGTCGTTGATGCTGGACTCGGATTCCCGCTCTGATACGATTCCCGCGATGGACATCCGCACAAAGGACGCAGCGATTGGCCACGAGGCCAAAATCGGTGCCATCAGCGATGAGGCGGTCTTTTATCTCATGAGTCGGGGAATGAGCGAGGAAGATGCCCGCGCGCTGATCGTCAGCGGCTTTGCGGATAATGTGTCCAAGGAACTGCCGCTGGAATATGCTGTGGAGATGAACAACCTGATCCGGTTGGAAATGAAGGGCAGCATCGGCTGAAAGGAGTTTGGATATGAGTGAGACAATTTTAATCAACAGGCTCCCGACTCGTACTTGGAACCGGCTGGGCGTCAATGAAACGGCCCTGATTTGGGATAAGACTGTCGATTTAGGCACGGAGCGGATCACTGCATCCGGTCAGACTGCTCGCTTGGAGATTGCCGGCAGTGATCAATACAGCGAAAAGTCCGTGGAGATTCACGCACCGGAAGGGCAGCAGGTTACGGTGTTTGAGACCCTGCGGGCAGAAAATAATCTGTTGGTGCGCACAGCACTTCACATTGAAAAGAATGCAAAGGTGCGGCTCATCCAGATTCAAAATACGGCGCAGAATTCCGTGCTCCGTCTGGAGACGCAAGGGGAATGCGCGGAAAACGGACAGGTGGAGTTGATTCAGATCCTGCTTGGCCGGGGTGATGTGTACAGCGACGGTCATTTCGAGCTGAACGGAAATGGCGCGGGCTTCACAGCTGGTATTGGCTATCTGGGACAGAAAAAGCAGACTGTGGATCTGAACCTGGTGGTGAATCACTGGGGACAGAAGACTACTAGTGAGATCAACGCCGCCGGTGCCCTGAAGGACGATGCGAACAAAGTTTTTCGGGGAACGATCGACTTTAAGAAGGGTTCTGCTGGTTCTGTCGGAAACGAACAGGAAACAGTCCTGATGCTGGGTGATGGCGTGGTCAATAAGACAGTGCCGCTGATCCTGTGCGCCGAGGAGAATGTAGTGGGCAACCATGGTGCGACGATCGGTGAGTTGGACGAGGACACGCTGTTCTATTTTGAGAGCCGGGGGATTGCCGCAGCGGAAGCGGAAAACATCATGGCCCGTGCAGCTATTGAGCGGCTGGTCCATACGCTGGGAGATGAAACCGCGCAGGCGGCGATCGAGACGGAATTGGAGGAGGTGCTGTAATATGGCTCATACATATCGGGATGATTTTCCACTGCTGAAAAGTCAGGACATCGCATATTTGGATAACGCTGCAACGGCACAGCGGCCGCAATGTGTGCTGGATGCTGTGACAGATTTTTATAAAAATCAGAATGCCAATCCACTCCGGGGACTGTATCCACTGAGCATTGCTGCAACTGACGCCTATGAAAATGCCCGTGAAGCCGTCCGGGCGCTGTTAAATGCGAAGCGTGCCTGTGAGATTGTCTTTACCCGAAACACCACCGAGGGATTGAATCTGGTGGCGTACAGCTATGGCCTTTCCCATGTGAAGGCCGGAGACGAGGTGCTGGTATCTATTATGGAGCACCACAGCAATCTGCTTCCCTGGCAGATGGTTTGCCGCCAGACCGGTGCGACGCTGAAATTCATGGAATGTGAAATGGATGGTACGCTGGATCTGAATCGGGTAGAAGCGCTGATCACACCAAAGACAAAGATTGTGGCCTGTACGCATGTTTCCAACATTCTGGGCAGAGTCAATCCAATCCGGGAGATTGCGGCGCTTGCGCATCGAGGCGGCGCGATTATGGTGGTGGATGGCGCGCAGAGTACGCCTCATATCCCTGTGGATGTACAGGCACTTGGGGCGGATTTCTTTGCGCTTTCCGGCCATAAGATGTATGGACCGATGGGAATTGGTGTATTGTACGGTCGGGAGGAATTGCTGGAGGAAATGCCGCCGTTCCTTACGGGCGGCGAGATGATCGAGTCCGTGACCCGTGAAGGGGCAGTCTACGCAGAGCTGCCCCATAAATTTGAGGCCGGTACGGTCAATGCGGCTGATGCTGTAGGGCTTCATGCGGCTATTGACTATGTGAACCGGATCGGTTTTTCGGAAATGCACCGGCAGGAAGTGACGCTGACCCGGCGGACCATGGAGGGAATCAAAAGAATTCCCAGCGTCCATGTGCTGGGCTCTGAAAATCCGGAGGAGCATTGCGGCATCATCACTTTTACGGTGGATGGTGTTCACCCGCACGATGTCAGCGAAATCCTTGCCAGCGACGGCGTGGATGTTCGGGCAGGACATCACTGTGCGCAGCCGTTGCTGGCCTATTTGAAGCATCCGTCCACGGTGCGGGCCAGTTTGGCGTTTTACAATACGGAGACTGAGATTGACCGGCTGCTGGACAGTCTTTCAACGCTGAGGGAGCGAATGGGCTATGGAAAATAGAAGTTTTTATAACGAGATTCTCACAGAGCATAATCTGCACCCGGAGTTTAAGCATGACCTGCCGGACGCCGACATTGTGCTGGAGGGTGTCAACCCCAGCTGCGGCGATGATATTTTTCTGAAATTAAAACTGGATCATGATATAATTACAGATAGCGCGTTCGTAGGGGACGGCTGTGCTATTTCTCAGGCTTCGGCGGATATTATGCTTGGGATGATTGTCGGAAAAAAGAAGGAAGAAGCCTTGAAACTGGGGGAGATTTTCCTGAAAATGATTCAAGGCGAAGCATCCGAGGACGAAATTGACAGCTTGGAGGAGGCTTCTGCGCTCCGGGATATTGCCCATATGCCTGCACGGGTGAAATGTGCGGTTCTTGGTTGGCGGACGCTGAAGGAAGCGCTGCAAGACGGCATGAAGCAGGAGTGATCCTGAATGGGACTCGCGGAGAACGGACAGAAAATGATAAAATAAGGAAGAAGAGGTATTTGCCGTAAATGCGGCAAATACCTCTTCTTCCTTAAAAGTGGAGGAATCGACGGCAGCACGGTACTGATTGAGCGGAACAACCCCAACCCGCTAATGGCGATCTACGGGCACGAGATCACCCACCGGATGCAGGAGCTTGCTCCGAAGGAGTACCGGGCGTTCCGGGAGATTGTGGCGGAAAAAGAGCAGGGCAGCGTGCAGAAACGGATTGACGCCTACGCCGCACAGGATGTGGAGCTGACCCGCGAGCAGGCGCTGGATGAAGTAGCGGCGGACTATGCCGGACGGATGATAGACGACGGAAAGGTATTGGACGACTTTATTGCAGCGCATAAGGACGACCGGACACTGCTGCAGAAGGTGCGCGATGCAATCCGTGCGATTCTTGACAAGCTGACCGGGGCGGAGAAAAAGAAAGCTGAAAGCGCAGAGGCGAAACTGACTGCCGCGCTGGAGGCAGCCGTGGAGCGGGCAAAGATCTTGCAAGCTCAGTCTGACGATGGTACAATGGCAGCGAAATATTCCCTAAAGGGAAAGTATTGGCGACCCAATTTGTCCAGCGAAGAATGGAATCTGCTGACGCGTAAAATGAATCAGGAGATTGGAAGCGCGGATCGGTTCCTGGACAAATACACCAAATGGACATACGCAACAGAAAAAGGGAAAACGGTATTTGCACTGTATGGCATTGGAGACAGCACGGAAGCCACGCCGCTGTATGCGGTGGGCGGGAAGAAAGCAGCGGCAGCGTATGAAGTGCTGCAGGACTGGATGGAGGGCAAAAATGGGAAAACTGACAGAACTCGAAGAAGTCTTGATCGGGTATTTGGAAACATCAAACGCAAGAGCAGGAGTGCAGGCAACGGCATTTATTCTGCTGAGAGAGGAACCGCAACAAATGGAAATGTGCGAGTTTCTGTCGAAGAACGAGGACGCAACGGAAGAGGAAATTCTGGAACAGGCACGAAGGATCGCAACGGAGGAAATGCCAGATACTCCCTGAAAACTGACAGCACCGGCCGCGAACTGACGGAGGCGCAGCGGGAATATTTCCGGGACAGCAAGGCTCGGGACGCGGACGGGCGGCTGCTGACGCTCTACCACCAAACCGAGGGCTTATTTACCGTTTTCGACCCGCGCCATCAAGGTGCTGGTAGCCGCGATAACGCTACTCCTTTCGGCATCTTCCTGAAAACCAGCGACAGAGACATTGGCCTCAAAGGCGAGTTCCAGATGGAGCTGTACGCCAATATCACCAACCCGCTGTACGCCAGCAATCGAGAGGCGCTGACCTACAGCCTTCTCAAACTCTCCGACGAATATGCAACTATCAAGGCAAAGATTGACACGCTGGACGCTACCTACAATGAGAAATTCGAGCGGGCGAAACAGAAATTACGGGACTTTATGACCGAGTGGAGAAGCAAAAATCCAGAGGCAAGCCGCCGAGCGCTGTACGATGTGCCGGAGTTCAACGCCCTGTATGAAGCAGAAGACGCGGTGGTGGATGAATGGACACAAAAAGAAAACCAACTCTCCACGCAGGCCAAAAATGCAATTACCGCGGCCCTGCGAAACGCGGGTTACGACGGCGTTATTCTGTCTACCGACTCCGGAAGTTTTGGGCGTAGCACAGATGCCTATATCGCTTTGGACCCGGAACAGGTGAAGAACGCCTCCAACCAGAACCCCACCAGCGACCCAGACATTCGGTATTCCCTTAAGGCAGGAACGGAGAGCAAGAGCTATGCCGCGCTGCAGGAGGAGAACCAGCTGCTGCGGGAGCAGATGAAGGACTACATGCAATTGCAGCGCCGGAGCAGCACACTGGAGGAGAGCCGGGACTACTGGCGGGGACAGACGCAGCGTACCCGGCGTGTAACGACGGATAAAAAAGCTGTGGCTGCTGCGGCAAAGTCGTTTATCAAAGAATACAGCTCCGACCTGGAAGTGGCGGATATTCAGGAAGATCTGCAGCGCCTGTATGACTACATCGCCAGCGGCTATGACGGCAAGGACGAGCTGACCTATCCGGAAGCGAGACGCCGCGCGGAGAAGATTGCCGAAAAGCTTGTAACCAATGCGGTGGAAGCAGACACGGAACTGTACAACCAGTACAGCGACCTGCGGCGCTACCTGCGAAGCACGAAAATTGTATTTGGCAAGGAATACCAATCGCAGATTGCAGACTATTCCGATTTCCGGAAGGCGCAGTTTGGCCGGCTGAACCTGGGCAGCGAGGGCGCAACGAATGTGGATCAGGTGTACCAAGAGCTTTCGGAGAACTGGCCGGAATTCTTCAACGATTATTGCGGATCTTTCTGCGCAGTCAGGTCCTTCACGACCTCACCTGCGACGATCAGTCCAGCTGTGGCAGGGACGAAGGCATTACTGCCGGGAACCTGCCGCCGCTGTGTGCATTTTCGCGCGGTGCCCGGCGGACAGATGCAATGTGTCCGGCAGCTGATGGATAGATCATCCAGCGGCGTTATGGGCGGTTCCTTTGAATAGACTACCTTCAGCTTTTTGACGCCACGCTTTTTGAGCTCCCGCCGCATGACCCTTGCCAGCGGACATACCGAGGTTTCGTAGATGTCTGCCACTTCGAATGCGGTGGGATCCATTTTGTTCCCAGCTCCCATACTGCTGATAATGGGGACATTAGCCCGCTGGGCCTGCGTCACCAGTTCCAGCTTTCCGATCACGGTATCGATGGCGTCTACAACATAATCGTATTTGGTAAAATCGAACAGTGCTGCGGTTTGCGGTGTGTAAAAGGTCTTGTAGATGTGAACGATTGCATCTGGATTGATCGCTTGAATGCGCTGTTCCGCTACATCCACTTTGTATTGTCCTACGGTTCTCCGTGTGGCAAAAATCTGGCGATTCAGATTGGTCAGGCATACCCGGTCATCGTCGATAAGATCTAATGTGCCGACGCCGCTGCGTGCCAGCGCTTCCACGGTGTAGCCGCCTACACCGCCGATGCCGAATACCGCTACGCGGGCACGAAATAGCTGCGCCATTCCGTCTTGGCCGAGAAGTAGCTGCGTCCTTGAAAACTGATTGAGCATATTCGACGATCCTCCGTTCTCATGAATCAACACTTTCGCTTATGTGCTGCCCCAAAATCAGCGTTTTCTTTTTGTATTGATATTCCATGGGGTTAGAACTTTGTGAATGCACTAACATAGTATGATTATTGGTATATATAGTAACATGCACTTTTTCCTCTGTCAATCGCTGAGTGCAGAAACTAGGTATAACTCAGCACAATTTTACAAGATTTCATGAGATTTTTGGATTTCTCAGAAAATAAGAAAAAGCCTTGAAATCGTACGATTTCAAGGCTTTTCCTGGTGGAGATAAGCGGGATCGAACCGCTGACCTCTTGAATGCCATTCAAGCGCTCTCCCAGCTGAGGGCTATTAAATAGGCCCCTTTATTACTGTGAAGAAAACACACCAAACCACTGATATGTCTATGTTTTTCTTTTTTCATTATATCATATCTCTTCCACTCAAGCAAGTAAATTTTAAAGCATCAAGCAGAAAAGCGCACAAAAAATCCGAATTCTGTGCGCTTTTTGTGCGTCAAGCTATAGGGGGTAATTTTGGAGTAGGATCAGACATTACGGAGGACCTGGGTATGTAGTGCAAACAACGGTGGTCCGCGTAATCCGCATAGCAGGTATATTGTTCATTATGGACCAGCTTTTAGGACCTACAGTCCACAATAATACGATCATTATTTGAGATTGAGATTTTGATTCTCTGTTTCGTGGGGTGTAGACCAAGCGTTTATGTGTTAGTCGTAGGGGGATGGGATATACATTCCCCTTTACAATATGGCCTTTAGGTCTATTGTTCTGCCCACCGGGCAAGGACTAACACAGGGCGCGAACCTGCGAAGCGCCCACAGCAAACGCAGAAAATATTCACCTTATTTCTTTTGAAATATATAATGGAATTTAGGTGAATATTACAAGAAAAGATTGCTTAAAACCTTAAGACTGGGAGCAGGAATAGCTGCTGCAAAGCTTTTTTCTTTAAGAATTTTTGTTGCTGCATTTTTTTGTAACAATGACTTATCTAAATATCTTTCGTCAACAGTAAGTTGTTCTCCCTCTGGTAACAGTGAGATAATAAAAAGTGTAGTAGAAAATGCATATCCAAGACTTCTAATAAAAGCCTTTAACTGCCTTTGATATTCACTTTGAGGTGAATGAATTTTTTGATTGTCTGTGCCTTTATAAAATAAATCTTGCGGTCCAGAGAGATTATATTTTTTTATTATTTCAGTTTGAATGCTTACATATTGTTCCTGTTCATCTGGAGATAAATCATATTTTTCAAAATATTCTTTCTGAATGTCAGCAGTATAGGAATTCAAACACACCAACAGCGAAAGAACTGAAAGCATTTGCGGACAAGCTTTACGGAGCAATGAGAAACGATTTAGGAAGTGCAAAAGAATAGTAGAGGGATCAAAGTTATGTCTACTTACAACATCATCGCCTCCACCCCGGAAAGCACGGTGGTCGCTGAATACACCCCGGAGACGCGGCGGTCGGAGAGCTATCAGAGCGAGGCCGCGCTGGAACGCGAGTTCATCCGTATGCTCACCGCGCAGGGCTATGAATACCTCACTATCCACGACGAGGCCGCCCTCATTGCCAACCTCCGCCGCCAGCTGGAGCTGCTGAACAGCTATACCTTCACCGACAGCGAGTGGGACCGTTTTTTCAAAGACTGCATCGCCAGCGCCAACGACGGCATTTTAGAGAAGACCCGGAAGATCCAGACTGACCATGTTCAGGTGCTGCGGCAGGACAGCGGGGCCTCCAAAAACATCTACCTGCTGGACAAGAAGAACATCCACAACAACCGCCTTCAGGTCATCAACCAGTATGAGGAGGGGGCGGGCACGCGGGATGTCCGCTATGATGTGACTATCCTGGTAAACGGCCTGCCCCTGGTCCATGTGGAGCTGAAGCGCCGGGGCGTGGCCATCCGGGAGGCCTTCAACCAGATCAAGCGTTACCAGCGGGACAGCTTCTGGGCCGCCAGCGGGCTCTATGAGTATGTGCAGATCTTTGTGATCTCCAACGGCACCACCACCAAGTACTACTCAAATACCACCCGCAACAGCCATGTCAAGGAGATGGGTGAGGCCCGGAACAAAAGCAAAAAGACCAGCAACAGCTTTGAGTTTACCTGTTACTGGTCTGACGGGAACAATCAGGTGATCACGGACCTGGTGGACTTCACCAAGACCTTTTTTGCTAAGCATACGATCCTGAATATCCTCACCCGGTACTGCGTGTTCACGGCGGAGAACCTGCTGCTGGTGATGCGGCCCTATCAGATTGCCGCCACGGAGCGGATCTTAAACCGGATCGAGGTGTCCGCCAACTACAAGAAGGGCGGCACAATAGAAGCGGGCGGCTATATCTGGCACACCACGGGCAGCGGAAAGACATTGACCTCCTTCAAGACGGCCCAGATGGCCTCTAAGTTGCCCTATATCGACAAGGTGCTCTTTGTGGTGGACCGTAAAGATCTGGATTACCAGACCATGAAGGAATATGACCGCTTTGAAAAGGGGGCCGCCAACGGCAACACCAATACAGCAGTCTTGCAGCGGCAGATGGGGGATACGGAGGCCCGGATCATCATTACCACCATCCAAAAGCTGAGTATTTTTGTCCGTAAGAGCAAGGGGCACGAAGCGTTTAAGCAGCACTTCGTGATCATCTTCGACGAGTGCCACCGCAGTCAGTTCGGCGATATGCACCGCGCCATCGCCAAGGCCTTCAAGAACTACCATCTTTTTGGCTTCACGGGTACGCCGATCTTCGCCGTTAACGCCACATCCAACAGCGCCCCGGACATGCGGACAACGGCGCAGGCCTTTGGAGACAGACTCCATACATATACCATTGTGGATGCCATCAACGACGGGAATGTTCTGCCTTTCCGCATTGATTATGTCAATACGATCAAAGGGAAAGAGGAGATCAGCGACGATCTGGTCAGGGCCATCGACAAGGAAAAAGCCATGGGTGCGCCGGAGCGTATCCGGGAGATCGTCAGCTACACTCTGGAGCATTTCGACCAGAAGACCAAGCGGAACAGCTTTTATACCCTGAAGGGGCAGAGAACATCTGGCTTCAACTCTATTTTCGCAGTCAGCTCCATTCCCATGGCAAAAAAGTATTATACGGAATTCAAGCAGCAGCTGGCGGAGCGGAAGCGTGATCTGACCATTGCGACCATATACAGCTTTGCGCCCAACGAGGAGGACCCCGAGGATGCTTTGCCTGAGGAGGGTTTTGAGACGGAGGGTCTGGATCAAAGTTCCCGAGACTTTTTGGATGCGGCAATTCAGGACTATAACAAGACTTTCAACACGAACTTTGATACTTCGACGGATAAATTTCAGAACTACTACAAGGATCTGTCCATGCGGGTCAAAAACCGAGAGGTCGATCTTCTGATTGTGGTCAATATGTTCCTGACAGGCTTCGATGCTACGACGCTGAACACGCTCTGGGTGGATAAGAACTTGAAGATGCACGGCCTGATCCAGGCGTTCTCCCGCACCAACCGTATTTTGAATTCCGTTAAGACCTTCGGCAATATTGTCTGCTTCCGGGATCTGCAAAAGGCCACCAATGAGGCTATCGCTCTGTTTGGTGACAAAGAGGCAAAGGGTACGATTCTGCTGAAGGATTATGACTCCTACTATTATGGCAGTATGAATATGAAGGGCAAGGATACGCCAGGATATCAAGATCTGATCGACGAGCTGACAGAAGAATTCCCCGTAGGAAAGCCAATCGTCGGAGAGGAGAGGCAAAAGAAGTTTATCAAGCTCTACGGCAGTATTCTGCGGCTGAAGAATATCCTCAGCACATTTGACCGCTTTGAAGGAAATGAGCTATTGCCTGAGCGGACCTTTCAGGACTATCAGAGCGTTTATATTGATCTGTATCAGCAGTATCGCCCTAAAGAGGATGGAGAAAAGGAAAATATCAATGACGATATTGAGTTTGAGGTCGAGCTGATCCGCCAGGTTGAGATCAACATTGACTACATCCTCGTGCTGGTCGAGCAATATCACGCGTCAAACTGTCAGGACAAGAATATCCTTGGTGTGATCGACCGCGCGATCGGTTCCAGCATCCAGCTGCGCAGCAAGAAAGAGTTGATCGAAGGGTTTATAGATACGGTAAATGTTTCGACTGTGGTGGATCGGGATTGGCGCATCTATGTGGAGAAGGAAAAAGAAAAAGACCTGGATTCCATTATTGCGGATGAAAAACTGAAGCCCGAAGAAGCAAAGCGCTTCATTGACAATTCTTTCCGGGATGGTACACTGAAAACTACAGGGACCGACTTTGATAAGATCATGCCGCCTGTCTCCCGCTTTGGCGGCGGTAACCGCGCCCAGAAGAAGCAAAATGTGGTGGAACGCCTGTCCAAGTTCTTTGAAAAATATTTTGGTGCGGCGTAAATATCAATTGGAGTTCGTTTTAACCTATATTTGAGGTGAGCACATGGCTCTTCACGGCAGTCAAAAGAAATTTGACAAAAATGGAAATGGCCGCTTAAATACCCGTGAGTAGCAGAACTGGTATCTTCGTACATGCGGAGTCGACATTGAACGGGATGAGCGCCGAAAAGCTGCCCAGAAACATGCAGATTGGAACGCCTGGCTGGGCGAAGCTGTGCATATCACTTACACAGCCGCAGAGGGGGGTTCTGAACGCCGCCTGTAATCTGGTGGAACCGAGCGGGCTATGCAGCAAAAAGGATCTGGAGTAGGTAGTTCTGAAGCGTCAACCGTTGTTCTGGAAAGAGGGGTGTCTGACTTTGGAAAGCTGCGGCACCTTCTGGCAGCGGATTATTGCTCGGCTGCCACCCTATTATGACGAGCCTGAGCCGGAGTTTTCATCAGACGGCAGCGTGACACTCCAGCTGGCTGCCATAGCCAGTCCCGGCACGGAGAGTAGCCTTCACAAGCTGTTGGAGAATCTGTTTCCTCTGGAAGCCTTTTTCGCCCGGGCAATCGATGATGATGCCGACCGGCGCAATAACCGGCTGCTTGGCTTCTTCACGGCCCATTGGGAGAGGCTGCGGGGCGAGTATGCAGATCCGCTGACCTTCCACAATGGAAATTGTCTGAACTTTGCCCGCAGGTATCCTCAGCTGAGAGAACACTGGACGCGGGAAGAACTGGCAGATATGGACAGTGTAAACATGCTTTCCCGACTGTACCGCACCGATCCGGCACTGGCCATTACCATCTGGCGCTCAATAGCGGGGACAGAAGATCCGCTGTTTGATCCGCGGGTGGCGGAGGACTTTTTTGCGAGCTGGAGCCGATCTGGTACGATGGCAGCACGGATCCCGAGCTGCTGCGCCCACTGGTGGAGATGCTCCGTGCGGATGATGGCTTTGCCCAGCAGCTCTTCTGGAGTGCGTATGTGGACTATTTTCAGCTTGCCGTCATCAAAGCGGCAAAATTCTGCGGTTATCCGGATCTGGCAGCGCACCTCTTTGAACTTCTCAAGGGGAATCCTCTGCCGGAGGATGAGTGGCAGGAGCCCTATGAAAACTTTGTGGAGGCCATGGCGGAGCCGGAGCAGGAAGAATCTGTGATGAGGGCAAAAAATCTCCAAAGCTTGATCCTGCGGAGCGGGATGACGGTACAATCTATTGCTATTGTCAGGTGAGTATCCCGGGCATGAAGCGGCCCTATGCTTATCTTGTGGATCGGCAGGACCTCCATGTTGGGGATCGGGTCTATGTCCCCTTCGGGCACGAGAACAGAGAACTGCTGGGTACTGTTGTTACCTTGGACCAATATTTACGAAGCACAGCACCGTATCCGCCGGAGCGTACAAAGAAAATCTTAAGGAAGGTATAGCCGCCCGCTCCATGGTAGAAATCATTTGTGATTTCTTATCAGAAAAAATAGCCGCAGAATTGATTTTAGGTGAGGGGGTATAAACTATCACCCCCCGAAAGAAAAAACGATTTTAGGGGCCATTTTCTAATAAGGCTATTACAAAAATAGAGACCATGCAGGTGAATCAAACGGTCCATCTGCCTGGTTCTTTTTTATTTATAGATTGAAGGCTGCGGCATATTTTTCGGTAGCGGCCCGCATTTGGCCCAAATCCGCCTTTACATAGAAGTTCAGTGTTGTGCTGGCATCTGCATGGCCCAATATCTCCTGTACGCTCTTGATGTCGGCTCCTTGAACTAAAAGCAAGGTTGCGCAGGAATGGCGCAGATCATGGGGAGACAGATCAGGCAGATTATTTCGTTTCATAAAGCGTTTTACTCTTCTGGTAACAGCATTAGGATCACGGGGCCGGAATACATCAACACTACTGGGAAACACAAAAGCATCTTTGATAATCGTACCTTTGTTCTCTGCCGCTGCCACTCTTCTTAAAGCCTGTAAGCGCTGTAAAATGGTCGGCATAACGGGAATAGTACGAATGCTGTCTAATGTCTTCGGGGTGCTGACCATGATACCGCTTTCCGGCGTATAGACCACGCTGCGGGCTATTGTAATCGTCGAATTCTTATCGTCAATATCTCTCCACTTCAGCCCCAAACATTCACCACGACGAATCCCAGAGGTCAGCAGAAGCTGCATCATACATTGGAAGTCCTGCGGTTCATCTGCAAGGGACTGGAAAAACTGCTTTGCTTGCTCCGCAGTCAGCGCATCCACAGGTTTTTTATCCTTCTTGGGCGCGTCCACTCGCAGCATAGGATTTGTGACCAGCATCCCCTGTTTATCTGCGTATGCAAAAATCATGCCCAGCACATTGTAGTAGTGACATATTGTTTTAGGAGCCAGTTGCTTTCCTCTTTTTGTCTTATAATCCCGGCTCAGATAGGCAAAGAATCTTTGAATCTGTATTGAGCTGATCTCCTGTAAAACAGCACCATCAAAATATTCTACAACCAACTTCTTCATATTGCCGTAAAATGTCACTGTGGTCTGCTTATCATTTCCATTACATACTTGGAGCGGGAACCACATGTCATTGACAAAGCTACGGAAGCTGTCCCGGCGCTTTTCGGGCGGGAGCGTGTACGCCTGCCCCAGTTCCTTTTCCTTTTGATACTCGGCTTTGACATCCTGCTCCCAATCGTCCGCCGCCCGCTCGGCGGCTTTTTTCATTTTAGACGGGGACAGCCCCGCCGGTGCTTCCCATGTCGTGTACCGCCGCACCTGTTTGCCCTCCGCGTCCCGCTCCAAACAGACCGTAAAACGGAAGGAAATAATTTTGCCGTTTTTCTTGTTTTCCCGGATATTTGCCATTTTGATACACCATTCTTTCCGGCATACCAACGGTTTCGTGTTCCGCTTTCTACGGTTGTGCGCTTTTTTGTGCGCTTTTGCCGTTTCATCGGGCTTTTGATTGGCATTTAGGGAAAAAGAAAAAGCCCTGAAAACATAGTGTTTTCAAGGCTTTTCGCTTTGGTGGAGATAAGCGGGATCGAACCGCTGACCTCTTGAATGCCATTCAAGCGCTCTCCCAGCTGAGCTATACCCCCATATTCTTGACTCGATGTATTATAACGATTCTTTGCAAAAAAAGCAAGAGAATTCTGCGAAAAAATAAAAAATTTTTGTGTTGGTCAATAGATACGGAATGATATGCGGTTCTTTGAAAACGGACGGCCGCATGTTATAATAAATTTTATTCTGATGTGTTACATGGGAAGGAACAATTATGAACGAAAAAGAAATTTCTGAGCTGCGGCGTCGCTTTAAGCCGGAACGAAGCAGTATTACACGCATCTGTGGATGCTATGTCAATGATAAAGGGGAGATTCTATCAGAGTTTGAGCAACCGCTCAGCATGATGACACAGGAAGAAAATGAAATGCTGTTGTCTACTCTGCGGCGGACGCTCTCCGGAACGATAGGAAAGAATCTCATCAATCTGGAATTTGAAACAAAGCAGGTTGTGTCTGGAGAAGAACATAAGCTCCTGATGCGTCTGCGGGATTCCAAGCTGAAGGATAAGGAGGCAGTGCAGGCGCTTTATCAGAAAGCGGCGAAGACAATCAGCATGGAATGCAGCTGTTTACTGCTGCTGATCTGCGATGCCTATGATGTGCCATACCGCACCAGGGACGGCGAAGAACAGCAGGATGCCTCTGAGGAGATTTATTCCTATATTTTATGCAGCATTTGCCCAATCAAACAGACCAAACCTGCGCTGCGATATTATGCACATGAAAACGCGTTTCGCGGTTTGCCTCCGGATACGGTTGTTGGTGCGCCGGAGCTGGGCTTTCTCTTTCCTGCGTTCGACGACCGCAGTACCAATTTATATGGCGCACTTTATTATAACCATAATCCGGCAGAGAATTATGAGGCATTTGCGGATGCAGTGCTTCATGCTCTGGTACCTTTGCCTGCAACGGCGCAGAAAGAGACCTTTCAGGCGATCCTGCACGACGCATTGGGGGATGAATGCCGGTATGAGGTAGTGCAGACGGTACAAAATCATCTGTGTGAGATGATTGAACTTCACAAACAGGAAAAAATTGAAGAACCACTTACCATTTCTGAGAATGCGATGCGGCAGGTGTTGACAGCCTGCGGTGTATCGGATGCAAAGACAACGGCATTTGCACAGCAGTATGAGGCGGAGTTTGGCGCAGATACTGCGCTTAGCCCGCGGAATCTGGTAGACCCAAAACGGATGGAAGTGGCAACGCCGGAGGTGACGATCCGCGTCAGTCCGGCAGCGAGCGAAATGGTGCAGTTCCGCGAGATTGACGGTCGTCGGTACATTTTGATTGATGCGGCAGAGGGGGTAGAAGTCAACGGCGTACCGGTGCAATTATCAGGCCTCCAGAGCGACTGAAACTGCAAGAATAAGTAGCTGAAAGGAGAAGCTGATGAAGCTGATGCATCTTTCGGACCTGCATCTTGGCAAGCGGGTCAATGCGTACTCCATGTTGGAGGAGCAGCGGGAAATTTTGACACAGATTTTGCATCTGGCAGATGTGCAGCGGCCGGATGGGGTGCTATTGGCCGGTGATCTGTACGACAAAGCGGTGCCGCCGGCGGAAGCGGTAGAACTGCTAGATGATTTTCTGGTTGCCTTGGCCAACCGCTCCATCCCGGTTTTTCTGATCAGCGGAAATCATGATTCGGCGGAACGGCTTGCCTTTGGTGGCCGTCTGATGGAGCACAGCGGTATTTATTTGTCTCCGGTGTACGATGGGACGCTGCGCCGCATTGTGCTGGCAGATAAATTTGGGCCGATTGAGATTGTGCTGCTGCCCTTTTTGCGTCCGGCGCAGGTGCGGCGGTATTTTCCGCAGGCGGAGATTGAAACTTATACGGACGCAGTGCGTACTGCCTTGGAAGTGTTGCCGGAGAAGACCGGCCGCCGGGTACTGGTGACGCACCAGTTTGTAACTGGTGCAGTGCGGGCGGAGTCGGAGGAAGTCTCGGTCGGTGGCAGCGACAATGTGGATGCAGCTATTTTTGATGGCTTTGACTATGTAGCGTTGGGGCATCTGCACAATCCGCAGTCTGTAACCAGACCGGGCATTCGTTATTGCGGTACACCGCTGGCCTATTCCTTTTCTGAGGCGGCGATTCCACGCAGCGTGAGCCTGGTTACGCTGGCGGAACCAGGTAATGTGGCAGTGGAAACACTGCCGTTAGTGCCGCAGCATGCCATGCGCGCACTACGGGGAACCTATGCGGAGTTAACCGCCCGCAGCTTTTATGAAGCAACGACTTATCGGGAAGATTATCTACACATTACCTTAACAGATGAGACAGACATCCCAGACGCCATCGGCAAGCTGCGGAGTATTTATCACAGAATTTTGAAACTGGACTATGACAATCTCCGAACCAGAACGGGACAGCAGATTGTGCGCGATGAAGAAGCGGAGAAAAAATCGCCGCAGGCACTGTTTGAATCGTTTTATACACTGCAGAACAATCAAGCGATGTGCATAGAACAGAGAGAATTTGTACAGACACTGATGGAGCAAATCTGGGAGGAGAAATCATGAGGCCGCGCAAACTGATACTTTCTGCCTTCGGGCCTTATGCGGCCCGGACAGAGCTGGAGCTGGACAAGCTTGGAAAACGGGGGCTTTATTTGATCTGCGGCGATACCGGAGCAGGCAAAACCACTTTGTTTGATGCGATTACCTTTGCCCTTTACGGCGAGGCCAGCGGTAGCAGCCGCGACGCATCGATGCTGCGTTCCAAATACGCGCAGCCAGAAACGCCGACAGAAGTGATTCTGGAGTTTTTCTATGATGAAAAAATCTACACTGTGCGCAGAAATCCGGAATACCTTCGGCCTTCCAAGCGCGGCGGCGGCACAACAGTACAGAAGGCAGATGCACAGCTGACTTATCCGGATGGCCGGATTGTTGTAAAAAACCGGGAAGTGACAGCGGCAATTACGGAATTGATCGGTGTGGATTACAGTCAGTTTTCCCGGATCTCCATGATTGCACAGGGAGAGTTTTTGCGTCTGCTGCAGGCTTCGACAGAGGAACGGAAAACGATTTTTCGCCAGATTTTCAAGACGGAGCGATATCAGATTCTGCAGGATCGTCTGAAGGCGGCGTCTGGAGCGCTGCGGGAGCAGTGTGATCTGCTGCAGAGTGGATTAAAGCAATATGTTGCAGGGATCGTTTGTGCGCCGGATCATCTGCTGGCGCCGCGGTTGGAGGAAGCGAAAGCGGGATTGATGCCGTTGGAGCAGATTTTGGAGTTGGCAGAGACGCTGATTGCGGAAGATGCTGCCGCAGAAACGGCGGACCGTGCGAGTTTGGCACAGCTGGAGACGAAATTGACAGCGCTGAGCAGCCGATTGGGACGAGCTGTGGAGCGGCGCAAGGTGGCACAGAATTTGTCGGCTGCGGAGGCGGCGCTGGAGCCGTGCCGGTTGTCAGCGGTGCAGGCGGCTGCCCAGCTTGCCGCGGCGGAACAGCAGAGCGCAGAACGAGATGCACTGACGGCACAGATTACCGCAGCGGAACATACATTGCCCCAATATCATGCGTTGGAAGATGCGCTGAAGCGACAGGAAAGCCTCCATAAAACACAGACCGCCCAGCAGCGGGAGCTGGAGCAGATTCAACAGAAGAGAGAGACGGCAGTGCTAGAGCTGGAAACCTTACAGAAGACGCTTGCCGGGCTGGCAGACTGCGCGGCGGAACAGACACAGCTGCAGTTTGAGACGGAGCGGCAGAAGCTTCGCTGCACACAGCTGCAGGAACTTGCTGTGATGCTGCAGCAGCTGGATACCATGCAGCAGGCGTATTTGGACGCACAGGCAGATTACCGCGCTGCATCGGTGCGTGCTGAGAGGGCACAGCAGCATTATGGGCAGATGAATAAGGCGTTTCTGGATGCGCAGGCGGGGATTTTGGCGGCATCTCTGAAAGAAGGCGTTGCTTGCCCGGTCTGCGGCGCATTGGAGCACCCACATCCGGCGGCGTTGCTGGCTGACGCGCCGACAGAGGCGTCGCTGAAGCAGGCGAGAGCTGCTGCGGAGCAGGCACAAAAGATAGCAGCAGAGAAGAGCGCTGCGGCCGGCACCTACGGCGGGAAATTGCAGGCACAGCAGGCGGAAGTCAACCGCCGGTGTCTTGAGCTGCTGCAGACGGAGTGGAAGAAAGAGGCTGCGCAGCAGTTGAATATTGCCAGACAGTCGGCAAAGCAAGCATATTTGACGGCACAGGCGTCGCTGAAAAGTGTACAGCAGCAGCTGGAGAGAAAGGCAGCTCTGGAGACGGAAATTCCGCGGCAGGCGCAGGCTGTGGCGTTGCTGCAGACCCAATCTGAGACGCTGCGGCAGAGCCTGGCCAGTCTGAATGGAATGCTGACAGGTGTATTGAGCGAGGTGGACAAGGGGCGTGCGGCACTGCCATGGCCGACGCGCCGGGAGGCAGAGCAGACGATTGCGGCACTGACGGCTCAGCGGCAGGGGTTGGAGCGGCAGCTGCAGGCGGCCAGAGCGGAAGCCCAGCGCTGCCAGTCAGCACTGGATGCCCTGCAGGGACAGCAGGAAGCGCTCCGGCGGCAGCTGGCGCAGATGCCGGAAGAAGACAGCACGGCGCTGCAGGCGGCCTGGTCAAATGCGGCAGCAGAGAAACAGACACTGTTGACCGGGCTGACAGATTTGACGGCGCGGCGCAGAACGAACACTACAGCGCTTGCAAAAATCCAGAGCCAGAGCGGTGATCTTGCCGCGCTGCAGGCACGCTATGGTTGGGTTCGCATGCTTTCCAATACGGCAAATGGAAATTTGGCTGGAAAAGAAAAAATCATGCTGGAAACCTATGTCCAGATGACCTATTTTGAACGGATTATTGCCCGCGCGAACACGCGCTTTATGGTGATGTCCGACGGTCAGTATGAGCTGTGTCGCCGGGTGGAGGCGGAAAATAACCGCAGCCAGAGCGGGTTGGAGCTGGATGTGATTGACCATTACAATGGGAGCCGAAGAAGTGTGCGGACACTTTCCGGCGGAGAATCCTTTCAGGCGTCGCTGGCACTTGCGTTGGGCTTGTCGGATGAGATTCAGTCCTCCAGCGGCGGTATTCGCCTGGATACCATGTTCGTGGACGAAGGCTTTGGCTCGCTGGACGATGAGGCACTGCAGAAAGCGATGCAAGCGCTTACCAGCTTAGCAGAGGGAGATCGCCTGGTGGGGGTGATTTCTCATGTAAGCGAATTAAAGGATCGGATTGACCGCCAGATTGTGGTAACAAAGACACCGGAGGGCGGCAGCCATGCGGAGATTGTGCAGTAAAAATGCCCCGGAACACAGATTGCGTTTCGGGGCACTTGGTATTATAGAATTTTTTGCTGATTAAGCAATGCTCTGCGCGCTTTCCAGTCGGGCATACGCGCGGTCATCAGTTGGTGAAAAGCCGGACTGTGATCGGGCCGTACACAGTGACATAACTCGTGCAGCACCACATAATCAATACATTCCGGCGGTGCAGCAAGCAGGCGGCGATTTAATGTGATTACGCCGGTATGTACTTGGCAGGATCCCCAGCGGCTGCGCATGGTGCGCAGCCGGAGTGTTGGTTCCGGTGTTTTAAGGGCCGTGAACAGAGAACGGAAGCGTTGGAGCGATGATTGAAAGACTTGTATTGCCAGTGCATCCCAGAATTTTTCCAGCGCCCGGCGGCGCTGTGCGTCGTCTTCTGGATTTGGAACGGCTATCGTGAGGAATTCCCCGTGACGAAAGACCTGTGGCGGCTTGGCTGCGATGACGCGGAGCGTGATTGGCTTGCCGAGCAACTGCAGCACTTCGCCGTTGACCAGGTGGAGCTGTGGCATCTGAGACGCTTGCTGCCGCTGCTGCGCGGCCAGGATAAAGGCGGCCTTGTCTCGGACAAATGTATCGATTTCCGACACGGGCCAGAAAGCATTGGCAGAAACATGGACAGTACCATCGGCGCAAATGCGCAGATTCAGATTTTTTACAGGTTTTCGCTCCAGAATGTAAGAGATTGATTGTGTGTTACAGAAAACCATGCGGGTCTGTAGCTTATTTGTCATAGTGAATGCCTCCGATTGGATGCTTTACGGAAATAAGAAAGAACGATATAATGGTCCCAAGAAAGAAGGCAGAAGAATGCAGACCATTCAACAGGCATTGCTGCGCCTGAAAAAGTCCAGATTTCGATCTCGCTTTCACCTGTCGGCGGCAGATCGTGCCTATGTGCAGGAGAAGGGTATGGAAACCATCTGCCGCCATGCAGCGGACTTTGTTCGCACACGGCTGGCCCCTGCGGAGATTCCCAATGATGGCCGCCAGACACCGATGCGGGGGCATCCTGTTTTTCTGGCCCAGCATGCCTGCGCCTGCTGCTGCAGGGGCTGTCTGTTCAAATGGTATCGTGTGCCAATGGGGCGTGCGCTGACAGAGGCGGAACAGCAGCGGGTCGTGCGGCTGTTGATGGCCTGGATTGCAGAAGAAATGGCGCGTGATGAAACCTTAATTATGCCCAGTATACCATGATGACCGGTTACCTTCAATGCAATACAGCTGCTGAAAATGTTCAGAATTTACAAATCAGCCAAAATCCGGTATACTGGGAAAAGATTATTAGGCACCTACCCGCAGCGAGAAAAATACGGGAAAGGATCCGAAACGATGGAGTTTGTTGTACGAATTATCGAGCGCCTGTATCAGTTCCTGTGGGGCGATCTGCTCACGCTCCCACTGCCGGGCGGTGGTAGTATTGGCTTGCCGCTGCTGGTGTTGCTGCTGATTCCAACCGGAATTTACTGCACAATCCGGACGCGCTTTTTGCCGGTACGGCTGTTCCCGGAAATGATCCGGGTTACGCTGGAAAAGCAAAGTGGTCAGCGCAGGGGCCTGACTGGTGTGCAGGCGTTGATTGTCTCCACGGCAACGCGCGTCGGTATGGGAAATCTGGTGGGTGTTGTGGCGGCGATTTCTGCCGGCGGTGCCGGCGCAGTGTTCTGGATGTGGATTACAGCACTGATCGGTGCTGCGACCGCCTTTGTTGAGGCAACATTGGCGCAGCTGCATCAGCAACCGGATCCACTCTATGGCGGATTCCGCGGCGGCCCGGCGTATTATATGCATGATTTTCTGCAAAAACGCGATGGAAAGCAGAAACGGTATCGCCTGATTGCAGTGCTTTTTGCAATCTCTGGCCTGATTTGCTGGTGCGGAATCAGCCAGGTGATTGGTAATTCCGTGTCTTCTGCGTTCAAGAATGCGTTTCAAATTCCGCCGCTTTATACCACTGTGATTTTGGTGGCAGTTTCGGCGGTGATTGTGCTGCGGAAAAATGCGACGGTTAAAGTGCTGGACATTCTGGTGCCGATCATGGCCGGGTGCTATTTCTTTGTGACAATTTTTGTGATTTTTCGTAATATCAGCTTGCTGCCGGGCGTATTTTCGCAGATTTTTTCTGAGGCGCTCGGTCTGCGTCAGGTGGCTGCGGGCGGATTTGGTGCGGTGCTGATGAATGGCATAAAGCGCGGCCTGTTCTCCAACGAGGCCGGTTCTGGCTCAGCACCTTGCGCGGCCGCAGCGGCGCAGAGCAGCCATCCGGCTAAAGTAGGGCTGCTGCAGGCATTTGGTGTGTTTTTGGACACGATTGTCATTTGCAGCTGTACTGCAATGCTGATGCTGTTGGCGCCGAAAGCTACAACGCAGGGGCTTGCAGGAATGGATCTGTTACAGGCGGCGATGGATTACCATCTGGGGCGGTTTGGTGTGATTTTGATTGCCGTTGTGTTATGGCTGTTCAGCTTTTCAACTTTTATCGGCATTTTGTTTTATGCCCGTCCCAATGTGGCCTATCTGTTTGGCGATAACTGGACTTTCCAGACGCTGTACAAGATTCTGGAGTTGGTGATGCTGTTTATCGGCGGCCTGGCTGCGTATACTGTGGTTTGGGATCTTGGCGATGTGGGAATCGGTTTGATGACGATTTTTAATGTGATGCTGCTTTGGCCAATGACGGGAGAAGCAGTGGCATCTCTGCGGAATTATGAACAAATCATCGCAGCGCGACGCAAAAAACAAAAGGGTGAGCCGCTGCGCGATCAATGAAAGGATGAGAGTATGGAACAGCAGGATTTTGACAAACTGATTCTGACAGTACTGCAGGGGGACGACTATGACGAAGTTGTGGACACCTTGAATCAGAATGGCTTTTTTGTAACAACTCTGTATTCAACCGGTGGATTCCTGAAAAAACGCTCTGTGACGGCGATGATTGGCGTGGAGAGCAGCCGATTGGAAGAGGTGCTGCAGATCCTGAAAACGCGGGCTGGAAGCCGGATGGAAACTGTTTATCAAAGCTTGGCGGTGCCGCACGATGGACATCCCGCGCCAATCCCGGCAATTCCCATGACAAAGAAGGTCGGCGGCGTCACCGTGTTTGTCATGAATCTGCAGCGCATGGAAAAATACTAAGTGTTGTGCATTAAAACGACAGCAGATGGACAAGCTGTCAGGAGGGAGAATCCTATGGATAAAAAAGCACTTCATCAGTTGACTTATGGACTGTTTTTGCTGACGGCACAGGAACAAGGAAAGGACAATGGCTGTATTATAAATACCGTAATTCAGGCGGCCAATGATCCAACCAGACTTTCCCTGGCAGTGCTTAAGGGCAACCATACCCATGACATGATTCAGCGTACAGGGTTGTTCAATGTCTCCGTTTTGTCGACAGAGGCGGATTTTGATTTGTTCCAGCGCTTTGGGATGCAGTCAGGCGCGACGGTGGATAAGTTCGCGGGCTTCCCGGATGTGGCGCGCAGTGCAAACGGCTTGTACTATCTGACCAAAATGGCCAACGCCTGCTTGTCTGCCAAGGTTGTGGCACAGTATGATCTTGGCAGCCATACGCTGTTTATTGCAGAGCTGACCGACGCAATCTGCCTGTCGGATGTACCGTCGTGCACCTATGCCTATTATCAGAGCGATATCAAACCACAGCCGCAGGCTGCGCAGAAGAAGGGCTGGCGCTGTACCATTTGCGGTTATATTTATGAGGGTGAGACGCTGCCGCCGGACTTTACCTGCCCACTTTGCAAGCACGGCGCAGAAGATTTTGTACCCATTACACAGGAATAGAGGAGAAAGGTGAGAGCGATGCTGGCGCATGTAACTTATAGTGTGTTTGACATGGATGCAACCGTTGCATTCTACCGGGACTTGTTGGGACTGAAAATTGTGCGCAGTATGCAGGCAGGTCCTAATCGCGAGATTGTATTTCTGGGGGAGGGCAAGCCGGGGGAGACGCTGCTGGAGCTGATTACCTCCAATAACGCGCGAGATCTGGCGCATAGTACGACCATTTCCCTTGGCTTTCCTGTGAAGGATTTGGATGCGGCGATGCAGTGCGTGGAAAAAATGGAATTGCCGATTTACAGCGGCCCAGTTCAGCCGAATCCAAAGACAAGTTTTTTCTTTGTATTGGATCCCAATGGAGTTAAAATTCAGCTCATTGAGGAATCCTGAGCGCCAGAATTGGCGCTCACACTTGACAAAATGCAGTTTGCGCATTAGAATAAAATGTAATAAAGCAGTGGACAGAGAAGAAACGAGTTCCATCAGGCTACCTGCAGCGAGGAGAGAAACGGTGCAAGCTCTCCGGTAAGCGATGAAACAGCCATTTCGGAGTCCTTCCTTGAAAGAGGAACGCCTCATCCCCGATAGCGGATGGAATGAGATGCGCCGTGTGCGGCGCAAATCAGGGTGGTACCGTAGAGCTGAACTCTGCCCCTGACCGGGGGCAGAGTTTCTTTTTTATCCCTGAAAACATGGACAGGCTGCGGGCCTGTGTTTGGAGGAATCGACTATGAAGTTTTCTGAGCGTGTTGAGCGGTGTGAGCTTTCACCGATTCGCAAGTTCTATCCCTATGAGGCAGAGTGCGTTCGGCGCGGCGTTCATATTTATCATTTGAATATCGGCCAGCCCGATGTTAAAACACCGGAGGTGTATTTTGATGCTGTGCACAGCTATCATCCCGATGTGGTTTCTTATGCGCCGTCACCTGGCATCCCGGAGTTGATCAGTGGTATTCAGCGCTACTATGCGCGGCTTGGCGTGAATTATGACAAGTCGGACATCATGGTAACGCATGGCGGCAGCGAAGCGCTGTCTATCGTATTTAGTGCAATTCTGAACGAGGGCGATGAGGTGTTGGTGCCGGAGCCTTTCTATGCAAACTATAAGACCTTTACCACCATGGCGGGCGGTAAAACAGTCCCGGTAGTGACGAAAGCAGAGGATGGCTATCAGATCAAGAGCCGGGAGCAATTGGAAGCCTGCATTACGCCGCGCACGCGTGCGATTTTGTTTACCAATCCAAGCAACCCTACAGGGGTGGTAATGGACGACAATCACCTGCGGATGTTGGCGGATGTTGCAAAAGAGCACGACCTGTTCCTGGTCGCCGATGAAGTTTACCGGGAATTTGTCTATGAAGGCAAAATGCCGACATCTATGGGGAGCTTCCTGGATGTGGCGGAGAATACGGTTATTATTGATTCGATTTCCAAGCGCTTCAGCGCTTGCGGCGCCCGGATCGGCTGCGTCATCACCAGAAACAAGCAGCTGCAGGAGCAGCTCAATAAGCTGGTGCAGGGGCGTCTGGCGGTTGCGACGATCAATCAGGTTGCGGCTACGGCACTGTATAACATTGAGGGCGATTATTTTGCAGAGGCGCGGGAGGAATACCGCCGCCGCCGCGATACAATTTGCGAGGGTCTGAATCGGATTCCGGGCGTGAAATGTATGAAACCGGCCGGTGCATTTTATCTGATGGCGACGCTTCCGGTACCGAATACCGACGATTTCCAGACCTGGCTGCTGACCGAGTTTGAAGATAATAAAGAAACACTGATGTATGCGCCGGGCAGCGGATTTTACTCCACACCGGGCATGGGTGTCAATGAGGTGCGTATGGCTTATGTGCTGAATACGCATGATCTGGAACGCTCGACAGAGCTGCTGCGGATTGCACTGGAGCGCTATCCCAAAACAATGCGATAAAGAAAACCGCCATCCGGATGCCGGATGGCGGTTTTTGTACAATAAGCACCTGCCCGGACGAATCTGGGCAGGTGCTTGCAGTTTAATGCGTATTCCGGTTGACATATTCCGTACGTAGCTTGGAGTAGATGATTTTCTGTCCGGCATAAAGGCTATAGTAGCCGGAGAGCAGATAGCTGATTGCGCAGACCAATGCAAAAAGCGGAAGTGAATTGGAACCGAAAAGTTCGACAGACAGCAGCACGGAAGAGATGGGACAGTTGACTACGCCGCAGAACAGGCCGACAAGGCCGAGCGCGGCACAAAAGCCAGGATCCAGCCCCAAAAGTGTGCCAAGCGCACAGCCGAGTGTGCTGCCAATGAAAAAGGTTGGAACGATTTCACCGCCCTTGAAACCGGCGCCGATTGTGAGCGAGGTAAAGAGAATCTTGAGAAGAAAAGCATAGCCAACAGCTTGTCCGTTGAGTGCTTGTGCGATGATATTCATCCCGGCGCCGTTGTAATCGCGCGTGCCAAGCAGCAGCGTCAGTACGACAATCAGCACGCCGCCAGCAGCAATCCGCAGATAGGGATTTTTCAGAAATCGGTGGAAACAGGCTTCAATCCGGTGAATTGCGGTGATAAAAAGAATGCTGACCAGCGCACAACAGACAGCGATCGCGATCACTTTGGAAAGAATGCTGACAGAGTGGGTTGGCAGTGCCGCGATGGTGTAGACCGTGGTGGTAACGCCGCAGAGCTGTGCCACAAAACAGGCAATAATGGCGGCAACAATGCAGGGCAGAAAGGCGACATAGTAGACGACGCCGACAGAAATGACTTCCATGCAGAAGACGGATGCGGTGACCGGAGTGCCAAATAATGCGGCAAACAGTGCACTCATCCCGCACATAGTAATCACATGCAGGTCGTTTTCCCGCAACTGAAAGACACGGCCAAGTCCTGCACCGACACTGCCGCCGATTTGCAGTGCTGCGCCTTCACGCCCGGCGGAACCGCCGCACAGATGGGTGAGTGTGGTGCCGATAAAAATCAGCGGCGCCATTTTGATGGGAATTTGCTCAGAACCGCGAATAGAACGGAGAATTAAATTGGTGCCTGGATCCTGTGTAATACCACTGATGCGATAGAGAAATACGATTGCGAGACCGGCGGCGGGCAGCAGATATAGCAGCCAGGGATTTGCCGTGCGGGCAATGGTGGCATAGTCCACAGCGTAGTGAAAAGCGGTGCCGATGCAGCCGCAGATTGCGCCAGTAATGACGGCGCAGGCCAGCCATTTGATCAGGGTCAGGCCGTATTCGGCAATATGCGCTGTTCTGGCACGAAATTGATCTTTCATACGGAGAACCTCCGATTACAAAATAAATCCGCCGTCCAGGGTTAAAACCTGGCCGGTCATAAAGCTGGCAGCGTCTGAGGCAAGATAGGCCATAGCGTTGGCGATGTCCTCCGGCTGGCCGAGCCGGGACAGGGGAGTTTGCGCTGCGAGTTCTGCCTGCTCTGCCGGGGAAAAACTCAGCATCATATCCGTTGCGATGACGCCGGGAGCGACGCAATTGACACGAATGCCGGAGGGCGCAAGTTCCTTGGCCAGCGCCTTGCTCAGCGCAATTACAGCACCCTTTGTGGCAGAGTAGGCAGCTTCACAGGAAGCGCCGGCCAATCCCCAGATAGAAGAGACTGTGATGATGCAGCCAGCCTGCTTTTGCAGAAAGGTTGGCAGAGCAGCCCGCACACAGTGGTAAATGCCTTTGACATTGACGGAAAACAGCCGGTCCCATTCTGAGCCGGAGATATCAGAAATCAATCCGTAGTGCGAGATCCCGGCATTGCAGATTAAAGTGTCGATTTGTGGAATTCGAGAGAAGGCAGCCTGTACAGCGGATGCGTCCGCAACATCTGCCTGCAGCGCCACAGCGCCGGTCTGTTGGGCAAGCGCCGCTGCTTCTTCTGTATGGCGCGCATAGAGAAAATAGACGGTGTCGCCTTGCGCGGAAAATTTTCGTACAGCGGCAGCACCGATTCCACGGGCACCGCCAGTAATGACGACGGTCAAATAATCACCCTTTTCAAAAGTGGTATAACGGTACGAAAGCCCTTTCCGAATACTCGGAAAGGGCCCTGGATTATCTGCGTTTGTTTTTGCTTTTCCGGTCGGAATACTGCTTGATTGAGGAGATCTTGCTGTCGGAATCCGCCATAAACTGCTTGAGTTTTTCCTCAAAGCTCTGCGGTTCCTTCGGACCGAAAGAACGATTGTCCGGAGATGTGGACCGCGGCCGATCGTTGCGGGGACGATCAAAACGGGGGCGGTCGTTGCGCGGACGGTCCACCGGGGGACGGTCGTTGCGCGCCGGACGGGGAGGAGGCTCAATCGTCCGCTTGATGGAGAGGTTGATCTTGCCGGTCGGATCGATGGCAATGATCATGGTTTTGACATCCTGACCCTCCGTCAGATGCTCGTGGATGTCATTGACATAGGCATGGGCGATCTCCGAGATATGCACCATACCGGTTTTGCCGCCAGGCAGCGTGATGAATGCGCCGAATTTTGTAATGGTTTTGACTTTACCTTCGACGATGGAACCGACTGTTAACTCCATACTTTGTGGGAAGTCCTCCTTCAGATTTTGGCGCGGATTATTTGCCGACATCGTGGAACACAATCTCACCATCCGTTACAAGCCCCAGCTTGTTCCGGGCGATTTCCGTGATTCCCTCCGGGGTGTCGACATTGGCAATTTCATCCTCCAGCCGCTGATTTTCAAGTTCGGTGGCGCTGATGGACACCGTGAGATCTGCGGCCTGCGCTTTTTTGTCCCGAATTTGAGACTGCAGGTTCGCCAGGGTAACGGTAGCATACACAGCGACCGCCAGAAGAATCAGCTTCAGTATCAGTGATGATTTTCGAACTGTCATGATGCCGTCCCTCCTTATGGTGATGGGCAAATCTCAAAAAAGGATATGTGTCTTTTATAATACTCTGTTTTTCGACGAAAAGGAAGAGCTTTTTCAAAATATTTTTTCCGTTTTTACACAATTTGAAGATCGGTGCGCTGAGGCACCGCAATCCGCGTGCGAGAAGGTGCAGCAGCCGGTCAAGCAGATATAATATCGGACGGCTGAAGGTGAGAAACCAGAATAACATACCGAGCCCGACAGCAAGCAGCATGAACAGGTGCAGTTCTCCGCGCCCGCCATAGAGAATCATCAGCAGCAGGGCCAGAAACAGTAATAGACAGAACAGCAGATCCAATACTGGCGTCAGGCTGCGGCGTAGGCGGCGCAGTGCCCGGAACAGGTCATAACAGAGTCCGGCAGCCAGCCCCAGTCCGGCGCCTTGCAGAAATTGCAGCGCCTGCAGCGCGATAGGAAGCTCCATCAGCGAAACAGGCGCGAGAAGAAGCCGCCTTGTTCGCGGCTGTCATCCTCATAGATCAGCGCGTCGATCGTTCCGTCGACACAGATTTGCCCGCCTTCCAGGGAAAGCATCTGCAAATGCAGCTGTTCACCGCGGACAATCAATACGCCCTGTGCTGTATGCAAAACAATGGTCTGCTCATCGAAGCTCTCGACATCGTTCACACCGGATACCTGCAATTTACTGCGGTCGTCCAGATGCAGATGATGCAGCGCGGCTGGATTGAGTTCGTTTCCCATCGCATCGCTTCCTCCTATCAGCTCGAATCCTTTCTATTTATATTCGAAGCAGGCAGGATTATGCGCAAATCGAAGAGAAAACAGCAGGGGCACGAATCCCAGGCGGAATTCGTGCCCCTGTGCGGATCAGCGGGTACCGGTGGAACCGAAGCCGCCCGTGCCGCGGACAGTCTCGGAGAGTGTCTGGGCTTCTTCATATTGTGCAGTTAAGAAAGGCGTAATGACCAACTGGGCAATGCGCTCGCCGGGCTCAATCGTTTGAGACTGCGCGGAATGATTGTGCAGCGCAACCATCAGCTCACCGCGATAGTCCGCGTCCACAACGCCGACCTTGTTGGCCGGTGCAAGACCGCGCTTTGCGGCAAGGCCGCTGCGGGCGTAGACAAGACCGGCATAGCCAATCGGAATTTCCATTGTCAGGCCGGTGGGAACCATAGCGGTTTGGCCGGGATCAATCGTGATAGGCGCGTCCATGCAGGCACGCAGATCGGCGCCTGCAGCATAGGCAGAGCCATAGACAGGAAGCTGCGCATCCGGGCGCAGCTTTTTAACCGGGACAACTGGGTTCATTGCATTTCCTCCTCATTCCAGTTCACAGGCGCTCCGGCAGCCAGTGACAGCGGGATATCCAGAATTCTTTGGTTTTCTGAGCCGCGGAAGCGCAGCCGTAAATTTTTCTGTTCTTGAATAAACGGACCGTCCACAAGTACATCGCAGAGCTTGAGCAGCGGCAGCGCACCGGCGCAGAGCTGCTCAAAGGTATAGCCGGAATAAGCCCAGATGCTTTTTTGTGGATAGGTATGGCGGATTTCCTGCAAAAGCGCCAGCACAGCGGGTTGGTTGGCCGCTTCAAAGGGTTCACCGCCCAGCAGCGAGAAGCCACGGATGTAGTCTGGGGCGAGCAGCTGAAGAATTTCGGCGGTCTGTGCTGCGCCGAAAGGTGTGCCATAGGCAAAATCCCAGGCTTCGGGATTGAAGCAGCCCTTGCAGCGGTGGGTGCAGCCGGAGACAAACAGACTGACCCGGACGCCGGGACCGTTTGCAACATCACAAGGCTTAATGGTTGCGTAGTTCATTGGAAGAGACTCCTTTTCAATTCTTCGCAACTCCCAACGCGACCTCCTCAGCGGCGGCATAGTGAATGGGAGTTGTACTGAGAACGGTACTGTCATCGCCGACTTGCGAAACAGTCACCTTGTCACCAACATTCATGGGGACGGCGTCGATCTGTAGACAGGATGCGCTGACATAGGTTGTGTCTTGTGCGTCATCGTTGATATTGACGACACTGTAGGGTGTGAAATTATCGCCGTAGACATACATGGTGTTGCCAATGTGGCTGAAAGCGCTGACCTGAATGGGAAGCACGCCCATTTGCATGGGAATGGTATGATAGCGCACATTGCCGCCGGTTGTGTCATGATTGCCATAGAGCATATCGTATTCAAACAGCTCCAGTGCATGGAGATAATCCGGATCTTTGGAGAAACACTGATGCAGTTTTGGCAGCAGACCGGAATCGATATCAAACAGATCAAAAACATGGGCGGCCAGTTGATAGGCGTACAGGTCGGTGTTGTCGGCCTCCAGCGGGAAGTTACTCCAGATGACATATTCCGTTTGGAAGAGATTGCCGTTTTCAAGGTCACTATTTTCCATCTCAAAGTTTGGAAGATGGTCGCCAAAGAAGGCGACCACAACTGGCTCCGGGTAGTCCTGCAGTGTTTCCACCAGCTGACCGACGAATGCATCGGACTCGGAGAGTTGATTTATGTAGTAAGAAAACGCCGTGGCGGTCTTTTCATCGTCTATGCCGCTGACCGTGATCGGCTCGTCGTCGCCCAACGGCTCCCGCGGGTATTTTCCATGTGCCTGGACGGAAACGGTGTAGATCAAATCCTGCTGTGGTGTGGATGCAAGTGCATCCTCAATTGGTTGGATCAGCACGGAATCCTTGACCCAGCCGAGGGGATTTGTCTGCACATTTTGCATATATTCCTCCGCGGTGAAGGTATTAAAGCCGAGGTTGGCATAGACCAGATATCGGTCATAAAAGGTAGCATCGTTATTGTGGATGGCATGGCAGCTGTAGCCGAGCGGCTGCAAATCATAGCAGATGGACTCACAGGCGGTCTGCTTTAGAATCGTTTCGTAGGGATACTCGCCAGTTCCGAAATATTCCAGGCTCATGCCGGTAATCATTTCAAATTCCGTATTGGCAGTGCCGGCGCCAAAGACAGGTACGGTGAGAAAACCGTGCGGGCAAGACTGCTTCAGCGCGGTGAAACAGGGCACCGGGTTCTCGGAAAACGAAAGCTTTTTCACATAGTTTGGATCAAAGAAAGACTCCAACTGGACGAAGATGATGTTTGGCAGCATTGTCGGATTGGATTCCGAATCGGCATTGATGTCCTCCAGAATTTGCTGCACATGGGAGGGAGAATAGTCTTCCGGTTCGTCGATTCCGCGATCAACAAGGCTGCGGCAGAAGCAATAGGGAAAGCCATAGTCGCGGTAGGCGTTTGCCAGATTGGAAAATTTATTGGAGAGCGTGCCGGTCTGGAGCAGCAGAAGGGTGGAACCGGTCAGAAGGATGGAAAACAGGCAGAGGGAAAAGATGGCCCGATAGGGATATACCGTCGTTTTCCGGGCGTGTATGCAAAAGAAGACAAGGCCGGTTACCAGTGCAAGGAAAGCGATGATCAACAAAATGATCTGCCAGAGGTTCAGATAGATCTGTAAAATGCTCCAGACGGATTTGAGCAGTGCAAAATCAATGGCAGAGAGCGGTGTGGTGCGGAAGGTAGTTAAAATGCAATCTGCCAGACCGAGAACGCACCAGACAGTGGAGAGAATCGCAATGGCTGCCCCTTTTCTGCGGAAAAATGCAGAGAGGCAGAGCGACACCAGAATGATGCAGCTGTTATAGAGAAATACGAGCGGCGAGTGTATCACCAGGCCCAGACCTGCGAAAAGCGAATGGCGGCAAAGACTTTCAATGACCAGCTCCAGGAGCAGAGACAATGCAATTACAGTCAGAAGATAGCGGCGAAAGGTTGTGCATTTTGTGGGCTGCCGCGTGGGCGTTTCAGAAGTCTGTGGTATCATAAAAAGAGCCTCCGAGACACAAAAATATCGCTCTTCATTATGGCACGGAAACTGTAAAAATCAAGCATTTGTAAAGAAAGATCATACTTTTTTCAGAAATTTTGTCATAAAAGATCGGAGCCTGGAAAAATTCCGGCCCCGATCAAATCGACTGGCTTACAGATGAAGGACACGCGCCTTGATTTCCTTGGTTTTTCCGACATTCCAGAAATTCTCGCCAAGATAGCCGCAGGTGCGGCGGGTGACATTCATTCGGTTCTGATCTTTGTTGCCACAGGCGGGGCATTCCCACTCCAGATCGTCGTTGATCAGAATTTCGCCGTCATAACCGCAGACCTGGCAGTAGTCCGACTTTGTATTAAACTCTGCATACTGGATATTGTCGTAAATAAAGCGCACAAGATCCTGCAGAGCGGTCAGATTGTTCCGCATATTGGGAATCTCTACATAGGAGATGCAGCCGCCGCTGGAAATCTTCTGGAATTGGCTCTCAAACTGGAATTTGGCGAAAGCGTCAATCTGCTCACGGACATCTACATGATAAGAATTTGTGTAATAGCCTTTGTCCGTGACATCGGGGATGGTGCCGAAACGCTCTTTATCAATCCTGGCAAAGCGGTAGCAGAGCGACTCTGCCGGGGTGCCGTAGAGGGCAAAGCCGATGCCTGTCTGCTCTTTCCAAACGGCACATTTGTTTTTCATATACTGCATGACCTTCAGCGCAAATTCGGTGCCCTCCGACGCTGTGTGACTGCAGCCTTTCATCAGCTTGGTCAGTTCGTACAGGCCAATATAGCCCAGAGAAATGGTGGAATAACCGCCCGTCAGGAATTTATCAATGGTCTCACCCTTTTTCAGGCGGGCGATTGCGCCATACTGCCAATGCACCGGCGAGACATCCGATTTCACGCCTATCAGTGCGTTGTGACGGCACATGAGCGCCTCATAGCAGAGCTGCAGGCGCTCATCAAACAGCGCCCAGAATTTCTGTTCGTCACCATGCGCCAGAATGCCAATCTGAGGCAGGTTGATGGAGACAACGCCCTGATTGAAGCGGCCTTCAAATTTGTAATTGCCGTTTTCGTCTTTCCAAGGGGAGAGGAAGCTGCGGCAGCCCATCGGGGCAAAGACATTGCCCTCATAGTTTTCCCGCATTTTTTTGGCAGAGATATAGTCGGGGTACATCCGTTTGGCTGAACATTTGACGGCAAGCTCCGTGATGTAGTCATACTTGCCGCCCTGGAGGCAGTTGCAGGTGTCAAGTACATAGACGAGCTTCGGAAAGGCGGGGGTGACATAGACGCCGGCCTCGTTCTTGATGCCCTCCAGCCGCTGGCGGAGGATTTCTTCGATGATCATTGCATTTTCTTTGATATAGGGATCATCCTCGCGCAGATACAGGAAAATGGTCACAAAGGGGGACTGACCGTTTGTCGTCATCAGCGTGTTGATTTGGTATTGGATCGTCTGGACACCGGCCTTCAGCTCATCCTGCAGGCGCTCTCTGGTCAGACGCTCAATCAGTTCTTCCGAAGCCTCGCCGCTGCACTCGGCGGTGATATGTTTTTTGAACTTTTCGTAGCTGCGGCGCAGATATTTGCCCAGGTGGCACACATCCACCGACTGGCCGCCGTACTGGTTGGAGGCCACATTGGCGATGATCTGCGTCATGACATTGCAGGCGACCTGGAATGACTTGGGGCTTTCAATCATCTTGCCGTTCATCATGGTGCCGTTGTCCAGCATATCGCCGATGTTGATCAGGCAGCAGTTGAAAATCGGCTGGACGAAATAATCTGCATCGTGGAAGTGCAGTACGCCTTCATCGTGCGCCTTGGAGATCTTCTCCGGCAGCAGAATACGGCGGGTCAGATCGCGGGAAACCTCACCGGCGATATAGTCGCGCTGCGTGGAGGCAATGACGGTGTTTTTGTTGGAATTTTCTTCTGCCAGTTCCTTATTCGTATTCTGCAGCAGGCTGAGGATGCTCTCGTCGGTGGTGTTCTGCTTCCGGACCAACGCGCGGGTATAGCGATAGATGACATAGTTTTTGGCCAGCAGATACTTGCCGTTTTCCATCAGGCTGCGTTCTACCATATCCTGAATATCTTCTACAAGCAGGCGCTCGCGATGCCGGGACGCAATCGAGTGGACGATTTTCTCGATCTGTTCCTCGGAAATGCGGTCGGCTTCGTCGACAGAAGTGTTCGCTTTTTGAATGGCAACAGCAATTTTAGAACGGTCAAACGCTACAATTGTGCCATCTCTCTTTACAACTTGCATAAAATCCCCCTCTTTTGCAACAAACCGGTTTTCAATCAATGAAAACGAAAAGGTTTTGTATATCACCGTACATGGATGCACACAAAACCACAAGATATTGGATTGAACATTTTGTATTCTAACACTATCTAGTGTTGGAATCAAGGGATAAAGTACAATTCGTGGAAATGACCAAAAAGCGGAGGGAAGAATTGGCGCGCTGTCGTAGGAAAATAAACATGCAATGCGGAACCGATTTGCATGTGAAACATGCCTGACCGAAAAGGTTAAATGCGAAAAAGTGTGCGGTCATAGGAATGGAACTGGAGTTTGCTGAAATTCACGGTCATCATAAAATCCCTGTTGAAAAAGGTAGCACGGATGTATATGCAAATCTGGTAATTGTCCATAAGAATGTCCACACACTGATGGAACACCGGATACGCTGAAAGGTTTATGTCCGGTGTGAAGCGGGAGAAAATCCAGCGATAATTTCAAAGGATTACCTATCGCTATCACTTTCCAAATCGCGCGAACTCTGTTATACTGAGTCATATATACTGAGTCATACGAATGTGACAAAAAGGAGGGAGCGGCGATGCGGGATTATCTGCCGATCAGCCGAGCGGATATGGAGGCGCGCGGCTGGGAGCAGTGTGACTTTGTCTATGTGATCGGCGACGCCTATGTGGACCATCCGTCCTTTGGCCATGCGATTATCAGCCGGGTACTGGAGAGTGCGGGCTATAAGGTCGGCATCATCTCCCAGCCGAATTGGAAAAATCCGGAATCGATCCGCATCCTGGGAGAACCACGGCTTGGATTTTTGGTGATGGGCGGCAATATGGACTCCATGGTCAACCATTATTCGGTCTCGAAAAAAAGACGGCAGATGGACGCCTTTACGCCCGGCGGCGTTATGGGAAAGCGCCCAGACTATGCGACGATTGTCTACTGCAATCTGATTCGGCGCAGCTATCGGACTGCACCGATTATCATCGGTGGAATTGAAGCCAGCCTGCGGCGGCTGGCACACTATGATTACTGGTCGAACAAGCTCAAACGCTCTATCCTGCTGGATGCACAGGCGGATTTGCTGATTTATGGCATGGGCGAACGCGCCGTGGTCGAGGTTGCTGATGCATTGAACAGCGGCCTACAGATTTCAGATATCACCTTTATCAATGGCACGGCCTACCGGGCAACCAGTCTGGAGAATGTGTACGATTATCAGCTGCTGCCGACTTTTGCGCAGCTTCGGGAAAATCCCCGTGCCTATGCAGCGAGCTTTTACACCCAATACCGGAATACCGATGCTCACACGGCAAAGCGACTGGTGGAGCCCTATGGAGAGCATGAGTTTATGGTGCAGAATCCGCCGCAGATGCCGCTTTCCACCTCCGAAATGGACCGGGTTTATGGCCTGCCGTATATGCGGAATTACCATCCGAGTTATGAGGCGGCCGGCGGTGTACCCGCCATTGCAGAGGTGAAGTTCAGCCTTACTTCCTGCCGCGGATGCTTTGGCGGGTGCAGTTTTTGTGCGCTGACATTTCATCAGGGACGAACGATTCAGGTGCGCAGTCACGCGTCGATTCTGCGGGAGGCGGAGCAGATCACCTGGGAGCCGGATTTCAAGGGATATATTCATGATGTCGGCGGCCCGACGGCCAATTTTCGTCAGCCTGCCTGCCAGAAGCAGCTGAAGTATGGTGTATGCCCGGACCGTCAGTGCCTGGCACCGAAGCCGTGCCCTAATCTGGTGGTAGATCATAGTGATTATGTGGCGCTGCTGCGAAAATTGCGCGCGTTGCCGCGAGTAAAAAAGGTCTTTATCCGCAGCGGTGTCCGGTTTGATTATCTGCTGCTGGATCAGGATGATACCTTCTTCCGTGAATTGGTGCAGTACCATGTTTCCGGACAGCTGAAGGTTGCACCGGAGCATGTGTCGGACCCCGTGCTGCGGCGGATGGGAAAACCAGCAGGTGCAGTCTATCGGGCATTCTTGGAGAAATATAAAGCACTGAACTGCCAAATGGGCAAGGAACAGTATGTTGTGCCGTATCTGATGTCCTCCCACCCCGGTTCGACCTTGAAAGAAGCGGTTGAATTGGCGGAATATCTGCGGGATCTTGGTTATATGCCGGAGCAGGTACAGGATTTTTACCCAACGCCGTCCACGCTCTCCACGGTCATGTACTATACGGGATTGGATCCACGCACGATGCAGAAGGTTTATGTGCCGACAAATCCCCATGAAAAGGCGATGCAGCGGGCGCTGATCCAGTACCGGAATCCCAAAAACTACGAGTTAGTGCATGAAGCGCTGGTAAAAGCTGGACGCATGGACTTGATCGGTTTTGATAAGCATTGCCTAATTCGTCCGCGAAGCGGTGCACATCGTGCACCTTCTGCGGCGCGTGGGAAGCAGCGGCCAAAGGGAGAACCACGGCGGCCGACCGGAAATCCGACGAGGAGGAGACGCTGAATGGGACGCATTTTGATTGCGGCGGACAGTACCTGTGATCTGTCACAGAAATTGCTGGAGCGTTATGGCATAGAACTGGTGCCGCTGAATATTGTGCTGGAAGATCGAGCCTACAGGGACGGGATGGAGATCACGCCGGAGCAAATCTACCATTGGGCGGACGAACACCACACGACGCCGAAGACAACGGCTGTTACCATGGGCGATGCGGTATCGTTTTTGCAGCGGATCGGTGCGCCGGGGGACGAAATTCTCTGTTTCTGCATTTCAGAGCAGATGTCTTCTACGGCGCAGGTACTTCGCCTGGCGGCGGAAGAGGTCCCGCAGAAGCGAGTCTGGGTGATTGATTCTCAGAGCTTGTCCACCGGCATTGGTTTGCAGGTCTTGTATGCGGCAGAACTGGCGCAAGCTGGAATGCCGGCAAGAGAAATTGTAAAAGCGGTGGAACAGCGCCGCCCGCAGGTGCGGGCTTCCTTCGTTGTGGAGACGCTGACCTATTTGTATCGAGGCGGCCGGTGCAGTGCAACTGCGGCGCTGGTGGGAAATGCACTGCAGTTGAAGCCGAAAATTGTCGTGCAGCATGGGAAAATGGGAGTTTCCAAAAAGTTCCGCGGCAAGAGCGCGGCGGTTGTGCGCAAATACGCGGAGGACCTGCACGATGCGTTGCTGCAGGCAGATCCAAGCCGTGTATTTATCACCCATTCCGGGATTGATCCGACGATTGTGGAGGAGACGGTGGCATATCTCAAGTCGTTGCACTATTTTCGGGAAGTGCTTGTGACGCGCGCCGGCGGTGTGATTTCCAGCCACTGTGGACCAGGAACATTGGGCATCTTGTTCTACGCAGGATAAGCGAAAAAAACAGGCCGGGCAGAAACGATCACTCGTTTCTGCCCGGCCTTTGCATTTAACAGTTTGCAAGCGCGATGGAGATTGAGTGCACCATCGACGGTACTTTCACGCAGCAGCATGCAAAGTTGCGTGGGGGTCAGCGTGGGGGCGCGTGCCAACAGACGGGCTGCGGCAGCTGTGACCATAGGTGCAGCCATAGAAGTACCGGTGCATGACCGATATCCGCCGCCAGATTCTGTGGTGAGAATTTCAGTGCCCGGTGCAGCCAGATCCACGCCGACGCCATAGTTGGAGGTGGCGTGCAGGCTGCCGTCAGCTTGCAGATTGGCGACTGTGAGTACCAATTCACCAGGGGAGACCGGAATGGCCCTGCCCTGATTTCCGGCAGAACGAATTACCGGTATAGCAGAACGGGCAAGCGCCTGTTCCAAAATTGCATTGCTCCCTGTGACGCCAAGACTGAGGTTGATGAGGTCAGCGCCGTTGTCCCAGGCGTAACGGAGCGCGGCCAAAATATCAGAGACTGAGCCGCCGGCATTCTCCTGCAGAACCTGCAGTACCATCAGTTGTACCATGCCGCGCATACCCGCTGTTCCGGCAATGCCGATTTTGTTGTTTGTATCGGCAGCCAGAATCCCGGCCACATAGGTGCCATGGTGATCCGGCGTGATTTTGTTGGTACTTTCCAGAAAATTCCAACCGCATTCATCATCAATGTAGCCGTTTTGATCGTCATCAATCCCATTGCCGGGGATTTCGCCGGGATTTTGCCAAAATGCGCCGGCGAGATCCGGATGTCGAAGGTCGACGCCACTGTCGATTAACGCGATGACAATCGGCTTTTCGGGTAAGATGCCCGGCCATTCCGCATCCGGATGAATTCCATGGATGCCGGTCAGCGCCCACTGCTGGGGGAAAAGCGGATCATTGACCGACGCGGTGCCGACAAGTACTGCGGCTGCGATGACCAGCGTGCGAAACACCAAAATGCCTCCCTTTTGTGGAATCTGCGGCTAGTTTGTGCGCAGTGGCTGCAAATTATGAAAGGGCCCCGTTCCAAATAGAACGGGGCCCAAATAACAGTGTTTTGAAATTTGCTTATGCAGCCTGCTCGGTATACATCGATGCATAGGTGTTCAGATCATTCGGCAGCTTAACGGTAACATTCTTGGTGTCGACGGTGACATCCATATCTGCTACAATGTGAAGCGGAATGTTCTCTACAGTGGTGCCCATGTCCATGGAAGCTTTCATGCCGGTCATCGCGCCGTTCGTGACAGTGACTTCGCAGTTGGTGAGCTGGAGGGTAAGACCTTCGATGCCTGCATCCTGCAGACCCATGTTGTAAATCATGTCCAGAATCGAATTGATTGCGTCCGGTGCGTAGTCAATTGTATAGACGGTGGTATTGCCGGACTTCTTGGCGGTCAGGTTGGCGATCATGCAGACCGGATCATTCTGGCTTTCGTTGAAGGATACATCAAACTGATCCAGGGCATTTTCAAAAGACAGGGGCATCTGCATCTTTTTCCCGGCGAGATCCAGATAGAGAACACCGTTGGTGTAGTAGTAATTCATATCCATATTGATTGCGGCCATGGACGGATCATCGACCAGATCAGCGCTGACCTTCATATCGACATTGGCGGTAACGGCCATCTTGGAGCTATCCGGCTTCTTCGGATCCATATCCATATTGAGATCCATTTTGATGGTGCCGTCTGCAACCTTTTCCTTGTCTGCGGTGACGGCCAGGTTGATGTTCATTACCATGTGGCCCTTGGTGTTGTCGCTGTTGGCAACAGCCTGATAAGCGCGCAGGTTGGCAAACAGTTCATCATAGCCCTTTGCGTCTGCAACAGCGCCTTCCTTTACCAGCTTGGTCAGCAGGTCTGTTTCGCCGGACTTCGGCGCAACAGACAGTGCGGTGTAACTCATGGCTACCACATCATCGCGCAGGAAGTTGTCGGGGTCACAGTTGATGGCGTCAACAACGCCTTTCTGCGTGGCAAAGTCAAGCGCGTCAGCGTAAGTAAAGTCACTGGCAGCCTCAGAATAGCCCAGTGCGCGCATCAGGAAAGTAGCATACTGCTGTGCAGTGCAGCGATCTTTGGCACCGAAGGTGGTTGCGGTTTTTCCATTGGTAAGACCGTTGTCGTACAGGTACTGCACATAGGGCTTTGCCCAGTCGAGCACATCGGTGAAGGGTGCGGTGTAGGTCAGCTCCTTCGCCTCGGCCTCTTTACCCAGCAGCCGGACCAGCATGGCGCTTGCCTCTGCTCTGGTCGGCGCACGATCGAGATCGTAGCCGTTGCTGGTGCCCTGGAACAGTCCCATTTCATTGAGCGCATCGGCGCAGTGGTCAAAATCCGATGCAAACGCGGAGACGCTCAGAAAGGTGGCCAGTGCCAGTACCAGAACCAGCAGTTTTGCGAGCTTTTTCATGATAAATACCTCCCTTATTTTATGCGTAGGAATCCGAGTTCATGATAGCACATCTGCGGCACAGTGCAAGCGAATTTAGGAATTCTTAAGACTTTTTTAGAAAGTGAAATCCCCGGCAGCAACGCTGCCGGGGATAAGGTGTATTTTAAGCTTTTCCGTCAGAGCCGAGGACATCCAGAATTTTGTGCTTCACCATAGCACGGATATTGTCGCGACCGGGGGACAAAAACTGGCGCGGGTCAAAGGCTGCGGGGTTTTCCGCCAGAAATTTGCGGACACCTGCAGTCATGGCCAGACGCAGATCGGTATCGATATTGATTTTGCAGACCGCCATGGTTGCAGCCTGGCGGAGCATTTCTTCCGGAATGCCGATTGCAGCATCAAGCTTGCCGCCGTTGGCGTTGATCGTAGCAACATGATCCTGCATAACGGAAGAAGCGCCGTGAAGAACGATTGGGAAGTTTGGCAGACGCTTGCCGACCTCTTCGAGAATATCGAAGCGCAGCTGGGGCTTCTGACCAGGCTTGTACTTGAAAGCGCCGTGACTGGTGCCGATGGCAATGGCCAGCGAATCGACGCCGGTCTTATCAACGAATTCCTCCACCTCTTCCGGACGGGTGTAGGAGGAATCGGCGTCGGAGACTTTGACATCGTCTTCAATTCCGGCCAGCCGCCCCAACTCACCCTCGACGACCACGCCGTGAGCATGTGCATATTCAACGACCTCGCGGGTGATCCGAATATTTTCTTCAAAGGTGTGCTTGGAGCCATCGATCATGACGGAGGTAAAGCCGCCGTCGATGCAGCTCTTGCAGATTTCAAAATTCTCACCGTGATCCAGATGCAGGCAGATGGGAAGATCGGTATCTTCCACCGCGGCCTCAACCAGCTTCATCAGATAAACATGTTTGGCGTATTTACGCGCACCGGCAGAAACCTGCAGAATCAGCGGAGAACGGGTTTCGGCTGCGGCCTCGGTGATGCCCTGGATAATCTCCATGTTATTGACATTGAAAGCGCCGATGGCGTAACCGCCCGCATACGCTTTCCGGAACATCTCGGTAGAAGTAACAAGTGGCATGATAATCAACTCCTTTTCGCTTTTCATCTTAGCAAGATTCCGGCGCGATTGCAATAGATTCAATTTACATTTTCACAGTTCTACGGTATAATACGAGCAAACAGACTAGGAGGGATCCCCAATGAGCAGATTGAAGGGAGCTTGTGTTGTCGGGCAGTCCGGCGGCCCGACTTCGGTAATCAATGCCAGTGCCTACGGTGCCATTAAGACCGCGCTGGCATGTCCGGATATTACAAAGGTATATGGTGCTTATCACGGCATCCGCGGCGTGTTGGATGACCAACTCCTGATACTCGATGAGGAAGAACCGGCGGAATTGGCGCTGCTGCCCTATACGCCGTCGTCGGCGCTGGGCTCCTGCCGCTACAAGCTGAAGGACGCGCTGGATGATGAGACCGATTATCTCCGGATTCTGGAGATTTTCCGGAAGTATGATGTCCGTTATTTCTTCTATATCGGCGGCAATGACTCCATGGATACCTGTGCAAAGATCAACCGCTATATGGAAAAGGTGGGCTATGAGTGCCGTGTGATTGGCGTTCCGAAGACCATTGACAACGACCTGTTTGGGACGGACCATTGTCCGGGATTTGGCTCCGCGGCAAAATATATTGCCACGACCTTTATGGAACTTTATCTGGATGCCCGTGTTTACGACATTGGCACTGTGACAATTGTAGAGTGTATGGGGCGTCATGCCGGTTGGTTGACGGCAGCTTCTGCACTGGCGCAGGCCAAAGGGCTTGGCCCGGATCTGATTTATCTGCCGGAGCGGGTTTTCGATATGGAACGATTCCTGCATCAGGTACAGATGATCTATGAGAAGAACGGCTATTGCATCGTTGCGGTGTCCGAGGGAATTCATTACGCGGACGGCAGCTTTGTCTCAGAAGCAAAAACCGCAGCGACCGACGGCTTTGGCCATGCACAGCTAGGGGGCTTGGCGGCAATTTTGTCTGAAGCGGTCAAAGAGCGGCTGGGTACCAAAACGCGTGGAATTGAGCTGAGCCTGCTGCAGCGCTGTGCGGCGCATGTGGCCTCCGGCACCGATATTCAGGAAGCATACCGTGCCGGTAAAGCGGCGATCAATGCGGCGCTGGAAGGCAAAACCGGTAAGATGGCGGGCTTTGTTTGCGATCGGACCAATGGGTATGACTGCCAGATCAAGCTCTTTAACCTGGACGATGTGGCAAACTTTGAGAAAAAGATGCCGGATGAAATGATCAATGCCGAAGCGAACGGTGTGACGGAGAAGTTCCTGGAATACTGCACACCGCTGGTAGAAGGCGAATCGCATCTGCCGCGGGAAGATGGCCTGCCGCGATTCTGCCATCTGAAGAAAGTACTGGCAAAATAAAATCTTATGTTAAAAAATACCCTTTCTGATTTTCAGAAAGGGTATTTTTTATAGAAAAAACAGAGCCGTCCGGATGGACGGCCCTGTAAAAGATAGAAAGTTATGCCAGCGCTGCGGTGATGATGGACATCTTGTAGACTTCGTCTGCGTTGCAGCCGCGGGACAGGTCGTTGATGGAAGCGTTCAGGCCGAGCAGAATCGGACCATAAGCCTCAAAGCTGCCGAGACGCTGTGCGATCTTGTAGCCGATGTTGCCGGCGTTAATGTTCGGGAAGATAAAGGTGTTGGCCTTGCCGGCGACTTCGTCATCAATATGCTTGGTCTTGGCAACAACCGGGGAGACAGCTGCGTCGAACTGCAGCTCGCCATTGCTGACAGCCAGATCCGGCTCCTGCTCCTTCAGACGGTGTGCAGCGTTGCGCATCATATCGACGGTATCGCCCTTGCCGGAACCCATGGTAGAGTAGCTCAGATAAGCCACGCGCGGATCAATGCCGAAGACCTTTGCACACTTTGCGACTTCAGAACCGATCTCAACCAGATCGTCCTCGTTCGGGTCGATGTTGATTGCACAGTCTCCCATAGCGATCATGTCGCTGCCGCCGAAGGCCGCCGGACGCGTCAGAATAAAGCAGGAGGAAACGATCTTGTTGCCCGGCTTGGTCTTGATGAGCTGCAGTGCCGGACGAACGGTATCTGCAGTGGAGTAAGTAGCGCCGCCCAGCAGTGCATCGGCAACGCCCATCTGCACGAGCATGGTGCCGAAATAGTTGCCACGCTTCAGAGTAGCACGGCACTCTTCAATTGTCATCTTGCCCTTGCGGAGCTCGCACATTTTCTCTGCCATAGCGTCGAGATCTTCGTAGGTGTTCGGATCCAGAATCTCGATGCCGTCGATATTGAAGCCGTATTCCTTTGCGACAGATTGCACTTCTTCAACATTGCCAACCAGAACTGGAGTCAGAAAATTACCGGTGTTCAGACGGCTGGAAGCTTCCAGAATCCGGGGGTCATTGCCTTCAGTAAAAACAATGCGCTTCGGGCTGGCTTTCAGCATTTCAATCAGTTTATCAAACATTGAGATTCCCTCCAAGTTTAGTAATTACTTTGAATTATACACGATTCTTCCGCACGACTCAACAGGAAATGTAAAAAAAGTATGATGGAAATACAGAGTTAAAATGATGAATTTTTGGTATTTTTTCTGCCGATATTCGACAAAAGATCAGCTTGTGCCGACTGCAGCGTGCAAATTTCTCCGGTGAGCGGGTGGGGAAATGTCAGTGCACAGGCGCACAGCAGCTGGCTGGAAAGACCGAGTGCAGCGCTCAATGCGGCGGAAGCTTTTGTGTAATATTGCGGATCGCCCAGAATCGGAAAGCCCTGATACAGGCAGTGCAGACGCAGTTGGTGCGTACGGCCGGTTTTTGGATGCAGCTGCAGCAGCGTGCAGTCCGGACGGCGCTCCAGCACGCGGTATTCGGTGACGGCGGCCTGTCCACCGGCGCCGATGGCGCGGATCATACGCATGGGATCAGGGCGAATGATAGGCGCGTCAATGATGCCGCAGTCACTATCGGGGCCGCCGCAGACCAGCGCGCGGTAAGTTTTATGAATGGCTCCCTGCTGCATAGCTGCACAGAGCCGTGCGTGGATGTGTGCGTTTTTTGCAAGCAGGACAACGCCGAAAGTGTCGCGGTCGAGACGGGTCACAGGGTGAAAAGCACAGAGCTGTCCGGTTCTGCGGTAATAACCAATCACCCGGTTGGCCAGTGTGCCGGTGATGCGAGCTGGCGTCGGGTGAATAATCAGCCCGGCGGGCTTGTCTACCACAAGAATGGCATCGTCCTCGTAGAGAATGGAGATTGGTCCATCTTCGGCCGGATATTCCGGTACGGCGTCCTGCAGCGTGACAGTGACTTCGTCGCCGGGGCAAACCAGGTAATTGGTGTAGACTGGAACGCCATTGACCCGGAAAGCATGGTCATATTTCAGCCGCTTAATCAGACCGGATGAGAGAGAAAGCTCCTGGCGTAGAATGGACAAAAGTTTTGCCTGTCGCGCGGCGATACAGCGTAATACCATGAATTTTCTCACCTCCGTCGTTATTTTACCGGCCTGCGGAGGGAAAAGCAAGTTATTCTGCATGCAGTGAGTGCAGCAGTTGACGCAACAGAATCGCGAGAATGGGAAAGAGAATCATACCGCCGACGCCTAAAAAACGATAGCCGGCGTACAGTGCAAAGAGCGTGATTAGCGGATTCAGTCCGACTTGGCGGCCGATCAGCCGTGGCTCCAACACGGTGCGGGTCAGCGCGGTGACTCCGTAGAGAATTAAAAGTCCGATGCCGCAGCGCAGATTGTGCTGCAGAAATTGAATCAAGCTCCAGGGAATCAAAACAGTTCCGGTGCCGAAAAGTGGGAGCGCGTCCAGAATGGCAATCAGTAATCCAAACAGCAGCGCGTAGGGAAATTGAAGGATCATCAGGCCAAAAGTGAGCAGAAGAAAGGTGATCCCCATCAGCTTGAGCTGTGCAATGCACCAGCCGCCGAGGGCGCGCTTGAGCACGGAGGTGATGCTGCAAATTTGCTGAGACCAGCGAACGGGAAGCGTTTCCCGTAAACGGGTGCGGAGCCATGGTAATTCTGCTGCGATCATAAAACTGGAAAGAATGGCGGTAACGAGGAAGAAAAAGACGGCGGGAAGCCGTGTGAGAGCTGTGGAAACCAGATTGAGCGCAGTTTGGCAGAGTTGTGAGACAAGATCCTGCCCATTGTAGAAAAAGTTATCGATCCCGGTGCGAAGAATTTCCCCAAGACCGTCGGGAATTTGGGTGGCCAGCTGTTCCAGCCATTGCTGCAAGCGGGCTGCCGGAGCAGAGAGCTGGGAGAGCATTTCCGGCAGTGCACCGGAGAGTGCGCCAAGCTCAAATAATCCGCGGCGCAGCAGCAGAAACAGACCGGCGCCAAGAACGGAATAGAGCAGAACAACCGTCAATGCCGCTGCCGGACCGCGGGAAAAATGTGCTCGCTGGATCAGCAGCCGTACAGCCGGCTCCGCCGCGGCTGCTGCAATCAGACCAATGAGAAACGGAAGAAAAACTGGAAGAAGAAACTTCCAAAATAGAATAAGTGCTATGGCAGCTGCCAGACCGGTCAACAGCCAGGTGCGAAGATCGACGCGCTCCATGAATACCCCTTTCCAGGAATGATGTGGACCAATGCAGGTCATAATGAGAAAATGTTGAAAAATGCACAAAAAGAAACGCCGGAGAAACGGATATTTTTCGGCTTGAATTCACGGAATGCGACTTGCAATCCCACTGGGAACATGATAGTATAAGGTTCACGCGAAGCACAAATGCACTTGTGAGAAAGACAAAACGGAGGTAAAACCCGTGGAAAAAATACCAAAATACTTTCTTGTAGAGTCGGCGGCACTGCCGGAGGTGTTCCTGAAAGTAGCCGAAGCCAAGCGAATGCTGGAAACCGGAGAGGTTTCTACGGTCGGCGAGGCCACGGCGGCGACCGGAATCAGCCGAAGCGCCTATTATAAATACCGGGATGCACTCAAGCCATTTCAAAATATGATGGCGGGCCGCATTATTACTTTTCAATTGATGTTGAAAGACAGAACGGGTGTCTTGTCTGGCATATTATCCATTTTAGCCTATTGCGGCGCGAATATACTGACAATCAATCAGACAATTCCGACGAATGGCTGTGCGATGGTGACGATGTCGGCGGAGACTTCGGATTTACGGTGCTCTGTAGAAGATCTGATGAAGAAAATGGAAAATTTAGACGGCGTGGTCCGCGCTGAGGTAGTAGCTGGATAAGGAGCGTGATCAAATGGCAGCAATTGCATTGCTGGGATATGGAACTGTCGGCAGTGGTGTGGCGGAGGTCCTGCATAAGAACCGGGAGTCCATCACGAAAAAAGCGGCAGAAGAGATCCACATTAAATATATTCTTAATACACATGATCGGCCGGGCGATCCTTATGCGGATCTGATCATACATGATTTCAGTATCATTGAGCAGGATCCGGAGGTTCAAGTGGTTGTGGAGTGCATTGGCGGCGCCACTGTGGCGCTGGACTATGTCCGCCGTAGCCTGATTGCCGGTAAGCATGTTGTCACGGCAAATAAGGAACTGGTTGCAACGCACGGTCATGAGCTGCTGATGCTGGCAAAACGGGAAAATCTCAACTTTTTGTTTGAGGCGAGTGTAGGCGGCGGCATTCCAATTCTGCGTCCGCTGACCTCATGCCTGGCGGCTAACGATCTGACGGAGATCTGCGGCATCTTGAATGGCACCACCAACTATATCCTGACGAAAATGTTTAAAGAGGGAAAACCCTTTGACGAAGTGCTGAAGGACGCACAGGAAAAGGGATATGCCGAACGGGATCCGGCAGCGGATATCGAGGGTACCGATGCCTGCCGGAAAATCTGCATTCTGGCGGCGCTGGCATTTGGCCGCCATGTTTATCCGGATCAGGTGCCGACGGTAGGTATTACGGGGATTACAAGTGTGGATGTGGCGTTTGCGGCAGAGGCAGGCATGACCGTCAAGCTGCTGGGACGGGCAATCCATATGGAAGACAGCGGAAAAATTTGCGCCTATGTTTCTCCGCACTTTGTCCCGGAGGACAATCAGCTGGCAAATGTGGAAGATGTCTTCAATGGTATTGTGGTGCGCGGCGATGCAATCGGCGATGTGATGTTTTACGGCCGCGGTGCAGGTAAGCTTCCGACGGCCAGTGCCGTCGTGGCAGATGTCATTGACGCGGTGAAACACTTTAGGGCCAGAAAATATATCGATTGGGCAGAAGGCGGCCCGGACGCCGTGTTTGATATGAGAGACCTGCCACTGGAGTGGTTTATCCGGACGACGGAGAGCCCCTTGCGGATTGGCGCTGCGTTTGGTGACGCGCGGATTATTAGCCGAATGATTGAGGGCCAGGTCGGCTTCTTTACGCCGCGGATGACAAAGCGGCATTTGGACGAAATCCTGGCAGGCGGATTTGCAGCATCTGCAGCACCGATTCCCGTCATGGAGTGACGGACATAGAATGGAGAAAATCCCGCAGGGGAGTTGGAGGCAAATATGGCACTGGTAGTTCAGAAATTTGGCGGTAGTTCGGTTGCGAATGCGGATCGAATCCGGAATGTGGCGGATATTGTCACAAAAACATATCAGCAGGGAAACGATGTCGTGGTTGTGCTTTCGGCACAGGGCGACACGACGGATGATTTGATTGCAAAGGCGGCGGAGCTGAATCCGAAATGCTCCAAGCGTGAGATGGATATGCTGCTGGCAACTGGCGAGCAGATGTCGATTTCCCTGACGGCAATGGCAATTGAGGCATTGGGATTCCCGGTGATTTCGTTGACGGGCTGGCAGGTTGGAATGCAGACTGACAGCAGTTATGGTGCAGCCCGGATCCGAAAGGTCGCGGGCTCCCGTATTCGGGAAGAACTGGATAAGAAAAAAATCGTGCTGGTGGCCGGGTTCCAGGGGTTGAACAAATATGGTGATATCACTACGCTGGGACGCGGCGGCTCTGATACGACGGCCGTGGCGCTGGCTGTGGCGTTAAAGGCAAATCTCTGCCAGATTTATACCGATGTGGACGGTGTTTACACCGCCGATCCGCGTATCGTCCCGAATGCGAGAAAGCTGGACGAGATTACTTATGATGAAATGCTGGAATTGGCGGCGCTTGGCGCGCAGGTGCTGCATCACCGTTCCGTGGAGATGGCAAAGCGGTACAACATGGAGCTGGAGGTTCTTTCCAGCTTCTCAAGAAAACCGGGTACGATTGTCAAGGAGGTTGTAAAAGGTATGGAGAAAATGTTTGTGAGCGGCGTTGCACAGGACAAGAAGATTGCCCGTGTGGCGCTGGTGGGCCTGAAGGATGAGCCGGGGGTTGCCTACAAGGTTTTTGCGTTGATGGCCCGTGGCCAGATCAATGTAGATATTATCCTGCAGTCGATTGGCCGCAACAACACGAAAGACATCAGCTTTACCGTAGGAGAGACGGATGCAGAAGCCTGCGCGAAGCTGCTGGAGGAGAATCGATCCGCACTGTGCTATGACCATTTTGACATTGCAACCGATGTGGCCAAGGTTTCGATTGTTGGTGCCGGCATGGCAACCAATTCCGGTGTGGCGTCGCAGATGTTTGAGGCACTCTATGACGCGAATATCAATATTCGCATGATCTCTACCAGCGAGATCAAGGTTTCTGTTCTGATTAACAAAGAAGATGCAGAGCGGGCGGTCCGCGCTATTCACGACAAGTTTTTCCAGAACTGAGCACATAATGCACGCCCCTTCGCCGTAGAAATAGGCGAGGGGGCGTTTGGCATGGTGAGGAAAATTTTGTGGCTTTATGTTGGAACTGCGCTGTTGGGCACGGCATGGCACTTTTTATATCCGTGGGTACCAATCCCGCTGGTTGGCTTGATAGCACCGGTTAATGAGAGCGTTTGGGAACATTTGAAATTGCTGTTTTGGCCATTTTTGTTCGCATCACCCTGGATTGCAGCGATGGCGCCGCGCAAGCAGCAGGGCTGGGGTGGGTGCCTTGCGGCATTGCTGTTCATGCCGGTTTTGCTGCTCGGCGTTTACTACCCAGGTGTTGCGGGATTTGGTATCCGGACCGAGGCGTTTCCTGTCGTGCTGTATTATGCTGTGCTGGCAGCGGGCTTTTTCCTGGCTTACCGGCTGCGAAGCAGCACGGCGATCGGAGACTGGGCAGGGACGCTTTTGATGGGAGTCGGCTTTTATTGCGCATGTCTGGTTGTGTTCTCACTGGCGGCGCCGCCGCTTCAAATTTTTCAGGGATAAGCAAAAAAGAATTGACAAGCGCTTGCGTATGTGGTAGAGTATACAAGCAGAAGAAAGAAGGAGCGGTGGCCCCGCCCTCACCTCCAGCATCGCGAAGAGGTTGATAAGAACAATAAGACCCAAAGGGTCTTTGCTTTGTGCGGGTGCCAGTTGCGGTATCCGTACTTTTTTTATTGCTTTGGAGGTGTTTTCCCATCGGCAAATTAGAGCATCAGCTGAATGAAGAAATCGTAGATAAGGAAATCCGTGTGATTGGCGCCGACGGCGCACAGCTCGGAATCATGGCGCCGACGGATGCGCTGCGGCTTGCTTATGAGCAGGATCTCGATCTGGTGAAAATTTCACCGAACGCAGTTCCCCCAGTTTGCAAGATCATGAACTATGGTAAGTTCCGCTTTGAGCAGACCAAAAAAGAAAAGGAAGCCAAGAAAAATCAGCATGTCGTCGAGATCAAGGAGATTCGGATGTCTCCGAGCATCGATACCAACGATTTCAATGTCAAGGTGAAGAATGCACAGAAATTCCTCAAGGATGGCGACAGAGTCAAGGTTACGGTTCGTTTCCGCGGCCGTGAGATGGCGCATACCAGCCTCGGTGAGGATCTGCTGAAGAAATTCGGCACAGACTGCGCAGAGGTTGCCTCGGTTGAAAAAAATCCGAAGCTGGATGGCAGACACATGTCCATGTTCCTGTCGCCCAAGACTGCAAAATAATATCCGAATACGGAAGGAGAAGCAATTATGCCGAAGATTAAGACCCATAGCGGCGCGAAAAAGAGATTTAAGCTGACCAAGACCGGTAAGGTCAAGCGCGCTCACGCATTTAAGAGCCATATCCTCACCAAGAAGGACACCAAGCGGACCCGTCGCCTGCGCAGCGGTGCCTATGCCGACAAGACCAATGTCGACGCGATCAAGAAAATGATCCCGTACAAATAAGGGTAGACATACAGGAGGATTAAAAAATGGCAAGAGTTAAAGGCGCAATGATGACGCGCAAAAGAAGAAATAAAACGCTGAAGCTCGCCAAGGGCTATTGGGGCAGCAAGTCCAAGCACTTTAAGATGGCCAAAGAGGCTGTCATGAAGTCCGGCGCGTATGCATATATTGGCCGCAAGCAGAAGAAGCGCGACTACCGCAAGCTGTGGATTGCTCGTATCTCCGCTGCTGTGGCTCCTTATGAGATCAACTATTCTCGGTTCATGTACGGCCTGAAGAAAGCTGGTATCGAGATGAATCGAAAGATGCTCTCTGAACTGGCAATCACGGATCCGACCGCGTTCAAGGCGATTGTTGATACTGCGAAGGCTGCACTGTAAAACAAAAGATAAAATACCCCGACAGGTGAAACCTGCTGGGGTATTTTTATAGATGCGGAAAGTGGGAACCGGGATTCCGATTCCCACTTCTTTTATTCTGCCTGCTTGGGGAATGCACCGCAGCCCAGTGGCGCTACGGTAAAGCATTTGTTACAGGAGATGCACTTCGGCTTTTCATTGCTTCCGGCCTGCCATCTGGCGGGCAGACCTGGATCGAGGATCAGCGGCCGAGACAGGGAGATGGCGGCGATTTTGCCTGCGTTTAGCCACTTGTTCATAATCGAAGGTGTGCGGTAACCACCGACGGAAATAATTGGTGTATCAATCATTTCCGCCAAATCTACTGCTGCCTGCGCGTTGTAGGCCTCTGCCGCTTCGTTGGGGACTGCGCGGAAGGATTTAGAATCGCGGGTTTCAGACAGACCACTGGAGACTTCGATTGCGTTGATGCCGCGTTTGGAGAGTTCCCTGCAGACCCACTGGAATTCTTCTTCGGTCATGCCTGGATCGGTCAGATCGATATAGTTGATTTTTACCCACAGCGGGTAATCGGGGCCGACAGCAGCGCGGGCTGCATCATAGATTTCAAAGAGAAAACGCGCACGGTTTTCAATCGAACCGCCATAAGCGTCGGTGCGGCGGTTGAAATAGGGGCTGAGAAACTCACTGGCCAGATAGCCGTGCGCAGCGTGAAGCTGTACGGCGTCGGCACCGGCGTCTTTGCAGATTTTGGCACAGACACCAAAATCATGGACGATTTCCTGAATCTGTTCCACAGTCAGAGCCTGTGTTTTTTCGGAGTCAGATGGCGCCAGCGGCAGCATACCTTCTGGCAGCATTTTGGGATTGGTGCGGGAACCGGCGTGATTGATCTGTGCAATCAATCGGCAATCCTTACTGTGCAGCATCTGTGCAATCTCGGAAAAAGCAGCGGGAAAAGCGGGATCCTGCACCTGTACCATGCCGCGACTGAAAGCGCCGGTTTGATTTACGCACATCGTGCCGGTAATAATTGCACCAATGCCGCCGTCGGCCAGATCCTGATAGATTGACTTCAACACCGGTGTAATGACCCCGCGGGATGCGCCGCCAGCTTCAAAAGTGGCGCTGCGAACCAAGCGGTTTTTGCAGATTACACCGCCGAGATCAACGGTTTCAAACAGATTTTTCACCATATTGTACCCTCCAAAACATGACTCCGTTGAAACGGAGTAAAAGTATGGCCAAGTGCCATATTTTTTATTTTACTGGATTTGTCAGGAACCGTCAAGTTAGGGGGAGAGGATCCAGAAAGGAATCGAGAATTGTGAAGACAGGGATTGATTTTTGCAGGAATATCACATATTATAAAAATATTAAAAATATGAATTAAGCGTGAACAAACTGCGGGCTGTTTGCGGGAAAAAGGGGTGGAGCATATATGGGGCGATTTAAGGTCGTGATTACAGACCGGGAGTACGAAACGATTGACCAGGAGTGTGCGATTCTGCAGAAAATTGATGCGGATGTTTATGACTGCCAGGTTAAAACAACGGAGGAACTGATCCGGGCGGCTGCCGACGCGGATGCGTTAATTGTGCAATTTGCACCGATCACCCGTGAGGTGATTGCACATCTATCGCGCTGCAAGGTTATTGCATCCTACAGTACCGGCGTTGATCGCGTGGATTTGCGCGCGGCGACAGAGCATGGAATTTATGTGGCGAATGTGAGCGATTACTGCACAGAGGAAGTTTCCAATCAGGCACTGGCACTGCTGCTGATGCTGGCGCGCAGAATTCCGCAATATGCGGATTATGTACAGGCGGGAAAATGGTATGGAAAACCGTGGCGGTATGATGGACTTAAAAATCAAACCGTTGGTGTAATCAGTTATGGGAAAATTGCACGCCGCTTCGTGGAAAAGATGAAGCCGATTTGCGACCGAATCTGGGTGTATGATGCTTTTGTACCGCCGGAGGCGATCTGTGTCGATGGTGTGGAGGCGAAGTCTCTGGATGAAATTCTGACTGGCGCAGATTATATCTCTATTCACTGCCCGCTGACGGAGCAGACCTATCATATGTTTGATCGAGCAGCGTTTGAAAAGATGAAGCCGAATGCTGCAATTATCAATGTGGCACGCGGTGGACTGGTGGATCAAAAGGCGCTGCTGTGGGCGATTGAAAATCAGCGCATCCGGGCGGCAGCCCTGGATGTGCTGGAACAGGAGCCACCAGGGGCGGAAAATCCGCTGCTGGGGCATGACAATATTATTATCACGCCGCATATGGGCTGGTTTTCCAATCGCGCACAGCAGGTTTTGCAGGCGACGCCGGCGGAAGAGGTGGTGCGTGTTCTGCAGGGCGGTGTGCCGCTGAATTTAGTGAATCGGGAACTGTTGCATCACGCATAAGAAAAACAGGCGGCGCAGTTGCGCCGCCTGTTTTTATGGATGTATAGTTATTAACAACCGCAGCCGCAGTTGTCGCTGCTGTTATCATTGTAGCAGCAGAGAATGAAGATGATCAGAATGATCCACCACCAGTTATTACCGGACATGAAACCTGAATTGCAAGACATAGATTTGTACCTCCTGAAATTAGATTGGAAGCAGCATCGCTGCGGCTCTCATTCCATGATATTCAGAGGGGGCGAATTGGTGAGAAAAAATCTATGTGAGTCTGCCGCCGATCACTTGACAGATACCACGGTCGGCGTTGGCAAGAGAAATCGTGCCATCTGTAATCAATTGCTGCAGCAGCATCCGGCCGGAGGACTGGTCAATGCAGAACAGACTCTGATAAGACAGATACACAAGACGGCCGCGGAGAAAACTGCCATTGGTGATTGCGCGGATTTCCGCAGACTGAAACAGTCCTTGCCGAACAGCGTCTGTGGCGACGGTGCTGTATTGAAACTGGCTGCCTTCCTGATAGTGCAGTGCACGCATCAGAAGCGTCAGATAGTGCTGCGCGGTGATGGTACTGTCCGGCGAAAAGACGGACTGATAGGCAGAGCTTCCGTTCGTAAGTCCCGCATGATAGGCGTATGCAACATAGCGGTAAGCCCAATGGCTGCGGGGAACATCGGTAAATGGATGGGAACCTGTGTAGGCGAGCGCTTCATCCTCCAGCCCCATCATACGCAAAAACATAACAAGACCCTGCGCACGAGTTGGCGCTTTTTCCAACAGATAACCGTGACCGGTACCCTGAAACAATCCCATCGTGTTCAGCGCGTCTGCCATGGAGAGATAGTTGGGGCCACTTGCGGCCTGCAGAGAATAGACGCCCTTGATCCAGATCTCCGCGGTGTCAGAAGTTACAGTAATGCCGCCGGTTGGCGCATCATTTTTCATATAGAGGTTTTGATAATATAGCGTACCGGTATCTTTCACGGCATAGCCAGAGGTGACATTGATGATGCCGCTGCAATTGGCAACGGCAATTCCGCTGATGGGCATGGCCTGCGTGCCGGGCTGAAGCGTCAGCTTGTCCCCACGCTTCAGCGAGAGAACCGCTGCGTTGGCACGGTGGAATGCAGTATCCGTCTGGAGCTGCTCCAGATTATAGTTCCCAACGGCCTCCGCCAGTGTGCGAAATGAGACGCTGTAAGGCTGGTTCATGGCGGTGTTCAGCGCTGCGGTTGCCTCTTTCTGCATTTGTGCGGTTGCTACTGTCTCAAGGTAGCTTTTTGTTAAAACAGGATCCTGTTCATCTCCGGCACCATAGGCCGAGATGAGCAGGACCGCGCAAAGGCAACTAAGCAGGGCTGGAAACAACAGCCGGTGTTTCCGTTTCATCCTTCTTTTCCCTCATTGATTTTGTAGCCGAGCAACAGCAAGCTGTCCTGGAACACCACATTTTCAATCTTGATTTTGTCCGGGACGCTAAGCTCATGGTTGGTAAAGTTCCAAATGCCGCGAATACCGAGTGCAATCAACTGATCTGCGACGGACTGCGCAAAATTTCGCGGAACACAAAGTACGGCGATTTCCGGATGGGCACTGTTGATGGTTGCCTCAAGATCATCAAAACTGCGGACGGTGACAGAACCGATACGCTGCCCAATCAAGTCGGGCGAGACATCAAATGCGCCGATCAGCGACATACCGCAAACGGAAAAGTCAAAGTTGTTCAGGATTGCATGACCCAGATTACCGCAGCCAACGACGATTACGGAATTCTGCGTGGGAAGCCCTAGAATGTTACCAATTTCCTCCCGGAGCGTCTCCACATTATAACCGTAACCCTGCTGACCGAATTCGCCAAAACAACTGAAATCCTGCCGCACCTGGGAAGCGGTTAATCCCAACTTCTCGGCCAGTGCCGCAGAGGAAACTCGTACACATTTTTCGTGGTACAATTCGTCAACACAGCGGAAATAGCGCGGCATTCTGGAGATAACTGGATTGGAAATATAACCCTTTTTCATCTCGTACCTCCTGCTGCCAGAATCAAAAAATCTCAATCTTATTATATATTGTGATTTGAAAAATGTCAAACCGACGATAAATACCGGCTTTGAAACTATCCGGCGAACAGTTCGTCCAGCGTACCGAAGCTGTAACCAAGGGATTCCCATTGGGTGAGCAGCTCATCCAGAATGGCAGCATTGGTTTTGGAATTACTGTGGAGCAGCACGATAGCACCAGGATGAATGCGTGGAATCAATTTCTCAAAGGCCTGTTCTTTGGTGGGCTGGTTGTTGTCATACCAGTCCACATAGGCCAGACTCCAGAATACCGTTTTATAGCCCAATTCCTGTGCCATTTTCAGGTTGTCCTCACTGTAGCAACCCTGCGG
>CAKTFW010000003.1 GCA_934561175.1 uncultured Oscillospiraceae bacterium
ACAGGATCCAGGTTTTCCATATTGCAGACCGTAATGACATTGCCTGCGCCATCGCGGATTACTTCATACTCAATTTCCTTCCAACCGGCAATACAGCGCTCGACCAGAATCTCATTGACACGGCTCATACGAATGCCGCTCTCCGAAATCTCGCGGAGCTGCTCCCAGGTATAGGCAATGCCGCCGCCCGTGCCGCCCAGTGTATAAGCGGGACGAATAATAACCGGCAGGCCAATCTCCTTTGTAAAGGCTTCGGCATCCTCCACGGTATGCACAACCTTGGATGTGATGCAGGGCTGGCCAATTTCCTCCATGCAGTCCTTAAAGCCCTGACGATCCTCCGCTTTGCGGATGGACTCCGCCGAGGTTCCGAGCAGCGCCACGCCGTATTCCTCCAGCGTACCGTTCTCATAGAGATTCATTGCCAGGTTCAGACCTGTCTGGCCGCCCAGCGTCGGCAAAATGGCATCCGGGCGCTCTTTGGCAATAATCTCCGTGACCATGTCCATCGTCATCGGCTCAATATATACATGATCGGCAATATCGGGGTCGGTCATGATCGTTGCAGGATTGGAATTAATCAGAACGACCTCTACACCCTCTTCTTTCAGCGAGCGGCAGGCCTGGGTACCGGCATAGTCAAACTCCGCAGCCTGACCGATGATGATCGGGCCGGAGCCCAGCACCAGAACTTTCTTAATCCATTCTTTCTTCGGCATTACCGGTCACCTCCCATCATGGCAATAAAGCGGTCAAACAGATAGGCCGTATCCTGCGGTCCCGGTGCAGCTTCCGGATGGAACTGTACCGTAAAGAGCTTGCGATTTTTGTAGCGCAGTCCCTCCACCGTGCCATCATTGACATTGACATGGCTGACCTCGGCCACCGCCGGATCCACCGAGTCTGCTACAATGCAATAACCGTGGTTCTGAGAAGTGATATAAACGCGCCCCTCCGCAATATCGCGCACCGGATGGTTGCCGCCGCGGTGGCCGTACTTGAGCTTCTCACTCTTTGCGCCGGTTGCCAGCGCCATCAGCTGATGGCCAAGGCAGACACCAAAAATCGGCAGATCGGATTCATAGAGCTTCTTAAGCTCTGCAATAATCTCCGTGCAGTCGGCCGGATCGCCTGGGCCGTTGGAGAGCATGACGCCGTCATAGCCACCGACGAGAATCTCCGCTGCCGGAGTATGCGCCGGCAGCACCGTCACACGGCAGCCGCGCTTGACCAGCGAACGGATCATATTCTGCTTCACGCCGAAATCCATCAGAGCGACATGGTAGCCGCCGTCCTCGCCAAAAACCTCCGCTGCCGGACGCGTCACCTTCTCCACCGTACCGGCTACCCGGTATGCACGGATTTTTTCCAGCTTCTCATTCAGGTTGAAGTTCTCCTCCGTGGTAATCAGGCCGTTCATCGTACCCTGCTCCCGCAGAATCCGGGTGATCGCACGCGTATCCACATCGCACAGGCCCGCCACATGGTTTTCCTTCAAATAAGAGTCCAAATCACCCTCACAGCGGAAATTGCTGCCGCGGCGGCAAAGACGCCGGACCACAAAAGCCTCTGCCCAGGGATGACTGGACTCTTCATCTTCCTTATTCACACCGTAGTTACCGATCAGCGGATAAGTCATTACAACACCCTGTCCGGCATAGCTCGGATCGGTCAGAACTTCCTGATAGCCTGCCATGGAGGTGTTAAACACCATCTCACAGATGCGGTCGGCAGGATCTCCCATGCCAGTTCCCTGAAACATGGCGCCGTTTTCAAGAATCAGCGTCGCTCTCATCAGTACTCCCCACTTCTCTATAAAGTCAAACGAATAAACATGCAAAAATTATTGAATATTTTGTATAATATACAGAATCTTCCACAATTCCCGCAGTTGTCGCAGTTTATAACATTCTATCGCACATCTGAATAAATATCAAGCTTGTTTCCGCGAAATGTCCATGAAAAATTACAGCCCTACCAGCAGAATAAATCCCCACTTCCGGCAGAGAATAGCGGCAGGAGGGTGAAGCCATTGTTTATCTCTTACATCCGCGCGCTGATTCTCTATCCGCTGCTGATCCTGACCGTGCGGCTAATGGGCAAACGGCAGCTGGGCGAAATGGAACCTGCAGAATTTGTCGTGAGTATGCTGCTGGCCGATCTGGCCTCCGTCCCCATGCAGGATATCGGAATTCCGCTGCTCACCGGCGTCATCCCAATTCTGGTGGTACTGGCGCTGGAGCTGCTGCTGGCCGTTTTTTCAATGCGCTCTATCAAATTTCGTCAATTCTTCTGTGGGAAGCCTGTAATTTTAATTCAGGACGGAACCATCCTGCAAAAAGCGCTGCGCAGCGCCCGAATCACTGCAGATGAACTGACGGAGTCCCTGCGTCAAAAGGATGTGACCGATATTGCCAGCGTCCAGTACGCCATTCTGGAAACCAACGGGACCCTCAGCGTTCTGCTCAAATCCTATGCAATGCCCCCTACCGCCAAAGATCTGGGCGTAAAAGCGGCCCCCACAGTTCTCCCCATCACTCTGATTTCCGACGGCCGCATTCTGACGGAGAATCTGAAAAAATCCGGTCATGACCGGCAGTGGCTTAATCAGCAGCTCGCCTGTCATGGCTGCAAGCCAGACGATGTCTTTCTGCTGACAACCGAGCCGGGTGGAAAACTGTTTCTGGCCAGAAAGGAGGCGCACTGATGCGTCGTCCGTTCTTTGGGCTTGGCTGGCTGCTCATTTTGCTGCTGTTGGCACTGTGCATTTGGAACACACTGGTACTCCGGCAGCAGCTGACAGAGTCCGCGGCACTGCTGCAGCAGGCCGCGCAGGCTGAAACGCTTCAAGCCGCAAGTGATCTGGTTCGTGAAGCCTCTGCACTGTGGGAGCGCCGTGCCGGTTACTATGGGACCGTACTCCGGCACGATGAAACCGACACTATCGCCGCCGGATTTGCTGCATTGCTGGCTTACGCTGCCGCCGGGGAAGAAACCGACTTCCGCGGGCGCTGTGCAGAATTGACCGCGCAGCTGGAGCACATCGCACAAATGGAAATGCCGCTGCCGGGAAATATCCTATAAGCCCATAACAAAAAACAATTGGATTTTGGAAAAACGCAGACGAGCGCCTGCAGACAGCTTCCACATGCGCATAAAAAACGGTGCACAAGTTGTGCACCGTTTTTCTCATTTCTCCGCCAGAATCTTATTTAACTCTGACATGAAGCTGTTAATATCCTTAAACTGACGATAAACTGAAGCAAATCGGACATAGGAAACCTCATCCATCGGCTTAAGGCGTTCCATCACCAGCTCGCCGATCTGCTCTGTGGAAATCTCGCGCTCCAAAGAGTTCTGAATGATCTGCTCAATTTCGGCAACCGCTGCCTCCAGCGCCGCCATGGACACCGGCCGTTTTTCACAGGCGCGCACCATACCATTGAGTACTTTGGCACGATCAAAGGTCTGCCGGCTTCCATCCTTTTTAATGACGACAATCGGCAGACTTTCCACAATCTCATAGGTGGTGAAGCGCTTCTGACACTCCAGACACTCCCGACGACGGCGAATGCTGGTGCCATCCTCACTGTGGCGGGAATCGACTACCTTACTTTCCTGATAGCCGCAATAAGGGCATTTCATAACAGGACTCCTTTCGCCGCGTACAAGGGCTTAGACGCGGTTGTGCTTGGCAAGGCCCTTAATCAGCGAGCCAGTTTCCAAAATACAGGCGGATTGCTCTGCTTCCTTCACATCAATGTCCTCCGCAAACAGAAGGACTTCTTCCGCCTTATCGCGCGGAACCACGACAACGCCGTCGATATCTGCAACAATCAGGTCGCCCGGATTGACCCGGACGCCGCCGCAGACAATCGGCACACCGGACTCAAAGGACAGGTACCGACCCAGCGTAGTGCCGGGAGAAACGCTGCGGGCATAAATCGGGAAACCGAATTTCTCGCGGATTTCTGGGATATCGCGAATGCCAGAGTCAAGGATGGCGCCCGCCATCTTTTTGACATAACAGCCGGCAGCAACCAGGCCGCCCATCACGGCTACATCCAGATTCTCCCGCTCAAGGCCAATGACCAACACATCGCCGGGCGCAGCATTCTCAATGGTATCAAGCGTATGCTGGGGCGCACCGAACTTTACAGCCTCCGTCTCGTTGACCGTCAATGCCGGGCCAACCACGCGGGCTTCAACAATGCGGGGCCGCATATCGTGGCTCATGTAGCAGGTGCGGCCGACAATTGAGTCGCAGGCGTCTGCAACCGATGCCAGTGCTACTTTCTTATAGCGTTCAATCAGTTCATTCCATTCCATAGAAACCGCTCCTATACTGATAAATTTTTTGCAGCCTCCCCAGCTGCGGGAACCCTGGGATATTCCAATTTCAGTATAACAGATCCATTCTGCAATTTCCACCGGTTTCCTCGCAAAAATCCGGATTTTCTGCCGCAAGATCCTCCAATACATCCCGCAGGGTGCAGGGCGTCACAAATCCGTCCGCCAGCCGCGTCATCAACGCCTCCACACGGCTGGCGGCAGGGGAGATCGCATGGATCACCGTCTGTTCCGCTCCATTCGGATCGAAGAGCGCAGCAGCCAGCCCATAAAGCGCAACCTGACATTCCTCCGCTGTCTGCGCAATCGATTCCACCAATTGGTACTCCAGCCGAAACCAATCGCCGTTTTCTCTCTGCCGGATTCTTAAGATCGTCTTCTGCCGGAAGTCCATCTCGCCGCCCTCTTCCCTGCCGTTGATGCTGCCATTCAAGCACACTTTTTTCAGATGGAAAAGCGGGAAGATTTCGCCTAATTCGACATTTTCTGCAAACCGCTTCTTTTTTCAATTTTTCACGCAACATCTTGTGTTATCGGATTTTGCCTCCACATAGCGGGCTGTCGAACCGCGTCGAAACTTTTTCCGTGTTTTTCCGCTTGCGCTGCCGCAAACCGCATGTTATTCTGCTTCCACAGGAGGCGACTTTCATGCAAAATCTGCTCCACGGTCTGCGCCATATGGCGCCATCCGCGCGGCGCGTGCTCGAAATTGCGCTGATTCTCAGCTGTGTTCTGATGACCGCAGCACTGGGGCTGCTTCTGACAGGCCATCCCTATTCCCCGCAGACGCATCACCTGTATGTGCAGGCAGTTTTTCTGCAGCGTCTGGTGCTTCTGATTCTCTTTCTTGCGAGCTTTCTTTCCGCCGCGCTGCAAAGCAGACACGGGTAATCTTGCGCGCACACGCCCTGCCCGCTATAATAGTTCCAGCAGAAAGGAGGCGCTGTCTTGGAAGCTGCACATATTGTCCACCCCATCCCGCCGCTCTACGACACGCAGTCCCAGATTCTGATTCTGGGTTCTTTCCCTTCGGTAAAATCCAGAGAGGGGCATTTCTTTTACCATCACCCGCAGAACCGGTTCTGGCGCGTTCTGGCCGCCGTTCTGCAGGAGCCGCTGCCGCAGACTATCCCGGAAAAGGCCGATCTGCTGCACCGCCATCATATTGCCCTGTGGGATGTGATTGCATCGTGCACCATTACCGGCTCCTCTGATCTCTCCATCCGGGATGTCACACCGACCAATCTCCGTGCAATTCTTACCGCCGCACCAATCCGCGCCATCTATTGCAACGGCGCAGCTGCGCACAAGCTTTATTGCAAGTATCAGCAGCCGCTGACAAATCTTCCCGCCCTGCGTCTGCCCTCCACCAGTCCTGCCAATGCAGCCTGGACACTGCCGCGGTTAATTGACGCATGGGAGGCAATCCAGGCGCCTCATCCAATATAATGCCACAGTGTGCCTTTATAAAAACACAACGCATCCCCCGATTGGGCCGCCAGAGCTGGCAGGTCGCCCAGCCGTCTGCGCCGCACAGCAGGAGGCCGAACGGCAGCATCCGTTTGCGCTGAAACAACTGAAACGAAAAGCAAAGCACCGGAGTCAATAATGCCCCGGTGCTTTCGCTTTCCAGCACTGCAATCTGCCCTGGAAAATACAAAAAGACCGGTGTGATCGCTGAGACAGCCACCACCCCGGTCTTTTCCAATCATCTGTAAACTTCAGGTTATCGCTTATTGGACTTGCGCCAGATTTTCAGCGCTTCTGCCTCAGCAATCAGCTCATCCCGGAACGCCGGATCAGCCAGACCGATCAGCGCCTCTGCCTTCTCCCAGGAGGTCATGCCCTTCAGATTGACTGCGCCGTATTCCGTGACCAGCCAATGTGTCGTAGCACGGGTGTCCGTCACAATGGTGCCCGGCGCCAGGATCGGGCGAATGCGGGATTCCACCGTACCGTCCTTCTTCTGGAATGTCGACGGGCAGGCAATAATGCTCTTGCCGCCCTTGGAAAGGTATGCCCCCAGCACAAAGTCCAGCTGACCGCCTGCGCCGGAGATATGGCGTTTTCCGCTGGATTCCGCGTTGACCTGACCGAACAGATCCACATCCACCGCCGAGTTGATGGAGATAAAGTTATCAATCTGCGCCACCACGGCGGCATCGTTGGTGTAGGAAACAGAACAGGCCAGCAGCTCCCGGTTGTTGTTCATGTAATCATACAGATCCTGCGAGCCTGCGGCGAACGCATAGGTCTGGATGCCGGGATCCACCGACTTATACCGGCCCGTAATCTTGCCCGCCTTTGCCATTGCCAGATAGGCATCCACATACATCTCCGTCTGTACGCCGAGATCTTTCAGATCCGAATCCGCGATCATTGCGCCGATGGTGTTCGGCAGGCCGCCGATTCCCAGCTGCAGTGTTGCACGGTCCGGAATCAGCGGCATGATATTGGCGCTGATTTTTTTATCGATCTCTGTGATCTTTGCAGACGGCAGCGCGGCAATCGCCGGATTGCTGCCCTCAACCACATAGGTGACATCCGCGATATTGATTTCATTGTCAATGCCGTAGCAGTAAGGCATATTCTCATTGACTTCCACAATGATCTTGTGGGCGCGGCGCAGCACCTCCACCAGGTGGGAGGAGTTGGGGCCAAAGTTGAAATTGCCGTGCTGATCCATCGGCGTCACCTGCAGCATTGCCACATCAACCGCCGGAATGCTCTCCCGGTAGTGGCGCGGCAGCTCCGAGTAGCGCAGCGGCGCATAGAAGGCAATGCCCTCGTCGATTGCTTTGCGTTCGATGCCCGTCATATGCCAGGAATTCCAGCAAAAATGCTCCGCTGCATTCGGCACATCAAACACGGCCGGACGCCAGACCAGAACGCCGCCGCGGAGCTTCACATCGTGCAGCTCCGGCATTCTCTTGGCCAGTGCAATATCCAGATCGTGGCAGGTGTTGGTGCACCAGCCATAATCCACCCAGTGCCCGGACTGGATCAGCTTTACCGCCTCATCCGCCGTTGTCAGCTTGCTCTGATACTCGCTTGTAAAATTCATTGGTCTCCGTCTCCCATTTCTGTATTGTTTTCCATTTACCGTCTTCCGGCGCCGCCGCCGCGGCCTCCGCCTCCGCCGAAGCCGCCAAAGCCTCCGCCGAAACTGCCGCCACCGAAGCTTCCGCCGCCAAAGCCTCCACCATGGAATCCGCCGCCGCGGGGCGGACGAGGACCGGGGCCGCACAGGCCAGGACCGCAGAAGAACAGATTCATTCTCCGCCGCCCGACACCGCCAAAGACCAGGTTCAGCAGAACCAGTACGACAATCAGCCAGATAATATCCCCAAACCTTTGACTGTGCGCCGATTGCTGCGGCATTTCAGTTGTCTGACCCTGCGGCTGCACTGATGTATCGTCGATGGTAATCCCATAGTAGGACTCGTATTGTGCCAGCAACGCATCCACCGTTTTGGTCGCTGCAGCATCATAATCGCCGGCGTCAAAATCCGGCCAGCAATCTGTATCCAGGATATCATTTGCCACACCGGCAGAGATATAATCCTCCAGTCCGGTGCCAACGGTCAGCCAGCCCTTGCCTTCGCCGGTCACCAGCAGCAAAACTGCGCCGTTGTTCTTCGTTTTATCGCCTACGCCCCACTGATTGAGGACCTCATAGGCATACTCCTCTGCATCCAGATCATTGAGGTAATCAATCGTCACCACCACAATCTGACCGCCGCAGGCCGCGTCCAGCGCCTTCACCTTTTTAATGATGGACTGCTCCGTATCGGACGAGAGCACATCGGCGTAATCCGCCACATAGCCGGCCGCCGTCGGCTGAACAATCTCCCGCGAAGCCATTGCGGGCACCGCAAGCGCCAGCACAAGAATCATCAGCAGCACAAGGGCTGCAAAGCGTCGTTTCATGCAAACTCCTCCAGCGGTTCCGCTGCGCCCAGCAGCCGTACCAGCGGCGCAGACGCAACCGTATCCTGATAATCCCGAACCTGCTCGTTAAATTTGGCGGCCTCGTGGACAATGGTCATTCCCTTCGAAGCAAAATTCTGCAGGTAGCGGGTCCAGTCCGCCGATTCATATCCCGTTTTTTTCAGCGCTGCATCCAGCATATAAACCGCCTCCGTCAGCGTCTCGTTGGCAGCAAACTGGGCGCTGTGCCCCTTGGCGGTATCAAGCGCCAGCCGTGCATCCTGCACCGCTGTGACCGCCTGCTCCGTGCCGTCTGCCGCCGCCGCGATTTTACACAGGTTCTGGGCATAGTCCAGCCGATCCGACAAATCTCCGGCGATTCCATATCCCGAACCATCTACGCCGCGCTGGAACATCTGCTCCACCTTTCCGGCTTCGGCTCCGGCAGAGCGGTGCACGCCAAAAACCGTGGATGCCAGCACGATGACAATCGCCGCTGCAATAGCGAATTTTCGGTTCTGCAACAGGTTCAAAGCAACAGGTCCTTTCTCAACCGCGCACTTCCAGCAGTTTCTGCTTCAGCTCGCCCTCAATTTTCCGCAGCTCCGTCTCTGCAGCCTGCCGCTTCTGGCGGCCTTCCGTCTGAATCTGCAGCACTTCGTCCAGCGTAGAGATCAGCTGCTGGTTGGTATGCTGAACCGTCTCAATATCCACAATCGCACGCTCGGACTCCTTTGCAGTCTCCACCGTGGCGGTCTTGAGCATATCCGCATTCTTTTTCAGCAGCTCGTTGGTCATATCAGACACCGCCCGCTGTGCCTGAATTGCTTCCTGACTGTGGCGGATACCGAGTGCCAGAACCATCTGCGATTTCCATAGAGGAATCGTATTAACGATGGAAGTCTGAATTTTCTCCGAAATCAGTGTGTCGTTATTCTGCACCATACGGATCTGCGGACCCATCTGCAGCGAGATGACCCGTGTGATTTCCAGATCGTGCAGTTTCTTCTCAAAACGCTCGCAGAGATTTGCATAGTCGTTGGCGCGCTGGGCATCCTCCGGCAGGCCGCTCTGCTTGGCCTTATTATACATCTCAGCCAAGGTGATGGCGCGTTCTGTCTCCAGCTTCTTGCGTCCGGCCAGAATGTACATGGTCAGCTGTTTATAGTACTCCAGATTTTTCTCATACATCTGATCCAGCAGCGCAACATCCTTGAGCAGGGTAATCTGGTGCTTTTCCAGGCTTTCGGAAATCCTGTTGACATTTGTCTCCACCTTGGCGTACTTGGCCTTCATCTGTTCTACAGAGCTGCCCGCCTTCTTGAACAGACCCAAAAAGCCTTTTTTCTCCTCTGTCGCATCAAAGCTCTTCAGTTCGCCGACCAGCCCTGTAATCATGCCGCCGATCTCGCCCATATCCTTGGTGCGCACCGACTCCAGCGCCGTCTCGGAAAAATCTGCAATATTCTTCTGCGCGCCTGCGCCATACTGCAGAATCTGGTTGGAATTGCTGATATCAATTTTATCGGCAAAATCCAGCACTGCCTGCTGTTCCTTCTCCGTCAGCGCGCTCATCTCCGGGCCTGCCTCCGGCGCAGGTGCAGGCTGCTCCGCCGTGCTGAGCGCCACCTCCGGCGTTACCTCCAGCTTCGGCGCTTCGGTCAGATCCGGCGCAAGGGTCAGTTCAGGCAATTTCTCATCCATCATTTCGGCTCCTTCCTGTCACTCGTTCAAAATCTTTGTGTTCTGTCAGGCCGTTGGACTGAAGCATTTGCTCCATAACCTGAATTTCAGCGGTAATATCCATTACATCGGCAGCGTAGAGTGCATCCAACTGCCGACGGAATGCCACCAGAATTTTATCCAGCATTCCGGCAATCTGTTCCATCGCGCCCGAAATATTGGCGCCGGCCTGCTGGCCCTGCAAATTCGCATATTTTTCCAGCAGCGTCAGTGTTGTAGGCAAATAATAGGACAAAAACTGCCGAATCTGCGTCAGTTTCTTCGGATCCTGCTGCACCGCGGCAAAAATCTTGCCGGTCAATTGTTCCAATTCATCCAGCTGCGCGCTGATTTTTGGATCCGGAATCGCCGCATTGACCGCCCGGATCTGCTTAAGATACGCCCGCCCCTGTAGAATCACCTGATCGAGCGCCGCATCACCCGTATCCGGCGCAGCCTCCGGCACCTCAATCACCACGGTCTTACCAGGGAAAAATCGGCGCAGAACCACTGCCGCCGCCACGGAAAGCACCGCGCAGAGCGCCAGATGCCACAGCTTGTACATCGGCGCAGCCAGGCACCAGAGCAGCCACACGGCCGCAAAGCCCCAAACTGGCACTGACGACGGTTTTTTGACTTCCTTCTTCATGCGTACATCCGCGCCCTTTCCAAGCAGAATTTCTTTTTATTGTATCTTAATTCCATAGCAATGTCAATAATTTCACAAAGTCCTGTCAGATCAGCCAACGCCGGACACCCGGAATGCGGCGCAGCACAAGCCAGGTTACAAAACTCAGCACGAATACCGCGAGCACCAGCAGCGGAATCGACACGAGATACGGCAGCCGCTGCACCGAAAATCCCAGTGCCTGCAAGAGATAAACCCAGAACATATGTACCAGATAAACGCAAAATGAAGCGCCGGAAATTTGCCGGACGACATCTGGCTTTGCGGGCCGTACGGAGACCAGCCATCCAAAGAGTCCCAATGCATAGAGCGCCGCGCCAGGCGACATTCCCTCCAGCAGCGCCGTGGCCAGCGCGCCCTGCCGAATGGACAGCCAGGCCGTACCGCCAAAGACAATCATCAGTCCCACACCAGCCATAAGCTGCGCCGTGCGGCGGCACGGCGGCCAGGTACGCAGATAATAGCCTGCCACACCGTAGCCGATAGCAGAATAGGTCATGTTGATTGCATACTGCAGCGGAATCCCTTTAAGCAGGTTCAGCGGCCAGAACTGTCGGGCTGTCGGATAAAAAATACCGAACAGCAGCCAAAGTGCCAAAAGATATTCCAACTCCCGTTTTGTTGCGCTTCGGACAATCAGGCGCGTCACCGGCAGCCAGAGATAGACCATGATAATAATGTGCAGATAATACAGGTGAAATTCATGCCGGAACAGCAGCACATCCTTTCCCGCCTGCACGACAGCCGCCGCAGTCCAGGCGCCTTCCGCCCAGAGATGATAGGCGCGATAGGCCAGCGCCCAGCAAAACAGTGCCGCCAGTATGTGCAGCAAATTATGGCCAAACAGTTTTTTGAGCGGATATTCCCGGTTCGGATCCAGCATCATCGCGCCGCTGCACAGAAAAAACAATGGAACGCTCGCCCGTGAAATACTGCCCCAGAACAGCGCGCCAAACCAGTTCCCTGTGATCCCACCCGGCGTCTGCAGGCCGCCGGCGGAGATATGGATCATCAAAACGCCCAGGATGGCCACAACTTTCACCAGATCAATTCCGGCAAGGCGGCCCGTGGACACACAGCTTTGTCCGTTTTGCATGGAATCCCTCCCACAAAAAGCTGCACCCATTATAGCACACCTTTTCAATCTGTACAGCGGAATTGACAGGCCGCCGACTTGGGATTATGATAGAAATGCGAAATTATGAATTCACCGGCAACAACAGCCGAAAAGGAGTATCTATGGCACTGACAATTGAAAATTTCCGGCAGGCGCGGGACCTTCTGTCCGGCATTCTTCTGCCCACCCATCTGATCTACAGCAACTATTTTTCCAAAAGCACCGGCGGCCAGGTTTATCTGAAGCCGGAAAATCTGCAGCTCACCGGCGCATATAAGGTTCGCGGCGCATGCTACAAAATCAGCACGCTGACGGAAGAAGAAAAGGCACGCGGTCTCGTCACGGCCTCCGCCGGCAACCACGCTCAGGGCGTTGCCTTTGCGGCACAGCACGCCGGAATTCCCGCCACCATCTGTATGCCGACCACCACGCCGCTGGTCAAGGTGAACAACACCAAGGACTATGGCGCAACCGTTGTGCTGGACGGCGAATGCTTCGACGATGCGGCGGCCAATGCCGCACGGCTGGCCGAAGAGCAGGGGCTGACCTATGTCCATCCTTTCAATGATCTGTCGGTTGCAGCCGGCCAGGGCACCATTGCCTATGAAATTTTCCAGGATCTGCCCGATGTGGACATCATCCTCGTCCCAATCGGCGGCGGTGGTCTGGCCGCCGGTGTCTCCACGCTGACCAAGCTGTTAAACCCCGGTGTCAAGGTCATCGGCGTGGAACCGGTAGGCGCAGCCTCCATGAAGGCGGCCGTCGCGGCCGGGCATCCCGTGACATTGGAGCACCTGGAAACCATTGCAGACGGCGTCGCTGTGCGCACTGTCGGCGACAAGGTGCTCCCCTATGTCGCACAGAATGTGGATGAAATTCTGACCATCCCCGACGAGGAACTGGTCGAAGCATTCCTGGACATTATGGAAAAGCACAAGCTGGTTGTGGAAAATGCAGGTCTTTTGACCGTCGCCGCCCTCAAGCATCTGGACTGCGCCGGGAAAAATGTGGTCTCCGTCCTCTCCGGCGGCAACATGGATGTGATCACCATGTCCTCGTTGGTGCAGAACGGTCTGTTTGACCGCGGCCGGATCTTCACATTCTCGGTTCTGCTGCCGGATCGTCCCGGCGAGCTGCTGCGGGTGGCCGAAATTGTAGCTGCGCAGCAGGGCAACATTATCAAGCTGGATCACAACCAGTTTGTCTCGATCAACCGGCAGAGCGCAGTAGAACTGAAGGTCACACTGGAAGCCTTCGGCCATGCCCACAAGGACGCCATCGTACAGGCGCTCTCGGACGCCGGTTACCAGGTTCGCCTGGTCAGCGCCTCCGATCTCTGGGATTAACACACTGGGGCTGCCGGTCAGGCAGCCCCTATGCAAAGCGGCAGTCCGGCCGGCGCGCAGGAAGGAGCCTCCCCGGTCAGCTGCCGCATATTCAGTTCTATGCAAAAATACGACCGTTTGTGTCTAGCAGGAGGAAACAATCATGATTAAAGTCGCTCCCTCGATTCTCTCTGCCGATTTTGTCAATCTGGAGCGGGACATCCGCCATGTGAGTGAGGCCGGCGCCGACTATATCCATGTGGATGTGATGGACGGGCTTTTCGTCCCCAACATCACCATCGGTATTCCCGTAACCGCTGCCATTTCCCGCATTGCGGACAAACCGCTGGATGTGCACCTGATGATCGACCGTCCAATCCGCTATGTGGACGACTTCTGCAAAGCAGGCGCTGCTATTTTAACCATTCACATTGAAGCGGATACGCCGGAGAACAATGTAGCCGCGCTCAAGCGCATCCGGGAAAACGGTGTGCGCGCCGCCATTTCGATCAAGCCCGGCACGCCGGCAGAAGATGCGCTTCCTTATCTTCCCTACTGCGATATGGTTCTGGTCATGACGGTAGAGCCGGGCTTCGGCGGGCAATCCTTTATGGCAGACATGATGCCGAAGGTCCGCCTGCTGCGCGCGGCCATTGACCGCGAAGTTCCCGGCTGCGAGCTGGAGGTGGACGGCGGCGTCAACGCAGAAACCGCAAAAATCTGTACCGCTGCAGGCGCTGATGTGCTGGTCGCCGGATCTGCACTCTTCAAAGCGCCTGACACTGCCGCCTTCATCCGCAGCGTGAAGGAGACCAAATGAACACACGGGAAGTCAAGCTGCGGGCACGCCAACGGCTGCTGCGCACCGATCACCAAGCTGTCACCCGGCTATTTGTGCTGCTCGGTCTGTCTCCGCTTCTTTTTTACTGCGCCTCTTTTTTCGTCGATCTCTACACGGCCGGCCTGCCCGGCGGATTCTCCAATATGGGAACCATTCGATCCCTGCGCGGCATCGCCTCTCTCTTCTCCGCGCTGACGACGCTGACCAATCTGGCAATCTCCCTGACAGAATACGGGTATCTGTCTTTCTGGCTCAAGCGCAGCCGCGATCTTCCCGCCGACGCCTCCGAGCTGAAGCTGGGATTTCAGCATTTCGGTAAGTTCTGTATGCTGCTGCTGTTAAACTACGCACTGGTATTCGTGTGGTCACTGCTGTTCTTCATTCCCGGCATTATTGCAACCTACCGCTACCGCATGGCGCCTTATATTCTGATGGACAATCCTACCATCACGCCGATGGAGGCCATTCACCGCTCGGCGGAGATGACCCGCGGTAACAAGCACAGTCTGTTTGAGCTGGATCTGCGCTTTTGGTATGTCCATGTGCTGCTCTATGCCGCCGCACTGCTCTCTTATCTTGACCTGTATCACACCTTTTCCAGCGTCTATGCACCGCTGCTGCTCAATCTCGGCGGCTGTCTGATTCAGGCGCTTGTGTACCTGTGGCGTTTGCCCTATCTCACGGCGGCAAACACCGAGGCCTACCGCACGCTGTGCGGCGAATCCGGTTCCTCCGCAAACATCTGAAACCAAAAGATGCGGCACATCCAGTCTGGATGTGCCGCATCTTTATTGCATCTTAAAGTTCCGCCATCTGGGCGGTAATTTCATCCTCGCAGCCCCGCATGGCTGCAAGGGTTCGCTCCAGCAGTGTGTCCAACTCCCAGCCGAGCTGCTCCGCTCCGGTGCAGATGACATCCCGGCTGCAGCCAGCTGCAAACTTCTTATCCTTAAACTTCTTTTTCAGACTGGAAAGCTCCATATCCTTGCAGCTCTTGCTCGGCCGCATTTTTGCCGCAGCACCGATCAGGCCGGTTAGTTCGTCGGCTGCAAAGAGCACCTTCTCCATCTCGTGCTCCGGCTGCACATCACAGCAGATGCCGTATCCATGACTGGCCACCGCATGGATCAGCCGGTCACTGCATCCATGCTCCCGCAGCAGGCTCTGCGCCTTCACACAGTGCTCCTCCGGCCACTGTTCAAAATCAATATCGTGCAGCAGGCCAACCGTCTCCCAGAAGTTTGCCTCATCGCCATATCCAAGCTCCTCGGCAAAAATACGCATCACTGCACCGACTGTCAGGCCATGCTGCAGGTGAAACGGCTCCTGATTATAGGTTTTCAGCAGCGCAAGCGCCTCATCCTTCGTCAATTCCATGGCTCAGACCTCGTAGATTGTTTCTTTCCCGCGGGCAAGCGCAACCGTGCCGGTGCGAACCAGCTCCAGAATTCCAAATCCATCGAGCAGCTTGAGCAGCGCATCACACTTGCCATGATTGCCAGTGACCTCCAATGTCAGCGATTCCGGCGCAACATCAATGATCTTCACGCGGAAAATCGAGGCAATCTGGATGACTTCGTCTCTGGTCTCACGGCTCTCCGCCCGCACCTTGACCAGAATCATCTCCCGGCGCACAGAGCTGTCATTATGCAGCACCTTGACCGAGATGACCGGCAGCAGCTTCGCCAGCTGGCTTGCAATCTGCTCAATCTGCTCCGCGTCTCCGCTGACCAGAATGGTCATGCGGGAAATCATCGGATCCTCGGTCTCACCGACTGCCAAAGAATCAATATTGTAGCCCTTCCGGGAGAACATCCGGCTCACCTGCGACAGGACACCGGCTGCATTCTCTACCAGAACGGAAAGGATGGTGGATTTCTTTTCTTCCATGGTGGGTTCCTCCTCAATCCAACAGATATTGGTCAAGATCTGCACCGCCGGGGATCATCGGGCGAACCTTGTCGTCTATATCCAGCACACAGTCAATCACAGCCGCCTTGCCGGAGGCAAGCGCTTTCTCCAGCGCCGCAGAAAGCTCCCTGGCATTGGTGACCCGGTAGCCTGCCACGCCATAGGCCTCAGCCAGTTTGACAAAATCGGGGCCGCGATCCAGTGTGGTCTGGCTGAAGCGCTGGTGGTACATCAGGTTCTGCCACTGCCGTACCATGCCAAGCGTGCCATTGTCAAAAATCAGCGTAATCACCGGGATTCCGTAGTGCTCCGCAGTTGCCAGCTCATGGCAGTTCATCCGGAAGCAGCCGTCGCCGGTCACATGGACGATCTTGGTGCCGGGCAGGCCTACATTCGCGCCCATGGTCGCTCCATAACCGAAGCCCATGGTGCCAAACCCGCCGGAAGTCAGCAGCTGCATGGGACGCTTGTAGTGGTAATATTGGCACGCCCACATCTGATGCTGGCCGACATCGGTGACAATCATCGCCTCGCCATCGGTCGCTTTCTCCACCGCCTGCAGGATCTCAAAGGGCTCCAGTCCCGCCATGGTCTTCTCCGGTGTTTTCTTTTCCTTGGCAATATATGCCTGCCACTCCGGATGCTGCTGTGCGCCGATCTGCGGCAGAAGCTTTTCCAGCACGACCTTTGCATCGCCGATCAACGGGCGATCCACATGGATATTCTTGTTGATCTCCGCGCGGTCAATATCCAGATGAATGATCTTTGCATTATGCGCAAAGGTCTTGGGATTGAGTGCAACACGGTCCGAGAAGCGGCAGCCGATTGCAAAGAGTACATCGCACTCATTGAGTGCGCGGTTCGCCGCATGGGCGCCGTGCATTCCGGCGAAGCCCGCAAAGTGCGGATCGTAGCCGGAAACCACGCCAAGTCCCATAATCGTGGAAACCGCAACCGCATCGATCCGGTTGACCAGCTCCCGCACCTGCTCATATGCACCGGAGCGGACTGCGCCGCCGCCGACCAACACCACCGGGCGCTTGGCACCGGCCAGAATCTCCACTGCCTTCTCCATGCACTCCGGTTTGGTATCCACAGACTTGAATCCCTTGCTGCTGCGTGCAATTACATTGGCCAGATGGCCGTGGTTCGGATGTTCTTCCTTGGGAAGCGGCGTATAATCAGCCTTCTCCGCCGTGATATTTTTCAGAATATCAATCAGCACCGGACCGGGGCGGCCGTGGCTGGCAAGATAGAACGCTTCACGAACCGTATCAGCCAGCTTGGAGACATCGTCAATCAGGTAGCAGGCCTTGGTAATCGGCATGGCAATGCCGGTCAGATCGACCTCCTGGAACGCATCCTTGCCCAGCAGCGGTGCAGAGACATTGCAGGAAATGAAGACCACCGCAGACGAATCGTAGTATGCCGTTGCAATACCAGTTGTGAGATTCGTCGCGCCCGGTCCGGAGGTGGCAAAGCACACACCGGTCCGGCCGGTCGCACGGTAGTAGCCATCCGCCGCGTGGCTGGCGCCCTGCTCATGCGAAGTGAGAATATGCTTGATTTTGTCACTGTAATCATACAGTGCGTCGTAGACATTCAGAATCGTGCCGCCGGGGTAGCCAAAAACCGTATCGACTCCCTGCTCCATCAGGCACTCCATTAAAATTCTTGCGCCGGTTAATTCCATAGTTCGGTTCCTCCTCTTTTGGGTCGGGAGCAATAAAAAAACGCCCCAAACACTGCTGTTTAGGACGAAGATTTCTCCGCGGTACCACCTAATTTCCCGACCGTAGTCAGGCACTCATCCCCCACCTGCATGGGGCTCCCCCGTAACGGTGGGAATCCGGCTCGGTTTTCAGGCTTTCCTTCAACCGGCAGCTCCAGGGCGACTTCCACAATGACGGACACAAGCTTGCACCAACCGCCTGCTCTCTTCGCTCCGGCGCAGTGTGTACTGCTCCCCTTCTTCGCTTTTCCTTTATATAATTTAGGACAATCATACTCTGCGCCGTTCGGTTTGTCAACGGTTTTTTCTGCAGTCTGCCTTGCAGTTCGGAGAAAATAAAACTTTCAATTTTGTTTTGTGTTCCCGCTCCAAAGTTCTGTCTTCATTCGATGGAATTCCTCCAACTGGTTTCTCATCTTCTTCATCCTCCCAAAACAGATCATCCAGGCCTTTCCCCAAAATGCGGCAGATTTTTCGGCAAAGCCTGATGGTTGGATTGTACGCTCCGCTTTCAATCGCATTCATCGTCTGTCTGGATATGCCGACCGCCTGCGCCAGCGCTTTCTGCGTCATATTCTTTTCGGTCCGCGCTGCTTTTAATGCAAGATTCTTTCCCATAAAGCCCTCTGCCCACAGCGTATTATTTTATCCTGCAAAAAGTCAAGTATATCCGACATTCTGTGGCAATAAAAAAGACCCGCGCGATTGCACGGGTCCTTGTGCAGATGTTTGGAATGAACATCTGTCTAACACGCATTATAGCAGAGGGGTGTTCGGTTTGCAACGGCGTGGCTGCCAAATTTCGTCCCCTATTCTGCAAGTCGGATTGGCCAGGATGCACAATTTCCTGCATTTGGTCGAAACTTCTGTTCTCCCCGCAGCGCACCGTGTCCTGCGATGGTTGAATTTCCCGTTTTTTGGTGCTATGATAGGGAAACTAATGCGTACTACTGTGTACTACAATAGAAAGAGTGCGAGGGATTCGCTATGAAAATCATTATCGTCGGCGACGGCAAAGTCGGCGGCACATTGGCTGAACAGCTCTCTCACGAAGGGCACGATATTACCATCATTGATAACAACGCCGCCCGGCGGCATCCGTCCTCCGATACGCTTGATATTATGAGCGTGGACGGCAATGGGGCCATTTTTTCCGTCCAGATTGAGGCCGGTGTGGACAAAGCGGATCTGCTGATTGCCGCCACCTCTGCGGATGAATTGAATCTGCTGTGCTGTCTGGTGGCCAAAAAGGTCGGCGCGCGCCACACCATCGCCCGCGTGCGCAATCCGGAATATGCCGCAGAGCTGGATCTCTTCCGGGAAGATCTCGGTCTATCCATGACCGTCAATCCGGAGCTTGCCTGCGCCACGGAAATTGCGCGGCTTCTGCGCTTTCCTACCGCCATTAAGGTGGATACCTTTGCCCGCGGCCGTGCCGAGCTACTCAAGGTCGAGCTGGAGCCGCACTCTCCGCTGGTCGGTATGGCGCTGAACACCCTCGGTGCACAGAACTTCCATATTCTGATTGCCGCCGTTGAGCGCGGCGAGGACCAGGTCTATATTCCGGGCGGCGACTTTGTGCTGCAGGCCGGCGACCGAATCTCGGTTGCGGCCCGCCCGGCTGACGCGGTGGATTTCTTCAAGCGAATCGGGATTCTCAAGGCCCCGATTCACAATGTCATGATTATCGGCGGCGGCCGCATCGCCTACTATCTGGCCCGGCAGCTGCTGGAGTCCCGTATCAATGTCAAAATCATCGATCAGAATCACGAACGCTGCAATCAGCTGGCAGAATTGCTGCCCCAGGCCACAATTATCCATGGCGACGGCACCGACCAGCAGCTGCTCAGCGAGGAAGGCCTTGGCCAGATGGATGCCTTTGTCTCCATGACCGGAATCGACGAGGAGAACATTCTGCTGAGTCTCTACGCCAAACACCATTCCCATGCAAAGGTTATCACCAAAATCAATCGGATTTCCTTTCTGGAAATTTTCGGTTCTACAGAGCTTGGCAGCGTCTTCTCCCCCCGTTATATCGCGGCGGAGAGCATTGTGCGTTATGTCCGCGGAATGCAGAATTCCTACGGTTCCAAAATCGAGACGCTCTACCGCATTGTCAACAACCGCGCCGAAGCGCTGGAATTCCGGGTCGGCGCGGATTCCGCCGTCTGCGACAAGCCGCTGATGGAGTTGCAGTTCCGGAAAAACCTGCTGGTCTGCTGCATTAACCGCCACGGAAAAATCCTGATTCCCCGCGGCCAGGATCGAATTCAGCCGGACGACACCGTCATCATTGTGACCACCAACACCGGCCTGAGCGAGCTGGACGATATTCTGGAGAAAAAAAGAGGCTGAGCCATGAACAAACGGATCATCCTGAATCTGCTCGGCAACATTCTGCTGATTGAGGGCGCTTTTATGGCGCTTCCTATCATCGTCGGTATGCTCTACCACGAGGCTAGCCTAGTCTATTTTGTCATCACCATGGTCGCCGCCCTCGGCGTTGGGGCGCTGCTGTCGCTGCTGCATCCCGCCAACCGGGAGATGTATGCCAAAGAGGGATTTATCATCGTCGCACTCGGCTGGATTTTGCTTTCGCTGGTCGGCGCACTTCCCTTTTTCCTCAGTGGGCAGATTCCCAATTATCTGGATGCCGTCTTTGAGGCCATCTCCGGCTTCAGTACCACCGGCGCCAGCATCCTGATCAATGTGGAAATTCTGGACCACTGTATGCTGTTCTGGCGCAGCTTTACCCATTGGCTGGGCGGCATGGGTGTGCTGATGTTTATCCTCGCCGTTGTCCCACAGGCCGGCGGGCAGAGCATTTACCTGATGCGGGCAGAAAGCCCTGGCCCCTCTGTCTCCAAAATTATGCCGAAAATGCGCCGCTCCGCCGGTGTCCTCTACGGGATTTATCTGGGACTGTCCACGCTGGAGCTGATCCTGCTGCTGGCTGGCGGAATGCCGCTGTTCGATGCGCTGTGTAACACCTTTGCTACTGCCGGTACCGGCGGTTTTGGCCTGTGGAGCAATTCTATCGCCCACTATGAGAGCTACTATCTGCAGGGAATCATCACAGTGTTCATGGTGCTGTTTTCTACAAATTTCAACATTTTTTTCTTTTTGCTGATCGGCCGGCCGCGGCTTGCCCTGCACAATACAGAGCTGCGCTGGTTTCTCGCCATTCTCTGCGGCTCCATCGCCGCCATCACCTGGAATATTCACACAATGTTTCCCTCTCTGTTCCAGGCCTTCCATCATGCAGCCTTCACGGTATCCTCCATCATGTCCACCACCGGATTCAGTACCGCCAATTTTGACGCGTGGCCGGAATTTTCCCGGATTGTGCTGGTATTTCTGATGTTCACCGGTGGCTGCGCCGGTTCTACCTGCGGCGGTATTAAGGTCTCGCGCATTATCATCATGGTGAAAAATGCCGTGAATGAAGTGCGGCGGCTGGTGCATCCCCGCTCTGTCAGCGTAATTCTGGTAGACGGCAAACGCCTGCCGGAAGAAACCCTGCAGGGTGTCAACTCTTTTATGCTGATCTATATCATCGTCGCGCTGGCCTCGATTTTGCTCGTCAGCCTGGACAATTTCGACACCACTTCCACCGTAACCGCCGTCATTGCCACGCTGAACAACATCGGTCCCGGACTGAATCTGGTGGGCGCCACCGGAAACTACGCCGCGTTCTCGGCACTCTCAAAAATCGTCATGTGTCTGGACATGCTCTTCGGCCGGTTGGAACTGTTCCCCATGCTGATTCTGCTGACTCCCGGCACCTGGCGCAAAAAATAAGGTTCGCCTTTGTGCGCCGCAGCACATAAAGGCAAAATCTCGGAAAAATACAGAACAGCGGCAGAGGATCCCCGATCCCCTGCCGCTGTTTTTTATTCGTGTGCGGTTGGCCGCAGCCGCTCGGTGAGGTCGTGCCAGATTGCCCGCAAGTCGACAATCGTTCCGTTCAACATTCCCTTACGGTACACATTGGCTACCATCATCCCCAGCATCTGTGCCAGAATCATTCCGCCGACACTTCCCATTTTCCAGCCGAGATATACCCAGAGCAGCATCAACAGGCTATTGTGCCGGTATCGCTCGCCGAGGACTTTACGCCCCAGAACATTGCGCAGCAAAAACACCACCAGATAAAGCACCGCCAGTCCCAGCGCCCGCTGGATCTGTCCGGTAAACGCGCAGTAAATGCACCATGGAATTAAAATCAGGCCGCTTCCCACATAGGGGAGAAAATCCATCACGCCCATGGTCAGCGACAGTACCGCTGCATAGTCAACACCCAACAAAAGCAGCCCCACCATGTCGACAATCGACACTGCTGCTGCCATCACCACGGCGGAGAACAAATATCCGCCAAAAATGGAACGCACCAGCTCTGCGACCCGCACAAACGGCGCAAACAGCTCCTGCTTCATCATTCGCCGCAGCGATTCCGAAAGATTCTGGTAATCGTCAATTGTCAAATAGGTTGCCATCACCGCTACCAGCACCGCCAGCAGCACGGTCGGCACTACCTGTACCGCTTTTGCCGCCCAGTCCGTCGCCGCTGTCTTCACCACCGGTTCCAGCCGCAGCAGTGCATCCGATACCGCATCAAAGAGCGAGCCGAGTAAATTTTGCAGATTTCCGCCAAACGGCGCAAGCACCCACTGGCGTACCGGCGCCAGCGTCTGATCCGCCGCATCCAACAGCTCCTGCCAGGATCCCGCCAACTGCGCCAGCTCTGTACCAAACAGCCACAAATACCACCAGACAATCGCCACCAGCAGCGCACTGCCCAGCAGCACCGCTGTGAAGGCAATTACCCGGCGCGGCAGATGGCCGTGCCGCTGCAGCCAGGCAACCCCCGGCTCTGCCAGCCAGGCCGCCACATAAGCCAGCAAAAATGGGAGCAGCAGACCCATCGCCCGGATTCCGACCGTCAGAATCAGTCCCAAGCCCACCAGTACCAGAACAAGACGCACCAGCACCCGCTTGTACAATTCGTTCATCCTGCAGCTCCTTTCGCGCTCGTCCGACAAAGTTTTGTTTGAATTTCTAGCATTATAACACGGAACCATTTCTCCCGCAACCGGCATAGTATGTGCCGGGAGCATTCCCGCATTCTAAGAGGAGGATTTCTCATGTGTTGTAATTCCCGTCTTTCCAACTGTATCCGGTTCCCGGATTTTGTACTTCCGCAGTGCAGATGCGGCGGAACAGCAGCCGGTACGACCACCTGCGGCAATGTCGCAGGCACCTCGGATTGCTGCACGAACACAGCCGGGACCACAAGCACCTGCGGCACCGTCGCCGGAACTTCTACCGGCTGCGGCACCGCTGCAGGGACCTCGAACTGCTGCCGCTGCTGCTGCAGTTGCTGCCGTTAGAGCCCGTGCCGCCCATCCGGGCGGCCTACATACGCTGTTTTTTCGGAATGCGGTTATGTTAACCATGCGGCACGGTTGCCAAACCGTGCCGCATTTTTTTGCAAAAATTCAGCTGTTTTCACCGGGAAAACCAGTTGCAAATCGAAAAAGATGATGCTAAACTGAGAACCACTACATCAAAATGGAAGGATGAAACGATTATGGCAACCATGTATTATGAAAAAGACTGCGATCTCTCCGTTCTGAAAGGCAAGAAGATCGCGATTATCGGCTACGGCTCTCAGGGTCACGCACATGCACTGAACCTGCGGGATTCCGGCTGTGATGTAATCATCGGCGTCCGTCCGGGCAAGTCCTGGGACAAGGCAACCAAGGATGGATTTGCCGTCTACTCCGTTGCAGAAGCAACGAAGCTTGCAGATATTATCATGATCCTCGTCAACGACGAGCACGCTGCTGAGATTTATAACGAGTCCATCGGCCCGAACCTGACCGCAGGCAACGCAATTGCCTTTGCACACGGCTTCAATATCCGCTACAAGCAGATCGTTCCCCCGGCTGATGTCGATGTCTTTATGGCAGCCCCGAAGGGCCCCGGCCACACCGTCCGCGGCACTTATGTCAACGGCAAGGGCGTTCCCTGCCTGATCGCTGTCGAGCAGAACGCAACCGGCAACGCTTACAAGATCGGTCTGGCTTACATCGCCGGTATCGGCGGTGCCCGTGCCGGTATCATGGAGACCACCATGGACATCGAGACCGAGACCGACCTGTTCGGCGAGCAGACCGTCCTGTGCGGCGGCGTTGTCGACCTGATGCGCTGCGGCTTCGAAGTTCTGTGCGAAGCTGGTTATGCCCCGGAGAACGCTTACTTTGAGTGCATCCATGAGATGAAGCTCATCATCGATCTGGTCAACAAGGCTGGTGTCGCCGGTATGAACTACTCCATCTCCGATACCGCAGAGTACGGCGAATATGTCTCCGGCCCGCGTGTAATCGACCACGAGCAGACCAAGGCCAATATGCGTGCAGTTCTGGCTGACATTCAGGACGGTTCTTTCGCAGGCCGCTGGATTGCCGAGAACAAGAACGGCCGTACCTTCTTCAATTCCAAGCGTGCTCAGCTCGCAAAGCATCCGATGGAGATCATCGGCAAGGAGCTGCGTGACAACATGCTGTGGAAGGATGCCGCCGCTGGCGACTCCGCCCTTGACTCCGCTTCCAACTAAAAAACGAAGTAAAAATGGCCTCCCTGCCAAAGCAGGGAGGCCATTTTTTGCAAATACTATGAACATTTTTAATACACAAAACCAGCAAGGCTGGAAAGGAACGCAGCGGAACCGATACCCATAGCCACTGCAGAGATAATAGAAAGCGTAACAGAAACTCCAACAGAAATTAACGCACCAACTCCAGCAGCTTTACTTGACTTCGGTTTTGTATCCTTCCACACCAGGAACAGAACTAATCCCGCAAGTGGAATAAAGAAGCCAAGAATACCCCAACCAATACCACTCTCTTCTGCCGGCTGCTGGACAGGCTGCTGCCAGTTCTGCACCGGCTGTACCGGCGGCTGCTGCGGCTGCTGGGATGCGCCGCATACGGGGCAAAAAGCACTGCCCGTTTCAATCTCTTTTCCACATTTGATGCAATACATATCCTTATCCTCCTCCTTTTTCAGGGATCTCTCTGATTGTAGCATATCTTTCGCCATCCGGCAATCTCTGACAAAAATCGCCCCAAAAAAATCTCCCGTGCCGCGGTCTTACGGTGCCACACCCAGCACTGCCATCCCGTGATGCAGGTGAATCGCCATCGCGTACTCCGCGCCCTCCGCGTCATGCTTGCGGAAAAAGTCCATCAGCAGCGCATGGTCGTGCAGGGTGTCCTCCGCCAGCTCTTCGCCATGCTCACCGGAGGCAATCGCCACCTCCACCGCCCGGTCGATCACCGGCAGCAACCGCATCATAAACTCATTGTGGGTCGCCCGCACAATGGCCCCGTGAAAGGCGCGGTCGGCCGCGGTGCGATCTTCCCCTGCCAGAATTTTCTGTTCCACCGCTGCACCACACTGCAAAATCTCTTCCAGCTCCGCCGCCGTCGCCCGCATACAGGCCAGCCGCGCCACGCCCGGTTCAAAAATACTCCGCAGTTCAAACAGATCCCGTAGCTGTGCCCGCACATGGCGCAGCGCCGCAAAATCAAAATCGCGGTTCTCGTTCGTCTTGACAAAGGTGCCCCGTCCCCGGCGCACCTCCAGCACGCCCTGGGCCGCGAGCGTCTGAAGCGCCTCCCGCAAGGTGGCCCGGCTGACGCCGAGCGCACCCGCCAGCTCCACCTCATTGGGCAGCTTTTCTCCCGTAGTATACTGCTTTTCTATCACAATCTGATGATACAGCCGCTCCGCCGTCTGTTGGGCACGGCTTTTTTTCTGCTCCATGTGGCTTTCCCCCTTGACTTTCTACCCCCTAGGATATACTATGTAGTCAGACAATTCAATAGATATCAGACAACTTTTGTTGTTTTTTCAGGAGGTTATTTTCATGCGCTCTGATGTTGTGAAAAAAGGAATTCCCGCTGCGCCGAACCGCTCGCTGCTGTACGCGCTGGGCTATACCAAAGAAGAGCTGGAGCGCCCGCTGATCGGCGTGGTCTGCTCTTATAACGAGATTGTCCCCGGCCACATGAATCTGGATAAAATCGCTGAGGCCGTCAAGGCCGGAATCCGCGCCGCAGGCGGCACGCCAGTGGAGTTTCCGGCCATTGCCGTGTGCGACGGGATCGCCATGGGGCATGTCGGCATGAAATACTCTCTGGTCACGCGTGATCTGATCGCCGATTCCACCGAAGCCATGGCTATGGCGCATCAGTTTGACGGTCTGGTCATGATTCCGAACTGCGATAAGAATGTGCCCGGCCTGCTGATGGCCGCAGCCCGCGTCAATGTGCCGACCATTTTCTGCTCCGGCGGCCCCATGCTGGCCGGTACCCTGAACGATGGCCGCCGCACCTGCCTGAGCCATATGTTTGAAGCGGTGGGCTCCTATTACGCCGGTAAGCTTGATGAGGCCGGTGTCGAGGAATATGAGGAAAACGCCTGTCCTACCTGCGGCAGCTGCTCCGGTATGTACACTGCAAACTCCATGAACTGCCTGACCGAGGCCATCGGTATGGCACTGCGCGGCAACGGCACCATTCCCGCCGTCTATTCCGCCCGCCTGCGTCTGGCCAAGCACGCCGGTATGAAAGTGATGGAGCTGGTCGAAAAGAATATCCGTCCCCGCGACATCATGACAGAGCCCGCCTTCCACAACGCAGAAACCATCGATATGGCACTGGGCTGCTCCACCAACACAATGCTTCATCTGCCCGCCATCGCCCACGAGTGCGGCATTGAGCTTTCCTTTGATATGGCAAACGAGATCTCCGCCAAAACGCCGAACCTGTGCCATCTAGCACCGGCGGGCAACACCTTTATGGAGGATCTGGAACGCGCTGGCGGTGTCTATGCCGTCATGAAAGAGCTGACCAAGAAAAACCTGCTGGATACCAGCCTGATGACCTGCACCGGAAAGACCATTGCAGAAAATCTGGAGGGCGTTGTCAACCGCGACCCGGAGCTGATTCGCCCGATCGAGAATCCCTATTCCCAGACTGGCGGAATCGCCGTGCTGAAAGGCAATCTGGCGCCTGACGGCTGCGTGGTCAAGCAGTCCGCTGTCGCACCGGAAATGCTGGTGCATGAGGGTCCGGCCCGTGTCTTCAACTCGGAGGACGAAGCCATCGCCGCTATCTACGCCGGTAAGATTGTTGCCGGAGATGTGGTAGTCATTCGCTACGAAGGCCCGAAGGGCGGCCCCGGCATGCGGGAAATGCTGAACCCGACCTCCGCAATTGCCGGTATGGGGCTGGACAAGGATGTAGCGCTGATCACGGACGGCCGCTTCTCCGGTGCAACCCGCGGCGCATCCATCGGCCATGTCTCTCCTGAAGCCGCCTCCGGCGGCCCCATCGGTCTGGTGGAAGAGGGCGATCGGATTGCCATCAACATTCCGGAGCGCACCATTGAACTGAAGGTCTCGGATGAAGTACTCGCCGCTCGAAAGCTGAAGTGGATCTGCCCGGAGCCGAAGATCAAGACCGGTTATCTGGCTCGCTATGCCAAAATGGTCTCCTCCGCCGACAAGGGCGCAATTCTGGGCTAAATAAATCATAAAAGCCGCCTGCGATGCAGGCGGCTTTTCTTGTTTTTCGGCTGGAAATCTGTTAAAATTATTTTATTATGCAGGGAGGGATGCAGCTTGGCAAAGGATATGACCATTGGTTCACCGGCCAAAGTCATGGTGCGTTTTACCATCCCGATCGTGCTGGGGAATTTCTTCCAGCAGCTCTATAATATTGTAGATTCCATCATTGTCGGAAATTATATTGGTGCGGACGCGCTGGGCGCCGTTGGCATCACCTCCTCCATCACCTTTCTGTTTGTGGCGCTGGCCACAGGCTCCACAATCGGCGCATCGGTGATTATCTCTCAGCTCTATGGCGCAAAGGCCTATGGGCGGATGAAAACCGCCATCTATACTACACTGGTTGCAATGCTTGGGCTGTCGCTTGTGCTGACCGCCGCGGGGCTTGGCCTGCACCGCTGGATTCTAACCGTGCTGAAAACGCCGTCAGAGCTATACCAGGATGCGGCCGACTATCTGATGATCTATGTGGCGGGCACTGTTTTCCTGTTTTATTACAATGCGTTCAACGCTGTATTTAACGCCTTGGGCGATTCCAAAATCCCGCTGATTTTTCTGCTCTGTTCCAGCGTGCTCAATGTCGTACTGGATCTGTACATGGTCATTACGCTGGATATGGGCGTTGCAGGCGCCGCATGGGCCACGGTGATTTCCCAGGCGGTCAGCGCCGTTCTGAGCGCAGTGGTGCTGCTCCGACGAATCCACGCCATGCAGATCACCGAGCCGCACCGAATTTTTGACCGCAGCTGTTTTGGTACCATCTGCCGCGTCGCGATTCCCTCCACCATTCAGCAGTCCATTGTTTCCGTGGGCATTCTGATGATCCAGTCTGTCATCAATTCTTTCGGCCCGGCCGTTATTGCAGGCTGTGCCGCTGCGATGAAAGTGGACAATGTGACGGTGATGCCCTTTATCAATATCTCCAACGCAATGGGCAACTATGCCGCGCAGAATCTCGGTGCGGGGAAAGCCGAACGCGTCCGTCCCGGCCTGCGCGTCGCACTGATCATGGATCTGGTCGTCTGGGGCGTCATTCTTCTGCTGTTCCAGTGTTTCCCCGAAGTGTTCGTCTCCGCCTTTGTCAACGCGGAGCAGACCGATCCGCAGGTCATTGCCGTCGGTGCAACCTATCTGCGGCTGGTCTCCGTCATCAACCTGATTTTTGCCATCATGATTCTGCTGAACGGCCTGCTGAAGGGCGCAGGCGATATGCGGGTATTTCTGTTTATCACGCTGCTGAATCTTGGCATCCGCGTTCTGTTTTCTTTCATTCTGGCCGCCTTCATTGGCTGGACTGCCGTCTGCTGGGCACTGCTGATTGGCTGGGGCTGCGGTCTGATCGTCGCCGTCTGGCGCTATCGCTCCGGCGCATGGGAACATCAAAAATTGATCTGAAAACCGCAAAGCCGCCGCTCCAATTCATGGAGCGGCGGCTTTCTGCTGATTGATAAACACTTCTATATTTGCTTCTTCAAAATACAATTCCGATTGTCTTGAATCAGCTCAAATCCAAACAGAACTTGATAATCTTTAAGCGCCCGGTTGCAGTCATCTACGACAATCAGGATTCCTTCTGTGCCACCAGCCGATCCTCCCGCCGATTATACAGGAGCATCAAAATTGCCATCGTACAGATTGTGATATAACCGATTACGCTGTACCGGTCCGGCATCTGATCAAACAGGAAGTAGCCGAAGATGGCGGCAAACAAAATCTGGGAATAATCGAATACGGAAATTTCTCTGGGCGGCGCGTAGCTGTAGGCCGCCGTCACTGCGAACTGCCCGCCGGCTGCCGCCGCGCCCGTCAAAATCAAAAAGCCGAACTGCCGCGCGGACATTGGTTCCGCGTGCAGCACCAGATAAGGTACCACCACCAGACAGGAAAAAGTGGAAAACACCAACACAATCAATGGCTTGTGGACGCCGCGCTTGCTCATCACCCGCACCGCAGCGTACGCCAGACCTGCGCCGATTCCGCCCAGCAGTCCCAGCAGCGACGGTCCCAACGCCAGATTGGAAAAGGTCGGCTTGACAATCAGCATACTTCCAAGAAATGCGCCCAAAATCAGCAGTACCTGGGGGAGTTTTAGCCGTTCTTTCAGCAATACCACAGCAAAAATCACCGCGAAGAAGGGGGACATCTTATTCAGCATCGTCGCATCGGCCAGCACCAGATGATCCACCGCATAGAAATTGCACAAAATCCCTACTGTTCCGGCCACGGAGCGCAGCATCAGCCACTTTCCGTCACCCTTGTTCAGCTGGAAATTGCTGCGGTCGCGCAGCACAACCACCAGTGCAATCAACATGGCCACCAGATTCCGGAAGAAGCTCTTCTGCACAGACGGCAGATCCCCGGACAGGCGAATCCCAATGTTCATCATCGTAAAACAAAATGCTGACAGAATAATGCAGGCAATTCCTTTCGTTCGATTCGACACGGTTCTTCCCTTCCTTCCAAATTCAGATTGTAGCACTGCTCTGATCCTTTTGCAACGGACACCGGTATGTTATAATGGCAAAAACAGGAGGGATATCCATGCTTGCAATCCTTGCACCAATGGCACTGGAGCTGCAGCCGGTACTGGCCAAGCTTCCGAATCTTACACCGCTTCCCGCTGGTCCGGTGCGCGGCTATACCGGAACACTGCACGGCACACCGATTGTTGCTGCCACGATCGGCATCGGAAAAGTACGCGCCGCCATCAGCACCCAGGCAATTCTTGACCGCTTCGCACCGGAGGCCGTTCTGCTGACCGGCACAGCCGGCGCCGTTGCGCCCGATGCCCAGCCGCTGGAAGTTGTGCTGGCGAACCGACTTGCCTTTTACGATCTGGATCCTGCGCTGATTCCACTGGTCGCAAGAGATTACTATCCCACCGATGCCGCACTTTGTCATCTGGCACAGTCGCTTTCGCCCGATGCGAAAGTTGGAGCCATCGTCACCGGCGACCGGTTTCTCAGCAACGCCGCGGAGAAAGCCGTGCTCTTCTCCCGCTTTGCCGCCCGCTGTGCAGATATGGAGAGCGCCGCCGTCGCACAGACCTGCCGCCGAAGCCGGGTTCCCCTGGCGGTCATCCGGTGCCTGTCCGACCGCGGCGATGGCACGGCGGAGCAGGATTTCCAGCACCACGCCGTCCAGGCTGCAGAGCGGGCTGCCGCGTTGGTTTGCCGGATTGCCGCATCGCTGGCAGGCAAACAATCCTGACGCCCCAGAAAGAAACCGGCGCCGCAGCTTGCGGCGCCGGTTTCTTTTTACTGTAAGTACTGCTGCAATGCCGTCATCTGCGCCAGCGTCTCGCTGCGGCCTAGATCATAGTATTCCCGCAGCTTTTCCGCCGACTGCTCCGTCCGGTGCCAACCGCTGGTATCCTGCGGTGCAATCACAAACACCCGGCCTTCCCGTTCCAGTGCAAACACGGCATCCCGGCCGCAGTTGTACGCCTCCGTCCGGCGGCGCAGCGCCGCAGCAAACGCCGGGTAGCGGTGATACCGTCGGGCCGCGATCTCCAGCGCCGCCTCCGGCTGCTTGATATAGCCGCGCTCACGAGTCAGCACCACAATCACACGGTCACAGCCCGCCCGCAACGCCTGCTCCGCCGGAATCGGATCCGCAATTCCACCGTCCATATAGAATCCGCCCGCCAGGCGAATCGGCGGAAACAGCAGCGGCAATGCGCAAGAGGCAATCAGCGTCTGCCAGGTGCGGTCTGTCGCCGGCACCGGAAAATATTCCGCCTGACCAGTCTGCAGGCTCGTCACCGCCGCATAGGTATTCTCTGCATGGGGCGCATAGGCGGCATAGTCAAACGGCAGCAAATGATTGGGAATCTCATCAAAAACATAGGCGAGATTGTAGAGGCTTCGATTTTTGGGATTGAGCAGGTGCCGCAGTCCCATATACTGTTTCGTCGGCAGATACTGCAGTCCGATCTGCAGACTGCGCCCATGCTGCCGTGACACATAGGAGACACCATTGGCAATACCTGCCGACGCACCAATCACATAGTCCGCCCAGATGTCCCGCTCCATCAGTGCATCCATCACACCAACGGAAAAATAGCCGCGGCTTGCGCCGCCTTCCAGTACCAATCCCAGTTTCATAAAATCCCCCTGCTAAAAACCGGGCAGCCAAAAGGCTGCCCGGCCATCATTCTGTTACAGCTCTGTAATCACCGGCAGAATCATCGGATTCCGCTTGGTCTTCTTATACAGGAAGCCGGAAAGCTCGCTCTTAATCGTCGCCTTAATCGACGACCACTCGGTGAGTCCGTGCTCCTGACAATGCTCCAGCGCATGCGTTGCCACCTTGCGCAGCTCTTCCATCAAATCCTCCGATTCCTTCACATAGACAAAGCCGCGGGTAATAATATCCGGCCCTGTGATGATGGAGCCATCCTCTGCGGAGAGATTTGTCACCACGACAATCATACCATCCTCCGCCAGATGCTTCCGGTCACGCATGACAACGCTTCCGACATCCCCGACACCGAAACCATCCACCAGCACCTTGCCCGCCGGTACAGTGCCATTGAGCTTGCAGCTGCGGCTTGTCAGCTCAATCACCTTGCCCACATCGGCAATCAGAATATTCTTCGGACTCATTCCCATCTCTTCGGCCAGCTTGGCGTGCTCCCGCAGGTGACGCTGCTCGCCGTGGATCGGGATAAAGAATTTGGGCTTCAGCAGACCATGAAGGATCTTCAGCTCTTCCTGGCAGGCGTGACCGGAGGCGTGCAGGCCACGCAGGGAGCCGTAAATCACCTCGGCTCCCTTACGATAAAGCTCGTCGATTACCTTACTGACCGACTTCTCATTGCCGGGAATCGCCGAGGCCGAAATGATAATCCGGTCGCCGGGCTGAATTTCGATCTGCTTGTGTCCGGTAAAGGCCATGCGGTACAGGGCAGACATATTCTCACCCTGCGAGCCTGTGGAAACAATAACCACCTTGTTTTTCGGCAGGCTCTTGACAGCGCTGAGCTCCACCAGCGTATTCGGCGGAACCTTGATATAGCCAAGCTCCGTGGAGACCTTCAAAATATTCTCCATACTCCGGCCGGTCACTGCCACCTTGCGGCCCACCTTATGCGCCACCGTCAGAATTGACTGCAGCCGGTGGGCGTTGGAGGCGAAGGTCGTCACAATAATTCGCTCATTGCAGTCCTTAAACAGCCGCTCAAAGCTGGCCGTAACGGTTTTTTCCGAGACGGTGTATCCCTGGCGCTCGACATTGGTCGACTCGCACAGCAGTGCCAGCACGCCCTCCTTGCCCAACTCGCCAAAGCGGCCGAGATCGATCATGCCGCCCTCGGTCGGGGTCGGGTCAATCTTGAAGTCGCCGGACATGACCACCAGCCCCACCGGTGTCCGGATGGCGAACGCCACCGCGTCGGCTATGGAGTGGTTGACATGGATAAATTCCACCTGAAAACAGCCGGCTTTTACGGTTTCACCGGCCTCATGCGTGCGGAGCTTGACCTTGTCCGCCAGACCGTGCTCTTCCAGCTTCAGCTTGACAAGACCGATGGTCAGTCGCGTTGCGTGAACCGGCGCCTTGAACTGCTGCAGAACATAGGGCAGCGAGCCGATGTGGTCCTCATGTCCATGGGTCAGGAAAATACCGCGGATTTTACTCTGGTTCTGCACCAGATAGGTGACATCGGGGATTACCAGATCGATGCCGTACATATCATCTTCCGGGAAGCCGAGGCCGCAGTCGACAACAATCATGTCATTTCCATATTCCAGCACCGTAATGTTCTTGCCGATCTCATTGAGACCGCCAATCGGAATAATCTTCAGTTTTTCTGCCAAAAAATTCACTTCTCCTTATACCGGGAGGGAACGAAGGCCGCAGCAAAGCTAACGGCAGGCGTTCCCCCTGTCTGAATAACAACTTTTTCAGGCATCACACTGCGGCAAATCCGCATGGCGAAGCACGCACGCAGCACAGCAGAGGGCGACCCCGTTTCGTCCCCCTCCCACAGTGCCGCCTAGCAGCAGCGGTGATGAACCTGTTTCTATTGCGATGTACTTCTGTACAAAATGCACGCGTAAAAAGGCCGAAATTCCGGCTCGTTGTGGTTTAGTATAGCACAGTTTCCGTGGAAAGTATACATAAAATTTCCGCCGCCGCTCGACTGTCTTCGACGGCGCGAGAAGTTTTTCCTTTGGTACGAAAAAGATTGTCATCAGGCTGTGATTTTGCTATAATAGTATGACTTCTATGCGCTGCAACTCAGGAGGGGATTCCATGAACAAAAAGCTCGCCCGGCTGCTTGAGCCAAGTATGGCACTGTATTTTCTGGTGCTGCTGGCTTTAACCGGCGCCGCGGTCCTGCTGGAGCAGTACTATCTTGCCAGCGTGGAGCTTCTGCTAACCGTCTTTCTGTTTCTTTATTTCCGTTACACCTCATCCCGCCGGAAAAAGGCAATTCTCAAATACATCCAGACAACCGCCGGCGCTGCGATGGACACAGCCTCCAACGGCACACTGGAAATGCCGCTTCCCATGGTGCTGCTTAATGTCTCCAGCGGAGAAATCGTCTGGGCAAACGCCATATTCTCCCAACTCACCGGCAGCCGGGATTCGCTGTTCAGCCAGAAAATCAGCGATATCTTCCCCGATTTTGAACTGGTATGGCTGGCGGAGGGAAAAACCCAGTGCCCGCAGGAGCTTGTTTTCCAGGGACACCGCTACCGGGTCATGGGCAACCTTGTCCACGCGGAGGGCAGCACCTCTCCGGTACTGCTGGCCGCCGTATATCTGTTGGATCAGACGGAACTGCTGCGCACCTATGATGAATATACCGCTTCCCGTCCCGTCGTTGCCATCATTTTGATTGACAACTACGACGAATTGACTACCAACCTGCCGGAGAACAACATCTCCACCATGTCCGCCGCCATTGATGTCAAAATCAACGAGTGGGCCACTGGCATCGGCGGTCTGCTGCGCAAGGTTGAACGCAATCGCTACATTTTCGTCTTTGAAGCCCGCTATCTGCCTAAAATGACAGAGCAGAAATTCTCTTTGCTGGAATCCATCCGCACTGTTACTTCGCCCAGCGGAATTTCTGCCACCATCAGCCTCGGAATCGGCAAAGACGGCAGTTCCTTTGAAGAGGACTACTCTTTCGCCGCGCTCTCCATCGAGACGGCGCTGGCCCGCGGCGGCGACCAGGCTGTGGTCAAGGACCGCTACAACTTCTCTTTCTACGGCGGCCGCTCCAAAGAGGCCGAACGGCAGACCAAGGTTCGTTCCCGCGTGATGGCAAACTCGCTGGTAGAGCTGGCCAGCCAGTCCAGCACGATCTTTGTTATGGGGCACAAGAATGCCGATCTCGACGCCATCGGCGCGGCTGTCGGCATTGTGTGCATCTGCCGCAAGCTGGGAAAGCGGCCCTACATTGTCGTGGATCTGGATCAGAACGCCGCAATGTCACTGATCACCAAGCTCTCGGCCCTGCCGGAGTATGAAGGCTGCTTTATCTCCGGCCAGGATGCGCTGCTGATGGCCGACAGCGACAGCCTGCTGGTTGTGGTAGACACCAACCGCCCCGATCAGGTGGAAGACCGCGCGCTGCTGGAGTCGCTTAGCCGCATCGCGGTGATCGATCACCACCGGCGCGCAGCGGACTACATTCAGAATGTCATTTTGAACCTGCACGAGCCCTTCGCCTCTTCTGCATCGGAGCTGGTGGCGGAGCTGCTGGAGTACGCCGTGGAGCCGCAGGACATTCTGCCGCTGGAATCAGAGGCATTGCTGGCCGGTATCGTGCTCGACACCAAAAATTTCGGCGTGCGCACCGGCGGACGAACCTTCGAAGCTGCGGCATTTCTGCGCCGCACCGGCGCGGACACCGTTGATGTCAAAAAGCTGTTTCAGTCCAATCTAGAAGACACGCTCTCCAAATATAAAATCATCCAGTCCGCGCGGCTGTACCGCGGTGACATTGCAATCTCGGCGCTGGAGGATTCCGCGACCCGCACCATCGCCTCTCAGGCTGCCGATGAACTTTTGAATATCTCCGGCATTCTCACCTCTTTCGTTCTGTATCCGGACGAAAATCAGCGGGTAATTATCTGCGCCCGCTCCATTGGCGATGTGAATGTTCAGGTAATTCTGGAACCGCTGGGCGGCGGCGGCAACGCGGCCACCGCCGGTGCACAGGTGCCGGGAAAATCCGTCCGCGAAGTGCTGATGGAATTGGTCGCTTCCATTGATAAGTTCTATGAAGGATAACACAAGGAGGAATCATATATGAAAGTAATTTTACTGCAGGATGTCAAAGGCAAGGGCAAAAAGGGCCAGCTGGTCGATGTTTCCGACGGCTACGCCCGCAACTTTCTTCTGCCGCGCAAGCTGGCACAGGAAGCCACTGCCGACCATGTGAACACCATGCGCATGAACGATAAAGCAACTGCGGAACGCCAGGCCAAGGAAAAGGCCGAAGCCATGGAGCTGCGCGAGCGGCTTCGCTCCGCCGTGATCGTCGTCACCGCCAAGGGCGGCGGCGCAGGCCGCCTGTTCGGCGCCGTCACCAGCGCCGAAATTGCAGAGGCACTCTCCAAGCAGACCGGTATTACGATCGACAAGCGCAAGATCGTGCTCGACGAGCCGATCAAAACGGTTGGCACCTATTCGCTAAAGCTGAAGCTCGGCTACGAAATTACCGCAGATCTGACCATCCGAGTCGAAGAGGCCTGATTCTGATTCTGCGCTACAGGAGGTGAGGAATATGGATGAGCTGCTGACCCGGCAGGTGCCGCACTCTGCGGAGGCCGAACAGTCGGTGCTGGGCTCCATGCTGATTGACAGCCGCTGCATTGGCGATGTCATCGGGATGCTCAAACCGGAGGACTTCTATCTGCAGCAAAATCGCGATATTTATGAAGCGATTTACACCATGTTCAACTTCTCTGAGACCATCGATCCCATCACAGTGATCGACAAACTCCGCGAACGGGGTACTTTCACAGATAAAACCGTAGACTATGTCATGCAGCTGATGGAGATCACTCCCACCGCTGCCAATGTGAAAGAGTATGCCGGGATTGTCCGTGACAAGGCGCTGCTGCGCAATATCGCCCGCGCCGCCGACGAAATCAACGAGACCGTCCGGGAAGGCGTCGGTACCGCACCGGAAATTCTGGAGTCCGCCGAAAAGAAAATCTACGCGCTGCGCAAGGGCGAGGGGCGGCAGGATCTGGAGCATATCGGCACAGTGCTGGTCAATGTATTCGACCGGCTGACGGAGCTCGCCCAGTCCGGCAACGAGATTCCCGGTCTCTCCACCGGTCTGCATGATCTGGATAAAAAAATCAATGGTCTGAATAAGTCCGACTTGATTTTGATCGCCGCCCGACCCGGTATGGGTAAAACCTCCATGGCGCTGAATATCACGCTCTCCGTTGCAAAGAGCACCGGAAAAACCGTGGCGTTTTTCTCTTTGGAAATGTCGAAAGAGCAGCTGGCCATGCGCCTGATCTCCAATGAGAGCTTTGTGGACAATCAGAAGCTTGTCACAGGAAAACTCTCGGAGGATGAATGGAGCCGCATCGGCCTGGCCTCATCCGCGCTGTCGCAGACTGACATCCGCGTGGACGACAATCCCGCCACAACCGTGGCGGAAATGAATGCCAAATGCCGCCGTCTGGACAATCTCGGCCTGATCGTTATCGACTATCTGCAGTTGATGACCTCTGCCGGAAATGGCCGGCAGCAGGAAAACCGCGTGCTTGCAGTGGGCGAAATTTCCCGTGCCATGAAAATCATGGCCAAAGAGTTAAATGTTCCCGTCATTTGCCTGAGCCAGCTCTCCCGTTCGCCGGAGGGCCGAACCGACAAGCGCCCGATTCTGTCCGACCTTCGGGAATCCGGTGCAATCGAACAGGACGCGGATGAGGTTATTTTTCTCTACCGTGACGACTATTATAATGAGAACTCAGAAGAACCGAATGTCGCCGAGGCCATTGTCTCCAAAAACCGTCATGGCGAGACCGGGACGGTGAAGCTCCAGTGGCTGCCCCAGTTTACCACCTTCTCAGACCGGGAGTGGCGGCATAGTGAAGGATAAAGTCGCCCGCTTTCTGCGGGCCCACCAAATTGAACACGCCGGCGTATTATGCGCCGTCTCCGGCGGCGCCGATTCCATGGCGCTGCTCACCTGCCTGATGTGTCTTGCATCAGAATTTCACCTGTCCATCTCCGCCGTCCACTTTAACCACGGCCTGCGCGGGGAAGCGGCGGAGCAGGACGAAGCGTTTGTCCGCACTTTCTGTGCGGCGCATCAAATTCCGCTTCTGACCGGGCGCGGCGATGTGGCGGCTTATGCCGCCACATCCGGTGAAAGTCTGGAACAGGCCGCCCGGACACTGCGCTATCAGTTTTTCTCCCAGTGTCCCGGTGATTATCTGGCTACTGCCCACACCGCTGGAGACAATCTGGAAACCGTGCTGATGCACCTGATTCGGGGTGCATCGCTGAAAGGATTGTGCGGTATTCCGCCGGTGCGGGGCCGTCTGATCCGGCCGATGCTGGAATGCACCAGAGACGAGGTGCTCGCCTTTCTGCAGCAGCAGAATATCGGCCATATGGAAGACGCAACCAACGCGCAGGACAACTGTCTCCGCAACCGGCTGCGCCACCAGGTGGTTCCGCTGTTGGAGCAGGAAAATCCCGCGCTTGCACCGCGCCTTGCCGCCGCCTGTGACCGGCTGCGGCAGGAAGACGCCCTGCTTGACGATCTGGCGCGCCGCGCGCTGGACAACGCCGCAGTACAAAACGGCTGGTCTGTCCAAACTCTGCGCAGTCAGCCTGCTCCCATCCGCGCGCGTGCAGCCCTGCTGCTGCTGCGCGGCGCCGGACTCTCCACGCCCGCCGCCGTTCATGTGGATGCGTTGGCTGCCCTGATGGACGCCGCAAGTCCATCCGCCCGGATTGATTTGCCGGAACTGACCGCCTGGCGGGAATATGATCTGCTCCGGCTGGCGCCGCCGCAGAAAATGGCAGCCTTTTTGCCAACCCGGCTCCATGTACCTGGGGAAACCCCACTTGCAGGCTCCAATCTGTGCGTCATCTGCAGCGCCACGCCGCAGCCCGGCGCGGTTGCGGTTTCCGGATTTCAGCTTCCGCTGATCGCGCGTTCCCGTGCACCGGGCGACATCCTCCGCCTGCCGGGCGGCAGCAAATCGCTGAAAAAATTGATGATTGACCGAAAAATTCCCCGCCACCTGCGGGATTCTATTCCAGTGATTACAGATTCCGGCGGCATTGTCGCCGTCTGCGGCATCGGTGCAGACCGCCGGTGTCAGCCCACCGCGGATCAAACGCCGCTCTATATTTATACAAAAGAGAAAGGGGTGCCGTAACATGATGGATCAGGATCTGGCCTATGTCATGCTTACAGAAGCACAGCTGCACAAACGAGAGGAAGAACTGGGCCGAGAGCTCGCTGAAATTTATAAGGATAAAAGGCCCCTGTTTTTGGGTATTCTTCGCGGTGTCGTCGTTTTTTATGCCGACATGGTACGCCGGATTCCCATCCCCTGTGATTTTGATTTCATGTCCGTCTCTTCCTATTCCGGCACCACCTCCACCGGCATGGTCCATTTTGATCTGGATACGCGCTTTGACATTGCAGGGCGGGATGTTGTCATTCTGGAGGATATTCTGGACACCGGCCGCACCCTGCGCGCCGTTGTGGATCTGCTGCAGAAGCGCAACCCCGCATCGCTGAAAATCTGTACCCTGCTGGATAAGCCCGACCGTCGGCTGGCAGATATCACCGCCGACTGGATCGGTTTTACCATTCCCAATGAGTTTGTTGTCGGCTACGGTCTGGACTATAATGACCTGTACCGGAACCTGCCCTATGTGGGCGTACTGAAACCCGAAATTTATACGGAATAAGGAGGTTCCCCTTGAACCGAAAACCATCCCTACTGCCCATTGTGGCGCTGTTGCTGCTCTCACTGGTGCTGTTGGTCGTCGTCTATGGCGCAGATGCCAAACAGGATACCCTGCCCTACTCCGAAATGGTCACCCTGTTCCGGAACGAGCAGGTGGATTCCTTTGTGATCGACGACAATACCGTCATCATGAATCTGAAGGAGCCGTATGAGGGTAAATCCGTTGTGCGCCATGCGCTCGCCAGCTTTGCCGTCTTTCAACAGGATCTCGGTGCGCTGATTGACGAGCAATACGAAAACCAGATTCTGCAGGAATACGACTATGTCCCCGCTGCGGAATCGCCGCTGTGGCTGAACTTCCTGCCCTACATTCTGATGATCGGTCTGTTTTTCGTCCTCTGGTTCTTTGTAATGAACCGTTCCGGCGGCGGAAACGGCATGATGAAATTCGGGAAAGCCCGCACACGAACCGGAATTCCGGAGACGCAGCGGGTGACCTTTGCCGATGTGGCCGGTGCTGATGAGGAAAAAGCCGAACTGCAGGAAGTGGTCGATTTTTTGAAGGATCCGGACAAATTCACGCAGATCGGCGCACGAATTCCGAAAGGCGTCTTACTGGTAGGTCCGCCGGGAACCGGCAAAACCATGCTGGCAAAGGCCGTCGCCGGTGAGGCTGGCGTCCAGTTTCTTTCGATCTCCGGCTCGGACTTTGTAGAGCTGTATGTCGGCGTCGGCGCCAGCCGCGTCCGAGACCTGTTCGATCAGGCCAAAAAGCTTGCCCCCGCAATCGTCTTTATTGACGAGATTGACGCCGTCGGCCGCCGCCGCGGCGCAGGTCTCGGCGGCGGAAACGATGAGCGGGAGCAGACGCTCAACCAGCTGCTGGTGGAGATGGACGGCTTTACCAATAACGACGGCGTCATTGTTCTGGCCGCGACCAACCGCCAGGATATTCTGGATCCTGCACTGCTGCGCCCCGGCCGGTTTGACCGGCAGATCTTTGTCGGGCGGCCTGACAAGCACGGCCGCGAGGCAATTTTGCGGGTTCACAGCAAGCGCAAACCATTGGCCGACGATGTCGATCTCTCCGTCGTTGCCGGTTCTACCGCAGGCTTTACAGGTGCAGATCTTGCAAATCTGCTCAACGAGGCCGCGCTGCTGGCTGCCAGAGATAACCGTGCCGTCATCACCATGGAGAATCTGGAAGCAGCCATGCTCAAGGTCATCGCCGGACCGGAAAAACGCAGCCGCGTAATCTCGGAGCACGAGCGGCGGCTGACTGCCATCCACGAAGCAGGCCACGCCGTAGCCATGTATTATCTGCCTACACACGATCCGGTGCACCAAATCACCATCGTCCCGCGAGGCGGGGCGGGCGGTATGACCATTTCGATCCCCACAGAGGACCGCAGCTATCTCTCCCGCAATGAAATGTACGAGCAGATCGTCTCGCTGCTGGGCGGCCGCGTCGCAGAGCAGCTGTTTCTGGACGACATTTCCACAGGCGCTTCCAACGATATTGACCGCGCTTCTTCCATCGCACGAGAGATGGTCTCCCGCTACGGCATGAGCGCCCGCATCGGCGCAATCAGCTATGGCTCTGATGGCGAAGTCTTTATCGGACGCGACTACGAAAAGACCAAATCTTACTCGGAAAAGGTCGCCGGTGACCTGGATGACGAAGTCAAAGCGCTGATCGACAGTGCCTATGACCGCTGCCGCACCCTGCTGCAGGAACACGCAGCACAGGTACAGGCCGTTGCCGATTACCTGCTGGAGCACGAAACCATGCCGCGGGACGCTTTTGAAGCTGTGATGAAAGAGGAGCACTAATATGCCAAAATGTCTGTTTATCAACGCCTGCCTGCGCGGCGAGGGAATCTCTCGTACCGCACAGCTGTGCCGCCATCTTCTGGGCCGCCTGGATGCGAGCTGGCAGGTGGAAGAAGTGGATCTGGCCCCCAATTGCCCTGCGCCGCTGGATGCAGAAACCATCGATCGGCGGGATGCGCTGCTGCGTGCGGGCGTATTGGACGATCCGCTGCTGCAATCGGCTCATCAGCTATGCACAGCTGACCTGATCGTAATCGGCGCCCCCTACTGGGATCTCTCTTTCCCGGCCGCGCTCAAGAGCTATCTGGAGGCCATCTGCGTCTGTGGAATCACCTTCTGGTATGACGACTCCGGTGCGCTGATCAGCGGCCTGCGCGCCAACCGGCTGATCTATCTGACAACGGCTGGCGGCAAGATCGGCGACTGCAACTATGGCTATGACTATGTGTCCGGCCTGTTCCGCCATCTGCTCGGCGTTCCGCAGTCCCTGTGCATCGCCGCCGATGGACTGGATCTTGTGGGCAACCACCCGGATGAAATTCTGCAGCACACCCTGGAACAAATTGACCAGCTTCCCCTCTGATTGAAAGCAAAAGCGCTGGAATACCACATGGTATTCCAGCGCTTTTGTTTTGCAATTATTTTGAAGATTGATGGGATGTTTTTTTCGATTATTTCGCCAGTCCGCGGTAGAGGAAGGTCACAATCTGTCCCCGTGTGCAGGGGGCGTCCGGCGCAAAGGATGTCGCTGTCACGCCGGTAGTGATTCCATTATTCACCGCCCAGACGACTGCATCCGCATAGAAGCTGCCGTCACGGACATCCGTAAAGGAATGGCTGCCCTCCACTGCCGGGGTATTCTGCGCACGGTGCAGGAAGGTCACAATGTGACCGCGGCTGCACTGCTGATCCGGAGAGAAAGTCGTATCCGATGTGCCGCGGGTAATTCCCTGTTCCACTGCCCACAGTACCGCGTCCCGATAATAAGCCGCGTCGGAAATATCGGTAAACGGCATTTCCTTGCTCTGCGGCGCCGGCTTGCCGGCCGCGCGCCACAGGAAAGTCACCGCCTGCGCACGGGTGCAGGTGCCGTCTGGATCAAAATAGTCCTCCGAAACGCCTGTGGTAATGCCCTGCTTTACCGCCCATTCCACCGCATCGTAGAAGAAGGACTTTTCCGGGACATCGAGGAAGATACCGTCCGCCTGTGCAGGCTTGTTCGGTGTGGTGGGAAGCGTGGCACCGCCGCCACCTCCACCGCCTCCGCCGCCAGTGCTTGTGCCTGCGCGGCTGATCTGTACGGTAAAGCCCGGCGTCTCTGTATCACCCTGGGTTGTGCCGCCCTCCCCTACCGTGACAACCTTGGAGGACACCAGGGAAATACTCTGGTTGGAAGAACCGGAATACTGATAGGTCACCTGTGCCACCGTGTAGTCGCCCGCAGGAAATTTATTGCTGCCGGTGAAGAAACCAAAATACAAAACGCCGTTCTTGACAGTCCGAACCGGCGAGCCGTCGCTGACATCGCTCAGCATCGTGAGCTCTTCCAGCGCCACACTGGTGCTGGAGGGCTTGAGGCCAAACTCCGCACCGGCGAAGGCCTCGTCCACATGCAGCTTGATGTCAAAAGTCACCGTATTTTCACCCTGCGCCAGCGTCACCGAAGAGACGGAGGGCTGGATTGTTGCGGCAAACGCGCTGCTTGCCAGAATGCAGGCGCTCAAGAATCCGCACAGTAAGTTTGCCAGATGTTTTTTCATAGAACCTCCCATGGATGGCGTACCGGTACTCCGGTACGCCATCCGCTTTTCATTGTGAAAGACGCGGATCAGGCATCAAAGTGCAGCCAGATCTCCACGAAGTCCTCCACATCAATGACATTGTCGCCGTTGAAATCGCAGCGGCTGGCATCCGTCCAGTTGCTGTCGCCCTGCGTGGCGCGATAATAAAGCTGTGCGGCCGTAATATCCAGCAGATCCACCTTACCGTCGCCATTGATATCGTAGCTCTTGTCGTCGGTGTAGGTTGCCTGGCTGGGATCGATACCGTTGCGAATTACACCGTAAGCCACGGTGCTGGAGTCACCGTCAACGGTCCAGCCCGCGATTTTCAGATCCGTGATGGTCACAGTGGGCTTATCTCCCGCAACCGCAATCTGCAGCACATTCTGGACACCGCTGGCACTTAGCGTGCTCTGCGCGCCGTTCAGATAGCTGAGCACAGCAGTGTAAGCCGTCTTACCATTGACCTGCGTGGTGTTCAGGTCGCCGACCTGAACAAAGCCGTTCTGGCCGGTCAGGGAAATCTCGGTGCCGTCCGTCTCAAACCAGACCTGCACCGCAGAAATCCGAGCGGGATCGGTCAGGCTCAGGGCGAAGGTCGCTTTGCCCTCGCTGTTCCTGTTGCCCACGCGGATGGCCGCGCACTCAGCAGAAATCTCCGCAGCGGGCGTCGGATCCACCGGCGTGCTGCCGCCGGTCACCGTGACGCGGCAGGTGGCCTTCAGACCGTTGGCCGTCTCTGCGGTGATGGTGGCGCTGCCGGCTGCTACACCAGTGACAATTCCCTTGGAAACCGTAGCAACCTTGGTATTGTCCGAGCTCCAGGTCACCGTCTTGTCCGTGGCGGAATCCGGCGTCACCGTCGCCGTCAGCTGCAGCCGCTTGCCGGCCTCCAGAGAGGTGGAGGTGCTGCTGAGCTGAATGCCGGTGGGAACGGTTGGGTTCTCCACCGCCTGGGTTGTGCTGTCAATCACTGCATAGTAGCCCAGTTCCTCCACGCTGGCGGAGATGGTGCCGCTCACATAGGCCGAGGTGACAGCGGACACCTTGCCGTCGTTATAGGTATAGAGCTTGGTGTTTTTGCTCATGCTGCTGGGCACACCGATCTTCAGATCCATGCTGTCGGGAACCGTTGCAGTATTGGGCTCCAGATTCAGCTGGTAGACTGCCAACGCACCGTCGCCCGCCTCCGCCTTGAAGGCGTTATAGACTGCGCCGGAGGTAACCGGCGTCATCCGCAGGGTAGTACCCATCTGATAGGCGCCGTCCAACTTGACTTTATTGCCCATGTCCACCAGCGTATAGGTACCGACATCGGTCGTGGCCATCGCGTCTACGCCGGAGACGACCTGATAGGCCCAGCCGAACTCATCGGCATGGTTCACAGCCCACTTTTCGCCATTGGAACCCTTGACCACATAGACGATCAGGTTGCCGGGAGAATCAGGGAAGGGGTTAAAGAAATCGCTCTCATAGCTGGGGAAGTTGATGACGCTGCTGGGAATGAACACACGCTGCAGATTGCTGCAGCCGTCAAACGCACCGGCCTTGATGGAAATCACCCCTTCCGGCAGGATGAGGTTGGTGAGGCTGGTGCAGTTCTGGAAGCCGTAAGTATCCACCGTGGTGGGACCGCCGCCGGTGAAGTTCACCCGCTGCAGGCTAGTGCAGCCCAGGAATAAGCAGTACTCCACGACATCTAACCGGTTCAGGAAGGTAACATCGGTCAGACTGGTGCAGTTTTCAAACAGTCCGCTGCCTACGCTGGTCACCGTTGCAGGGATGGTGATATCGGTCAGGCCGGTCTCCTCAAAGGCGTTGCCGCCGAGCTTGACGCAGGTTGCAGGAATCTCAACATGGGTCAGATTTGCCGCCTTGCGGAAGCTGCTGGCCCAGAGCTGGTTCACCGGTTTACCGTTGACCGTTTCCGGAATGGTATAGGAAGTGGCGGGGTTGCCGGAAGGATAGGCGATGAGCGCCAGATTCGGGTCTTCATACTGCGGCTCGCCGTCCTCAACCCACGGGCCGAACAGGACGCCGTCCTTGGTGAAGTAATAGGGGTTGTCCAGATCAACCTTGATCTCGGTCATGCTGGAGCAGCCTTTAAACACATTGCCGGTGACATATTTGGCAACGGCAGGAATCGTGCACTCCGTGAGCTTGGGGCAATCCATAAAGGCGGAAACGCGGATGGTGAGCTGCGCGCCGTCCTTGGGATCGGAGAAGATCACCTTTTCCAGATTGGGGCAGCCCTCAAACGCACTGTAACCAATCTGCGACACGCTGCCGGGAATGGTGACAGAGGTGATCTTCTTGTTGCCCTTAAAGGCTTCGCCGCCGATGGCGGTAACGGTGTTGGGGATGACAATGTCCCCGCCGGGGCCATAATAGCCCAGGATCACGCCGTCCTGAATGTTTGCACCGACGAGTTCGTCCTCGTCATCCTCTGCGGTAGCCGCAAAGGCGCTGGGGACCATGGTAAATACCATACACAGGCACAGCAGAAGCGACGCAATGCGGCTCCAGGCGGCCTTTTTTGTAGTTTGCATATTGTTCCTCCGGTTCTGATCTGGTATCGCGCAATTACAGCCAGTTCATTGCTGCTACAACAGCATGGAACAGCGCCGTGTAGTCCTCAATATCCACCTTGCCGTCGCCGTTGACATCGGCAGCCTGCGCGGTCGCCCAGTTCTCATCTGCACTGCTTGCCTGATAATAGCGCTGTGCCTCGGCGATGTCCTTCAGGTCAATCTTGCCATCATTATTGACATCATAGCTCAGGATGCGGCCGTTGGCCGTGCCGGTGGTGATGCTTGCATTCACCTGTTCGCCAACTTCTTCGCCCGCGCCTGCAACCACTGCCTTTGCCAGCGTTGCGGTTACTTCCCCGCTGACGCCTGCCTGAACCGGCAGCGTGACCGTTGCCAGCTTGGTGCGCGTGGTGTAGTTGAGATTGCCCTCGCCGGTTTTGCCGAACTGCAGCACACCGGTCAGGATACCGGCATCGGTATTCCATGCAAAGTTGTTATTGTCAAAATCATTGCCCGCGACGGTAACCGTACCCTCGCCGACCTTGGCAGCGTCAAAGGTCAGCTGCAGCATCACAGCATTGACCTCGGTTGCATTGTCCAGATACAGGTCGAACGAGAGCTTGCCGTCCGCATAGCCGGCAACCTCAATGGAGACCGCAGCAGCGGTAGTCGCACTCGGCGTGCCGACCTGAACGGTGGTCTTGCCGGAGGTGTAATACGAAGAAGTAATTGCAGCAGCGACCGTCTCATTCGCAACATAGATTGTGCTGCCAGCAGCCAAATCAGTGAAAGCGTAGCTGCCCAGCGTGGGAGCCGTCTCGCACAGCAGGGTGACGGTTTTCAGGTTGCTGCAGGTATCAAAGACCAGACGGTCGATCGTGGTCACGCTGGCGGGAATGGTCACGGCGGTCAGCGTGGTGTTCTTCTGGAAGACCATGGGGCCGATCGCCGTCACGGGCAGACCGCCGGCGGTATCGGGGATGGTCAGCTCCGCAGGCACATTGACATAGGTGCAAAGAGTAAGTGCCGTGCCGTCGTCATTTTTAGCATACAGGCTGCCGTTGTCAGTAATATATTTGGCATTGCCGCTGCTGACAGCAATATTCTTCAGGGCAGTGCAGCCGGTGAAGATATTGCCGTTGTCGTAAACAGAGGTGGTCTGCACCGGCAGGGTAATGCGCTCCAGGGCGGTGCAGCCGTTAAAGACCTTGTTCATAAACTTCAGCGTACCGCTCTGGTTCTCGGTGAAGTTTACGGTGGTGAGTTTGGTGCAGCCGTCAAAGGCGGTGGCGCCAACAGTCTGCAAAGTGCTGGGAATCGTAACGGTCGTCAAACCGCTGCAGCCGCTAAGTGCACTGATGCCGATGGAAGTATAACCCTCCGGGATGGTCACTGAGGTGATCGCCGTGTTGCTCTTGAAAGCATCGCCCAGAATGGTGATGTCCTCTTCGGCATCGCTGATGGTGACCTTGGTGGGCAGGGTCACATCAGATTCGCTGCCCTTGTAGCCAATCACGGTGGGAGCATCGTATGCGTTATAGCCGTAGCCGCCGTAACCGATGGTAAAGGTTCCCTGGTCTGTTTCGACCGTTGTCGATGCTGCGTTGGCATGGATGCCGCCCAGCATCAGGATGGACAGCAGCATTGCCATTGCCATCAGGAAGAACGGCTTTGTCTGTACACTTGTTGCTTTCATAATCATTATTCTCCTTCCTGCCCCTGGCGCGGATGAATGCCGGAGGCTTTGAACAAATTCTGGAATGTGCAGGACTGCCGCAGGGCCGCTCTGCAGAAAATAATACAATGGAAATCAGCATTCCTGCTGCCGCAGCAGTTAGGAATTGCTAACTCTTGGACATGGTACCCCCTCTTGCAACCGGAAAAAAGACTTTTTAGAAAATAGCAGGAATTACCCTGTTTGTCAATACGAAAGTTAGCATTTGCAAACTATGCAGGAAAATTTCTCCATTCTCACAAGAACGCCCCGGATTTTTCTCTGTTTCTTTGCACATTTTTCGTGCTGCGTCCCACTTGTGCAGCCGGATTTTTCAAGTATAATAAGGTTATGTGACCTCAGGCGACCGAGAAAAGACAGCAATATCAAAAAGCACGAGGTCGAACATATGACATTTCAAAAATTACGCAGGCTTGGCGCAGCCGCTTTGGCGCTGGTCATGTCTGTGCAGCTCTGCATTCCCGCGTTTGCGGCGCAAAACAGCGCGGTTATGGACACTGCCTCCCTGTTTCAGAAGGAAGAAGTGACCCCCAACGAGCTGCGCGCCAACGATCAGGTGCGCATTGTGGTAGAGCTGGAGGACGCTCCGCTGCTGGCAAACACCTATGCCATGCAGTCCTTTGAGAGCACCAGCGACTATCTCGCCTCCGCCCAGGCACAGAGCCGGGAGCGGGCGCTCTCTGCACGCCGCAACCAGGTCATCCGCACGCTGAACAGCAGCGGGATGGATCTGCAAGTCAACCAGGCGTACTCTGCAGTTTTCAACGGTTTCTCCGTAACGGCTGCCTACGGCGATCTGGAGGACATCCAGAATACCGCGGGCGTTAAGGACGCCTTTGTGGCCGAGTGCCACGCGCTGGTGGAGCCGCTGGACGCAGACATGCAGCTTGCAGACAGCCTCCCCATGATCGGCGGAGACATCCTGCACGATCACCAGTATACCGGCAAGGGCACCGTAGTGGCCATTCTGGACACCGGCCTGGAGATTGACCACGAGGCCTTCCAGGGTCAGGTCAACAATTCTAAATACGATCAGTCTGACATCAACGATCTGATTCAGAATAATTCGCTGACCATTGGCAAACTCAGCGCCAAATCCGTCTACCATTCCAGCAAGATTCCCTTCGCCTTTGATTACCGCGGCAGTGACACCGGCGTCTCCGGCCACTACCACGGCACCCATGTTGCAGGCATTATCGGCGCAAACTCCGGCAATACCGTGACCGGCGTCGCACCGGACGCCCAATTTCTCATCATGAAAGTCTTTGACGACGAGGGCACCGGCGCTTATGACGACGATATTCTCTCCGCGCTGGACGACGCGGTCAAGCTGGGCGCGGACGCCATCAACATGAGCCTTGGCAGCACGGCAGGCTTTTCTACCGCCGCCACCAAATCCATGAACGCCGTCTATCAGCGGGTCAAGGACGCGGGCATTAACCTGATGTGCGCCGCGGGCAACGATTACAGCTCCACCCATGAAGGCGCATCCGGCAACGACCTTCCGCTGACCACCAATCCGGACAACGGCACGGTCGGTTCCCCCTCCACCTATGCAGCGGCGCTGTCCGTCGCCAGTGTGAACAACACCAAGAGCACTTCCGCCTACTTCGTGGTCGGCACGGAGAAGATTCCCTACAATGATTCCGCCGAGGACGCAGGCGCTACAAAGTTCTCCTCCCTCTCCGGCACCTTCTCCTATGTGGACTGCGGCTACGGCGGCAGCGCGGATTTCTCCGAGAGCCTGACGGGAAAAATCGCCCTGATTCAGCGGGGCGGTGAGGAAAACGGCGAGCCGCTCTCCTTCCAGCAGAAGGAAGCCAATGCGCTCTCCCACGGCGCGAAGGCCGTCGTCATCTATGACAATGTGGACGGCGCTTCCGTGAATATGGCCACAGATTACAAAATTCCCTGCGTCTTCATCAGCAAGGCCGATGGTGCAAAAATGCTGGCACAGTCTGAGAAAAAGCTGGAGACCGCTTCCACTTACATCGGCCAGTTCAGCGACATCTACAGCGGCCAGATGAGCGACTTTTCCTCCTGGGGCGTGACGCCGGATCTGAAGCTGAAACCGGAAATCACCGCCCCCGGCGGCAATATCTACTCCACGATGAAGAACAATTCTTACGGCTCCCTCAGCGGCACTTCCATGGCAGCGCCCCATCTGGCAGGTGCAGCAGCCGTCCTGGATCAGTACATCAATGAAAAGCTGGACGGCCTGAACATGACCAATCCGGAGCGCAGCGCGCTGGTGGAAAATCTGCTGATGAGCACCGCCATTCCCGTGCGGGATGAAAACGGCAACGAAGCTTCGCCCCGCAAGCAGGGCGCAGGTCTGATCCATCTGGACAAGGCCACCGCCGCCAAAGCATACCTCTCCGGTACAGATGGCGGCCGCCCCAAAGCAGAGACCGGCGAAAGCAAGCAGGGGCAGTGGTCCTTCTCCTTCCAGATCAACCGCCTGCAGGGCACTGCCAGCATCCCCTACAACCTCTCGGTCAGCGTTTTGACTGAGTCCGTGGTGACGGAGAACGGCAAAAGCTACATCGCACAGCAGTCCCGGCCGCTGACGGCGGAGGAATACATCCTCACTGCTCCCACTACATTAACGCTGGGACAGGACAGCCAGACCGCCAATGTGACCCTGGCGCTGACCGAAACCGGAAAGAAAAATCTGGACCGGGATTTCCCCAATGGTATTTTTGTGGAGGGCTTCGTAACGCTGACCCCCACGGGCGGCGACGAGACCGTAGCCCTCTCCCTGCCCTTTATGGGCTTCTACGGCGACTGGAGCAAAGCGCCGCTCTTTGACGCAACCTCCTACAGCGGCGAGGAACCGAATGTGACGGATATGTGGCTGGGCGCATTTGACAACCGCACCGGCGGCGGCTACCAGCTGGGTACTCCGCTCTATGGCGACGCCTATTCGTTCTTCGACGCCGATAAAATCGCCATCAACAGCGACACTTCCCAGAATGTCACCGCGGTCTGTGCGCTGCTGCGCAATGCCGATACACTGACCTTCTCTGTCACAAACAGCGATGACGCGCTGGTCTATACCGAGACCACCAAGCAGGCCACCAAGAGCTACTACAGCTCGCAGTCCTTCTATACGCCGATGGCCAAAAAGGGCTTTATCCCCGTGGACGAGTGGAATGCACCCCTGCCGGACGGCCAGTATACCTATACGGTTTCCGGCGAAGTGGACGACGAAACGCAATCCATCTCTTTCCCGCTGACCATCGACAATGAAGCGCCCCAGGTCATCCGCAGCGAGATCGACGGCGCCATCTGGTGCGTCACAGTCAAGGATAATCACTATGTGCAGGCCGTGGGCGCCACCGTGGGCAGCACGCCGCTCACCGGCTGGATCAATCCCCGCGAATCCAAGCCCGGCGCGGAGACTACCGTGGAATTTGATCTCTCCAACGCAGCCTTTACCGGCCTGACGCAGGCAAAAATCGCCATCGCGGACTACGCCGATAATCAGTATGTCTCCGACTGGTACTCTCTGAAGGGCGCAACTGTCGTGCAGCCCACCTCGGTCACGCTGGACCGGGAGCAGGTCTCTATGACCGAAGGCACGCAGACCACGCTGAAAGCCACGGTTCTGCCGGAAAACGCCTCCAACCGCACCGTAACCTGGACCAGCTCCAACGACACAGTCGCCGCGGTGGACGCCTCCGGCACATTGACCGCCAAGCAGGCGGGCACTGCCGTGATTACCGCCACCACCTCCAACGGCCTGAAGGCCACCTGCCAGGTCACCGTCACCGCGGCGGCGCAGGGCAAAGCGCTGGCCTCCCTGTCCGCACCCAAGCGGGCGGAGAGCGGCACGGCGATCCCCTTCTCCTTCCAGATGGAACAGATGACCGGCGTAGCCACCGTATCGTTCACCTTTGAGCGGGACAGCGGCCTTACCGGCGGCACTGCAACCGGTAAGAACGGCTTCACCTCCCTGGGCGTCCAGTGGGACGGCAATCAGGGTGTTCTGGCACTGAGCTATCTGGGCGGCGGCGCAGGCGGCACGCTGACGCGGAGTCAGCTGACCGAACTGGCAAAACTGACGCTGAAAGCAGAAGCAGACAGCGGAAACCTCGGAATCAAGCTCACCGGCGTCAGCGTCTGCGGCTATGACGCCGACGGCAAAGCCATCTATCTGGATAGCGGCATCAAAACCGACCGGGCGGAAGTCGCCGTCGGCGCCGCAACCAACTACGATCTGAACGGCGACGGTGTAGTGGACCTGCTAGACATTGCCTACTGCCAGACCTACTACCGCGCCACCTCCACGGACAGCACCTGGGCACAGGCGCAGCACTGCGATCTGGACGGCAGCAGCACCGTGGACATTCAGGACCTGATTCTGATTCTCCAAAATTTCACCTGAATTCTTTCAATGCAAAAGGCTCCCGACTTTTGTTGTCGGGAGCCTTTTGTATTTGAGATAAAAAAGTCCCGACAGGCACCAATGCCTGCCGGGACTCCGGATTTTTGTTTGAACCGTGGAAGCGCTGCTTCCACCGCCATTTACTCTACATCTGCGTAATCGTCATATTCGGACGGGCGGCGTTTGGACGAGCAGCCCAGCGTCAGTCTGTCCCAAAAGCCAATCATCAGGCAAATCGTGCCTGCCAGCGCCAGCGAAGCGCCTACGATCTTCAGAATAAAGCGTGCCAGTTTCATTGGATCTCCTCCGTTCCGCGTGTATCGTTTTCTACTGTGTTGTTTATTATACCCTGCCAAAGATTATTTGGCAACCGCTTTTTGCGGATTTTGTTCCAGCCATGCGTCCAGCCGCTCCACCAGCTCCACCTGAAACGATGGTTCCATCACAAGCCGCCGCGACATTCCGCATCCGGCCTCACAGACCACATAAACTGCCTTGCCGCCCAACCCTGCCAGGCGCACCGGCGCTTCGCCGGGATATCCCGGCTCATAATCCCCGATCATGGCAATGGAACGCGGCAGCAAAAGCAGCTGAATTTCCCGATCTACAAAGGCATCCCCTGCGATGTAGCGCACCGGCCGGCCCTGATAGCTGTCCGGCACCCGTACCGTGGTACTCTGACCCGTGTAGTCCACAACGCCGGCCGCACCATCTTCAAAAATTTTCAGTTCCAGTCCTTCGGTCATCTGGCCACCTCCGCTGCAAAACGCTCCAAGAAAAGGATGTTTTATTATAACATACCGCAGCAATACTGTCCAGAAAATCGCACTTGCGAAATCCTATAAATGGTGTACAATATACCCATCTTAATATTGGCAGAGTAGAAATCTGCGGGTTTGCCGGCCCTGCCGGCCCAGTGCCCGAAGGACGGGGAGTTGTCTTCGGGACGAAAAGCAATCCGCTTGCCGTGCAGATTTCGCATCCCGCTGCTGCACGCAGGTCTTCTGTTTGCGGCAACACGCCAAAACAGGAGGTCTTTTCATGTCAACCACATCATCCACCGGCTACTGGCGCGCCGCCGCAGCCGAAATCCGCAGCCTGCGCAAGCTGGTATTCGCCGCACTGATCGTGGCGCTGTGTCTGGCGATTAAAAGCCTGCGCGTCCCGGTCGGTGAAAATCTCAATATCTATTTCACTTTTCTGCCCCGTGCCTTTGGTGCGGCAATTTATGGTCCCATCATGGGGCTTCTGGTCGGCGCGGTTGGCGACACACTGGGCTACCTGATGGATCCCTTCGGGCCTTACTTCCCCGGCTATCTGCTCTCGGAAATGGCTGGGAACTTTATCTTTGGCCTGGTACTCTACCGCCGCCGGATCACCATTGTACGGCTGATTGCAGCCCGCGGCATCATCAACTACGGCGTGAATGTCGCGATGGGCAGCCTGTGGAGCCAGATTCTCTATGGCAAGGGGTATCTCTACTACCTGGTCAAAAGTCTGGTGAAAAACACCCTGCTGCTGCCGGTGGAATCGGTACTGCTGGTGCTGCTGTTCGGGTTGACTCTGCGGCATCTGGAACACGCCGGTATGATTCCCCCGCGGTCTGAAAAAGACCATAAATGGCGGTTCCTGCCGCCTGTTTGATTTTATCCCCGGAGGCGATTCGCAACGCTATGAAACACTCCCCCTCGGTACTCCGCGCAGCCTTTCCCCTGACGCTCCCTGTGATGGCGGGCTATCTTGTGCTCGGCATGGGATTTGGCATTCTGCTGCAAAGCAAGGGCTACCACTTCCTCTGGGCCATCGTAATGAGCCTGACCATCTATGCCGGTTCCATGCAGTATGTGGCTGTCGACCTGATTTCCGGCGGCGCATCGCTGATTGCAACCGCACTGATGACCCTGATGGTCAACGCCCATCATCTGTTCTACGGTCTCTCCATGCTGGAAAAATTCCAGCCTCTTGGGAAAAAACGCCCCATCCTGATCTTTGAGCTGACCGACGAAACCTATTCCATCCTGTGCAGCCAGGAACCGCCGGAAGGAATCGATCGCGGCCGCTTTTACCTGTGCATCTCGATGCTTGATCAGCTCTATTGGATTGTCGGCTCCGCCGCGGGCGCCATTCTCGGCGCGCTGCTTCCCATTGACTTTACCGGTGTCGATTTTGCCATGACGGCGCTGTTTCTGGTCATCATCACTGACCAGTGGCGCAGCGCGCAGGCGCACCATCTGCCGGCCATCACCGGCATCGCCGCCTCCGTGCTCTGCTTGGTGATCTTTGGCCCGGATTCTTTTATTATCCCCGCCATGCTCGTCATCACGATACTGCTGACGCTGCTGCGGAAGCATCTGGATCCGGAAGAAGCGGAGGTAGATGCCAATGTCTAATCTTCACGCTGCCGCGCAGATCGCGGTTATGACACTGTGCACCATACTGCTCCGATTTCTGCCCTTCTGGCTCTTCCCAGCCGGGCGGAAAACGCCGAAATACATTCTCTATCTCGGCCGGGTTCTGCCCTTTGCCGTCATGGGAATGCTGGTGGTCTACTGTTATAAGAACATCTCGCTGCTCTCGTGGCCCCACGGCCTGCCGGAGCTGCTGGCCGGTACCGCCGTAGTGCTCTCTTATCTCTGGAAGCGCAACACGCTGATCAGCATCGGCGCCGGTACGGTGTTCTACATGTTCCTGATTCAATTTGTCTTTGCCTGAAAAAACGGAGTCGGTTAACAAAACAGTTAACCGGCTCCATTTTTATGCACCTGCAAAGGAAAATACAATGCCTACAACCGCACTGGCCGCAAGAAATACGGCCGGATGCAGTTTTTTCAGCGGCTTCCAGTTGGTTAAAACCAGCAAAATTGCAGTCAACGCAATCTCTTTCCACTGGAACAGGCCGCCGCTTTCCACGATCTGCGGAATCTCCAGCTGCAGCCCGGCAAACAGTGGAATCTCCACCGTTTGCAGATTCATCAGCGTCGATTCCAGCACGGAGATTGCCGCTGATGCAATCAACGCCGCCGAAGCTGCCCGCAGGCCATACATCGCCGCCATCACATACTTGTTATCCCGAAACCGCTTGAGGAACTGCGCAATAATCAGAATGACAATAATCGACGGCGTCGCAAGTCCCAGTGTGGCAACAATGCTACCGGGCACCCCGGCCATTTGGAAGCCGACATAGCTCGCCATATTGACGCCAATCGGCCCCGGCGTCGATTCTGAAACCGCCAGCATATTCAAAATATCCAACTGGGTAAACCAGCCGGTACGATCAGCCAGTGTCTGCAGGAAGGGAATGGTCGCCATACCACCGCCAATTGCGAACAGGCCGACCTTCAGATACTCATAATACAAACGAAGCAGCAGAATCATTTCAGCTTTCCCCTCCCTTTCCACAGGGCAATGCCGCAGAAAGCCGCGCCAAATACCGCAAGCACTGGCGAGAGATTGGTAAAGGTGCCGAGCAGCAGCACAACAAAAAAGATGATGAATGCCGGGACATCCACCAACGCGCCCTTAAACAGCTTGATCGTCGCATTGAGGATCAGCACACAAACGCAGGCGCGCACACCTGCAAAGGCATTGCGCACCACCGGATAGGATGCAAAATTGGACAGGAACGCGGCAATGACCGAAATAATCACAATCGACGGAAACAAAATTCCCAGCGTCGCCACCGTGCCGCCGAGATTGCCCCGGCGCTTGGCTCCGATAAAAGTCGCCGTATTGACCGCAATGACGCCCGGCGTACACTGGCTGATGGCGTAATAATCCGCAATTTCCTCCGAGGTCACCCAATGCCGTTTGTCCACCAGTTCCCGCTCCAGAATCGGCAGCATGGCGTAGCCGCCGCCGAACATCACACATCCAATCCGCGCGAACAGGAAAAACAGCTCTGCAAGCTCCCGCACACCAGATTCCTCCTTCTTCATAACAGAATCAACAGTGCAAGTGCTGAAAACGCCGCCAGCGCAGCAATACCGCCCACCAGCATCACCGTACGCTCCCGTCGGGTTAGTTTTGCGCGCAGCACAATACTGCTGACCAGCGCCACCAACCCTGCCAACGAGGCGATCTCACACAAAAAGCCAAGAAAAATCACCCATGCTCCTCCTCATCAAACATAGCCGTACAGGCCGCGCACCGACACTTCACCGGAAAAAATCCGTTCCCTCCGGCCATCCGGATAAGAGACCAGCAGCGCCGCGTCCTCATCCACACCGTCGCAATGCGCCGGTTCCGCGTGCTCGCCGCGCAGGATCTGCACCTCGCGCCCAATGGTCAGGCAATCCGCCCGGTAGCGGTCAATCCATACTGCCTTTTCCGTCAGGTAAGTTTCCGCCATCCGGCTCAGGCTGCGGATCAGCGCCGCTGCAAGCGCGGCGCGCTGCACCTTCTGTCCGGTTGCCATCAGCAGAGAGGTCGCGACCGGCTGCACCTCCGGCGGGAAATCCTCCAGCTTCTGGTTGACATTGATGCCAATGCCGATCACCACATAAGAGACCGTTCCGGCCTCCGCCTCCAGCGACAGCTCCGTCAAAATCCCGCTGAGCTTCCGCCCGTTCAGCACCAGATCGTTGGTCCACTTAATACCGGGCCGGACGCCGCAGACCTCCAGGATCGCATCACAGGTTGCCACCGCGACGCAGGCCGTCAGGGCGGCAAGCCGGTCTGGCGCTGCATCCGGCCGCAGCAGCAGTGAAAAATACAGCCCCGTCCCAGCTTTGGAGCTGAAGCTGCGCCCCAGCCGTCCACGACCGCCGGTCTGCTCGTTGGCCATAACCACGGTGCCCGACGGTGCACCGTCGGCCCCCAGCTGCTTTGCCAGATTATTGGTGGAATCCACCGTCTCCCGCAGCACAATCTGATCCGCCCAGGGATGCGGCCCCAATGCAGCGCGCAGCTGTTCCTGCGTCAGTACATCCGGGCAGGCGCGCAGGCGATAGCCCCGGTTGGTCACCGAATCAATCTCATAGCCCGCCTCCTGTAGCGCCTTCACCTTTTTCCACACCGCAGCGCGGGAAACCCCAAGCTGGTTGGAAATGGCCTGTCCGGACAGAAATCCGTCGGCATGCAGCAAAAGTTCCAGCACCTCGTTTGCCAAGCTACCGCCTCCCTGCAAAAATATGGGTTTATTGTACAACGAAACGCCGGCAATATCAACCGGCAGAAAATATCCCCCGTCCGGCGCTGCCGGGCGAGGGATTGTTTTATTTCAGATAATAGAGCATCTTTGCCACCTGTGCACGGGTTACGCTGCCGGTGGGATTCAGTTTTCCATTTGAACCGGAAATCACGCCCTGTGCCACCATCGCCGAGACATAGTCCCGCGCCCAGTCGGCAACCGCAGCACGGTCTGAAAAGGCGGAGAGATCGTCCCGCGCCTCTCCCAGTGTCTGCGCACGACCGAGAATCGTCATGGCCTCCTGCCGGGAAATGGTACCATTGGGTTTTGCCAGCAGCTGACCTCCGGTATTACTGCCGGTCACATAGCCCAACGCATAGGCCGCCCGCATGGATGGCAGCGCCCACGATGCAATCTGATCCAGATCTGCAAAGGGCAGCTCCACCGCAGCGTAATCCGCCGGGTTAACGCCTACGGCACGGATCAGCGCCACTGTGAACTCCTGCCGGGTCATATTGTCATCCGGTCGGAAGATCAGCGCCCCCGCCGCATTGGTTGAACCGGTCAGCACGCCGTCCTGGTAGAGCTTTTCCACCATGTCTGCCGCCCAATGTCCCTTCATATCAGCCATAGAAAGCGCTTTGGCCTGCACCGTAATCGGAATGGTCACCGCCGCGCTGCCGCACCGCGCGGTCAGACTTCCACTGCGTGCCTCATAGATCGTTGCAGCGGTGAACACGCCGTTCGCATCCACCGTACCGATATTGCCGGAAACCGACCACTGAAAGCTTGCATTCTCCGCATAAACCGGCAGGCTGTTATATTTTGCACTCGCCGCAAAGCTGACGGCAGATCCAGCGGAAACCGTGGTACCCGTACTACTGCTGAGCGCCTTGCCGCCGCGGGAAATCGTAATCGTGGAGGGTGCGTCGATAATCCGGACATTGACCTGCCCGGCCGCATTTTCCGAAGCGGCCTGCACTGTGGCCGTTCCCGCCGCTCCGGCTGTAAAGACGCGGCCGTCCATCGTTCCGCCCTCCGCCGAATAGGTGATCTTCTCCGGCACTGCCGCAGTGCGATAATCATCGTCCGTGGCCGTCACAGCAAAGGAAATCTGACCGTCTGGCAGCGCGATGGCATCATAGGGATACAGATGGAGCAGGGAGGCTTCCTCCGCCGCCTGCGTATCCATAGTCAAAAAGATAAAGTTTGCGCATTTGCGCTGGGAACCGTCCGACGGTTTGTTCAGCGTAGAGAGCGAATCATAGCCGGGATAGCTGCCGCCCAGGATCGTGGAGCCGCCGCCATCCAGATTCAGCGCCGTGACGCAGCTAAGCTCTGCCATGCGTGCCGCCAGTTCCTTGAGCGTCAAACCGGCGGAATAGCCGGTCTGCAAGCCGTCTATTGTATAGAGCACCACCGACCCGTCCGCCCGGACGCCGACCGCAGTCCGGCAGGTTCTCCGTGCCGCCGAATCCAGCGTAAAGCTCTCATGTGCGCGGCCATTCGTCACCAGCAGATCACCGCCGCCGCATGCGTAGACCACATCGGCCCAATCCGCACTGACTTTGGTCTTTACGGTCACCGTATCGCCCGCCTTCAGCTTCTGCAAATCGGTCAGCGCGGTTTTATAGGCCGTATCCATCGCGACCGACAGCACAAAGCCACCCTCTGGAATCTCACAGGAATAGCACTCGCCCGCAAAGCGCACCGACAGTTCCAGTTCGTCGGAAAGCCCCAGCGTCGTCTGCGCCGGATCCACCGGTGCCAGCACTACATTATAGCAGTCCAATGTATTCTTTGTATAAGTGTCAAAATCTCTGGAGTAGAGCACAATGCCGTTGTTCTTCGTCGCGGCCTTGTTATAGTTGATCACCACAGTCGCCGCCGTACCCTCGTCCAGCGTCACATACAGCTGCGGCGTGCCGATCACCGCCGTGCCGTCCGCCCGGAAGCCCACCGCATTATTATTGCCGGAAGAGCGCAGCACGCCGTCTGTGACAATCAGGCCAATCGGCATGCCGTTAGCCAGCTCAAAAAAGCTGCCGTTGATTCCGGCCACCACCGTCTTGCCCTGTTTTTTCGCCCAGTCCGCCAGATAACTCATCGTGCTGCGGCCATAAAGTGTTGTACCGAACACCACTGTGGGCTGCACCGTGTCGTTCGGCGTATATGTAATCACATGTTCGGTCTGCCTGGACGACAGCGCCGAATTCCAATAAACACCAGTCTGCACCGAAGTCTGCGTACCGACCTGCAGATCGTCCTGCTTCAAAACCCCGCCGACCGATGCCGCCAGGCAGCTGCTGGCCAGCAGCACCGCTGCCAGCAAGGCCGCCAGACTCCGGCGGACTTTGGATCCAATTGGTATGTGCATGGTTTGTCCCTCCCGTTCAGATTTCTCTATGGTAGCACAGTTTTACATTTATGTAAACTGATTTTCTTTTAATTTTTTCAATTCTGTCAAGCAATTTCCCTTGACATTTTTTCAGCTGTCCGCTATAATCAAAAAGCTGTCAAGCAATTTCCCTTGAAAGTGGGGTCCAACTTGAAACACAACACACTGGAGCTGACCCTGCTGTTCGATTATTACAGCGAACTGTTGACCGCCAAGCAGCGGGAACTGTTCGATCTGCATTACAATCAGGATCTGAGCCTCGGCGAAATCGCCGAAAATGAGGGCATCTCGCGGCAGGGCGTTCATGACGCCATCGCCCGCGCAGAGACAGTGCTGACGGAGTTTGAAGCGAAAACCGGCTGTGCCGCGCGGATCCGCGCGCTGGAGCTGGCGCTCGACCAGATTACCGCTGCCGCAGAAGCCATCGCCGCAGGCGGCGACGCCGCCGCCCTTGCAGCGCAGATCCTCGCCACCGTTCACGCGGCAAAGGAGTAACGCCATGGCATTTGAAGGCCTGACCGAAAAACTCTCCGGCGTATTCAAACGGCTGCGCAGCAAAGGCCGCCTGACGGAGGCCGATGTCAAAGCTGCAATGCGGGAAATCCGCCTGGCGCTGTTGGAGGCCGATGTCAGCTACAAGGTCGTCAAGGACTTTGTCAAAGACACCACCGAGCGCTGCGTCGGCGCCGATGTGCTGGAGAGTCTGACCCCCGCCCAGATGATCGTCAAGATTGTCAACCAATCCCTGACGGAGCTGATGGGCAGCGAAAATCAAAAATTAACCATCGCGTCCAAGCCCCCTACAGTTGTGATGCTGGTGGGTCTGCAGGGCGCCGGTAAAACAACCAACGGCGCAAAGCTCGCAGGCTATATGAAACGGCAGGGCAAGCGCCCGCTGCTCGTCGCCTGCGATGTATACCGTCCGGCCGCCATCCGGCAGTTGGAAATCGTCGGTGAAAAGCTGGAGATCCCGGTGTTCCAGATGGGGCAAGGAAATCCAGTGGACATTGCAAAGGCCGCGCTGGTTCACGCGGAAAAGCACGGCAACGATATGGTATTTCTGGACACCGCCGGTCGGCTGCATGTGGATGAAGCCCTGATGCAGGAACTGCAGGCCATTAAGGACGCCGTACACCCGGATGAAATCCTGCTGGTGGTCGACGCAATGACCGGCCAGGACGCCGTCAATGTGGCACAGAGCTTTAACGACCAACTGGACATCAACGGCGTGATGCTGACCAAGCTCGACGGCGACGCCCGCGGCGGCGCAGCGCTTTCGGTCAAAGCTGTCACCGGAAAGCCGATCAAGTTCGCCGGTATCGGCGAAAAGCTGGAAGATATTGAGCCGTTCCATCCCGACCGCATGGCCTCCCGTATTCTCGGCATGGGCGATGTGCTGACGCTGATTGAAAAGGCCGAAGCCGCCTTTGATCAGAAGAAAGCCGCAGAGCTGGAGCAGAAGCTCCGCTCCAGCAAGTTTACCCTGCAGGATTATTACGACCAGCTCGTCCAGCTCAAAAGTATGGGCAACCTGCAGGATGTACTTGGCATGATGCCCGGTATGGGCAACCTGAAAAATGTGGAGATTGATGAGAAAGCCATGGCGCGTACCGAGGCGCTGATCCTCTCCATGACCCCCTATGAGCGGGAAAATCCCGCTGTGCTGAACCACAGCCGCAAGCGCCGCGTCGCAGCCGGTGCAGGCGCCAGTGTGGAAGAGCTGAACCGGCTGCTCAAACAGTTTGCCGCCATGCAGACGCTGGTCAAGCAGATGTCCGGCCCCGGCGCCAAGAAAAAGCTGAAAGGCCTGTCCAAAATGGGCGGTCTCGGCGGCATGGGCGGCGGCTTCCGCTTCCCCGGCATGTAACAAGTTCGCTAAGCCACAGGCTTTCCGATAGATTTTGAAATTTTTATGTGAGGTGAACCCCATGGTAAAGATCAGACTCCGCAGAATGGGTGCGAAGAAGACTCCTTTCTACCGCATCGTTGTCGCTGACTCCCGCAGCCCCCGCGACGGCCGCTGCATCGAAGAGATCGGCACTTATGATCCGCTGACCAACCCGGCTACCGTGAAAGTTGACGCCGACAAGGTCAAGGCCTGGATCCAGAACGGCGCTCAGCCCACCGACACCGTTCGTGGCCTGCTGAAGAAGAACGGCATCATCGAATAAGGAAGTGCGCTGATGAAGGATCTCCTGCTTTATATCGCCAAAAACCTGGTGGATAACCCCGACCAGGTCACGGTAAACGAGATCGACGGTGAGGAAACCGTGCTGGAGCTTCGGGTCGCACCCGAAGACATGGGCAAGGTCATTGGCCGTCAGGGACGGATCGCCCGCGAAATTCGCGCCGTGATCAAGTCTGTCGCACAGCGGCAGGGGAAAAAGGTTACGGTGGAAATCGTCGACTGACCCAAATGCGTGGCTATTTGATAGCCGCGCATTTTTTCTGCCCATCGGCACGCCGTCTTATTTTTATATTGGAAACCGCGCGCCGGATTGCTATAATAGATCCAAACAACAGGAGGCATAGCATGGAACAATCACTTTTACAGGCTGGCAAGGTGGTCAGCACCCATGGCATCCGTGGTGAAATTAAAATTCTGCCTTGGGCGGACGGACCGGAATTTCTGCTGAATTTTGAAACGCTGTATCTCGACGGTACCCCTTATACCGTCACCGCTGCGCGGGTGCAGAAGGGCTGCGTTGTCTGTCATCTCGCCGGTGTGGATGATGTCACCGCTGCGCAAACGCTGCGGAATCAAATCGTCTGCATCGACCGCAGCGAGGCCCAGCTGGAAACGGGCGCGTTCTTCATCGCCGATCTGATCGGCCTTCCCGTCTATGAGGAAGACGGCACGGCGCTTGGAGCTGTACGGGAGGTCATTCCGATGCCCGCAGGCGATGTTCTGGTGGTGCGGGGCGAAAGGGAGTATCAGATTCCCAATGTCCGTGCGTTTGTGCGGGAAATCTCCATGGAAGACCGGCGGATTACCGTCCATCTGATTGAGGGGCTGCAGACCGATGCGAATTGATATTATGACGCTGTTCTCCGATACCGTGGGCGATATGATGAACGAGAGCATCCTGGGCCGCGCCCAGGAGCGTAACCTGATCCGCATCGAAGCACACCAGATCCGGGATTATACCACCAACAAACAGAATCAGGTGGACGACTACCCCTACGGGGGCGGCCGCGGCGCCGTCATGCAGGCCGATCCGCTCTATAACTGCTGGACCCATTTGTGCGACGAGGCCGGCGGTCCGGTGCACACCATCTATATGAGTCCCGCCGGGAAAACCTTTACCCAGAACGACGCCAAGCGGCTTCTGCAGTATGACAATCTGATTCTTGTCTGCGGCCACTATGAGGGAATCGACGAGCGCTTTATTGAAGAATGCGTCGACGAAGAGCTGTCCCTTGGCGATTTTGTACTGACTGGCGGCGAAATTCCGGCGATGGCCGTAGCCGACGCAGTAGCCCGGATGGTGCCCGGCGTCCTCGCCGATCCGGAGTGCTTTGAGGATGAAAGCCACTACAACGGGATGCTGGAATACCCGCAATACAGCCGTCCGGAAATCTGGCACGGTCTGGCCGTACCCGCAATTCTCCGCTCCGGCCATCACGAAAATATCAGAAAATGGCGGCGAAAGCAGTCGATTCTGCGCACCAGAACCCGCCGTCCGGATCTGTATGAAAAGCTGGACCTTTCCAGCAAGCAGGACAAGAAGCTTTTACGGGAATTGGAGGAAGAATATGGATCAGGCAATTGCAACCCTGAAGCAGTGGATTGCGGATAGCGACAATATCGTCTTTTTCGGCGGCGCGGGTGTCTCTACAGAGTCCGGTATCAAGGATTTCCGCAGTGTGGACGGCCTGTACTCGATGAAGTTCCGCTATCCGCCGGAAACGATGCTGAGTCATTCCTTCTATGAGACCCACACGCAGGAATTTTTCGACTTCTACCGGGATAAGCTGCTGCCGCTGGATTTCGAGCCGAATGCGGCGCACAAAAAGCTGGCCGAGCTGGAACAGGCTGGAAAACTTCGCGCCATTGTCACGCAGAATGTGGATGGCCTGCACACCAAAGCCGGTTCCAAAAAAGTCTACGAGCTGCATGGTTCCTGCTACCGCAATTACTGCACCCGCTGCGGAAAATTCTACGGTCCGGAATTCATCCGCGACAGTGTTGGGATTCCCCGCTGCAGCTGCGGCGGCATCGTCAAGCCCGATGTGGTGCTCTACGAAGAGGGACTGGATCAGGAATGTATCGAGGGTGCGGTCCGCGCCATTGCCGCGGCTGAGGTACTGATTGTCGGCGGCACCAGCCTGACCGTCTATCCGGCTGCCGGATTGCTGCAGTACTACCGCGGCAACAAGCTGGTACTGATTAACCGGGATCCAACCAGCGCCGATCATTCGGCAAATCTCACAATTCACGCCCCCATTGGTGAAGTTTTTTCACAAATTTAACACAACATGATTGACAAATGCCCCCTACCCGCTAAAATCTAGGGTAGTTACGAAATTACCAACAACGGAGGAGTTTTGATGGGAAAATTTAAGGTCGTTATCACAGACCGCGAATATGAAAATATTGATAATGAGCTGCGTATTCTGAAAGAAATCGACGCCGATGTCTACGACTATCAGCTGCGCGATCCGAAAGAGATTGTAAAGGTTGCTGCCGATGCAGACGCTGTCATCTTCCAGTATGCCAACATCAACCGGGCGCTGATTGAGCAGATGCCCAAGTGCAAAATTATTGCAAAATACGCCACCGGCACCGACGGTGTGGATATTGACGCCGCTACGGAGCACGGTATTTACTATACAAATGTCATGGACTACTGCACCGATGAGGTCTCCGACCATGCTGTCGCCATGATTCTGGCACATTCCCGCAGCCTGTTTACCTACAGCCGCTATGTGGCCGGCGGAAACTGGTACGGCAAGCCGAAGAAGGTACATCGCCTGCGCGACCAGATTATCGGCGTTGTCGGCTTTGGCCGGATCGCCCGCGCCGTCGTATCCAAGCTGCGCCCGATGTGTGACCATATCTGGGCATACGATCCCTCCCCCAATCCCGAACTGATGAAGGAATACGGCGTGGAACAGAAGACCTTTGAAGAGCTGGTGGAAGGTGCCGACATCATCACCATCCACACGCCGCTGACCGACGATACCTTCCATATGTTCAACCGAACCACCTTTGAGAAGATGAAATCCACCGCAGCGATTATCAATGTTGCCCGCGGCGCCGTCATCTCGCAGGAGGATCTGATTTGGGCGCTGAACCGCAAGGAAATTATCGGCGCGGCGCTCGATGTGCTGGAGCATGAGCCAGTCGAGTTCGACAGCCCGCTGGTTGGCCGCAGCAATGTCATTATAACGCCGCACACCGCCTGGTACTCCATTGAATCCCAGGCGCAGCTGCAGTCCACCCCGGCGGAGGAAGTGGTTCGCGCACTGACCGGCCAGATTCCGAAGAATATCGTCAACAAAGAGGTTTTGAAAGTTCTCGGCAAAGCCTGATACAATCCTCTAAAAAGGCCCGGTTCTCCAACAGAGAACCGGGCCTTTTTTCAGGTTTCCAAGTATCGTTCCAGGAACTGCCGTGTTCTGGCTTCCTTCGGATGGTTAATCACCGCATCCGGGGTACCGTGCTCTACGACAAACCCCTTGTCCATAAACACAATCTCATCTGCCACATCCCGCGCAAAGGCCATCTCGTGGGTCACGATAATCATCGTTGTCCGCTGCTCAGCCAGATTCCGGATCACGCGCAGCACTTCCCCCGTCAACTCCGGATCCAGTGCCGAGGTCGGCTCGTCAAAGCACAGAATATCAGGCTTCATGGCCAGTGCCCGCGCAATGGCGACACGCTGCTGCTGACCGCCGGAGAGCTGATGCGGATAGTGCCCCGCCCGGTCTGCCAGACCCATCTGCTCCAGCAGGGTCATTCCCTCTTCGCGGATTGTCTCGCGGCTCTCGCCGCCGTGCTCCTTCGCCAACAGCTCCCGCGCCAAAGTCACATTCTGCAGCGCCGTGTACTGTGGGAACAAATTGAAGTTCTGAAACACCAATCCAAAATGGAGCCGCTTGGTGCGAATCTCATTTTCCTTCTGCGTTTCGGGATTCGCCGCGTCAAAGATCACCTTTCCGCCAACTGCAATCGTACCGGCATCCGGTGTCTCCAGAAAATTCAGGCATCGCAGCAGTGTCGTCTTACCGGAGCCGGAAGAACCAATAATCGACATCGTCTGCCCCTGTTCCAGTGAAAAGCTGATGTCATGGAGTACCTGTGTGGCACCGAAATGCTTTTCAATATGATTCACTTCCAAAATTGCCATGTTTTCAGCCTCCTTTTAGCGGAAGAAGTCGAGCTTGCGTTCCAGCTTGCCCAGCAGCAATGTCACGACGCCGTTGAAGACGAGATAGTAAACCGCGGTAAAAAACAGCGGCCAGATCGCGCCGGAAATGCCTCTAGAGGTTTTCATAAACGCCTGACCGGCCCAGATGATCTCCTGCAGCGAAATAATCCGCGCCAGGGAGGTATCCTTGACCAGGGTGATAATCTCATTGGACATCGGCGGCACGATGCGCTTGACCATCTGCAGCAGCGTGACCTTGAAGAAGATCTGGCGTTTGGTCATACCCAGCACCAGGCCGGCCTCCTGCTGCCCCACCGGCACGCCCTGAATGCCGCCGCGGTAAATCTCTGAAAAATAACAGGCATAGTTGACGATAAACGCAATGGATGCCGCCATAAAACGACCGCCCTCGCCGCTGCCCCACCAGTTGTTCTTCAGGATCATACCGGGGAAGAAATAGAGAATCAGCAGCTGAATCATCAGCGGCGTTCCGCGGATGACCCACACCACAAAGCGGCTCAGCGCCCGGATCGGGCAGCCATAGGCCAACCAGCGGACATACCAGGCCTTTGACCAGCTTTTATGCTGCAAAAATCGCAATGGCGCCCAACGGTTCATAGACCCGAAGGCGATCACCAGGCCCAGCGGAATGGCGCCCATCAGCGTGACAAAAAACAGCTTCAGCGTCTGCACGAAGCCCTCGTTCAGTGCATCCACAACAACGGGCATCTGCTGTATAATCAAATTCAGATCCATGAACATAACCTGCCTTTATCGTTTTTCTGGATAAGCGCGGGAAAGCAGAGAGCGGTCATTCGGCCGCTCTCTGCAAGGTAAACTGTCTGTCTCTCTTTACGGATTCTGCTTACTGCTCAATCAGTGCAGCCTGGACACCATAGGTCTCCGCACAGGCGAGCATGGTGCCATCGGCATAAGCGGAAGCAAAGAAGTCGTTGAGCGCCGCGGCCAGATCGCTGCCCTGGCGGAAGCCAACGCCGTACTCCTCACTGTTCAGGCCGACGGTGTAGGTCAGGTCTGCATAGCCGGTACCCTCACCCACCATTGCAGCAGCCATCAGGGAGTCGATAACAGCGGCGTCAGAGGTGCCTGCGGCCACTTCCATCAGTGCATCGGACTGCGCGGTCACCGGCGTGTAGTTATAGCCCAGTGCGCTGATCGCTTCCTCACCGGCGGAGCCATCCTCAACAGCAAAGCTCAGATCTGCCAGACTCTCCACGGTCTGGTAATCTGCAGCCTTGTCGGCGGGGACAATGACCACCTGTGCGTTGTTGCAATAGGCATCGGAGCACGCCATCGCAGTTTTCACATCTTCGGTCAGGGTCATGCCGTTCCAGACGCAGTCGATGGTCTTCGCATTCAGCTCCAGGATCTTATTGCTCCAGTCGATCTCTACGAACTCGACATCCACGCCCAGGCTCTCAGCAAAGGCCTTTGCCATATCTGCGTCAAAGCCGATCCACTCGCCGGACTCGTCCTGATAATCCATCGGGGCAAAGTCGGTAATGCCGACCACCAGCGTGCCCTTGTCCTTCACATAGGCCAGATCGGATTCCGCGTCGTCCGCAGAATTGTCATCCGTGTCATTCGTATTATCGGTTGCGGTGTCCGCCGTGTTGTTGTCATTGGTGTCGGCGTCGTCCGCAGTGTTATTGCTGCCGCAGCCAGCCATCAGGCCAAGGCACAGGCAGAGGGCCAACAGCAGGCTCACATACTTTTTCATGAGAATCGCTCCTTTGGTTTTGTTTATCACTTTAGTTAAGTAATTCGTTGCTACGCTATTGTAACAGTTTGCTTTTCAAATTGCAAGCCCTATTTTACAAAAAGCCGCCTCAAATTTCCGTGAGATTCGGAGCCGCTTTTGTAGGATTTTGCCAGCCGCTCAGGTAAACAGATGCCAGAATACCGGCACCAGCAATGCCGGAAGCATGTTGCCCACATGCAGATCCTTTTGGAACGCAATATTGACACCGACCCCCGCAATTAAAACATTGCCCACCATATTCAGATCCGCCAGCACGGCAGGATCGCCGAGCAGCGGGGCAAGCAGCGACGCCAGCAGCGTAATTGCTCCCTGATACAAAAACAGCGGCACTGCCGAAAACAACACGCCGACACCCAGAGTGGAGGCAAACACCAACACCACCATAAAGTCCAGCGCCGCCTTTGCAAAGAGTGTGCTGGGATCACCGGTTATGCCGTCCTGCAGCGAACCCATCACCGCCATCGCACCCACACAGATCACAAGCGAACATGTCACAAAGCCCTCGACAAATTTTCCACCCGCCGCAGCCGACGCCGGAAGCTTCGCCCGGAGCCAATCACCCATTCGCTCCAACCGCCGCTCAATCTGCAGCAGTTCTCCCGTGATGCTGCCGAGAATCATGGAGAGGATCAGCAGCATGGTGCCGTTCACCGCCAGTGCTCCCTCTGTAATCGTCAGCATCTCTTTCAAGGTGCCGGATACGCCAATAAAAATTGTTGCAAGCCCCAGTGCCTGCATCATCGTCTGCTGAAAGTGCGGCTTCAGTCCCCGTTTGGCCACAACACCAATTGCGCCGCCCGCCAGCACCGCGCCGGTATTCACCAGTGTTCCAAGTCCAACCATGTCTCACGCCCCCTGCCGTGTGTAAAAATCTTCCTAATCATAATCGATTCCGAACAAAAATTGCAACCCCATCTCCGCTTTTTCGCCCACATATGAATTATTTCTCCCCCAGCACGGAATCAATTGACGAAAAGTAGAAAATGTAGTAGACTGAAAAGGATCTCAACGGAAAGGAGCGAGCCCCGTGTCCCACCGATTTCACCGGGAACTTGCGCTGCTTGGCCTTGGGATCTGTCTTGCTTATCTGGCGGCGATGCACTTCGGCATCACCTGCCCGATCCGGTATCTGACCGGAATTTCCTGCCCCGGCTGCGGTATGACCCGCGCCTGGCTGCAGCTATTGCAGGGGCATTGGCAAGCTGCATTTACACTGCATCCACTGTGGGGGCTCCCCGTGGTGCTGGCCGTGCTGCTTTTGCTGCGCCGTCGCCTGTCCCGCCGTCTGCAGTCCTGGATCTGGGCGGCGCTTTTAGCCGTAACACTCACCGTCTGGCTTGTCCGTTTTTTTCTGCCAGCCGATCCGGCGGTGCAATTTGCGCCTGCATCCGGCCTGTTTGGCCGAATTTTGAGCGCACACATTTATTAACTCCCGCTTGTGAGCGGATTCCTGGATAAGAAGAATGATAAGGGAGAGAGTCATATGGATCTACACAATAAGGAAACACAAAAATACCTGCTTCCAATTGCCCTGTCTCTGGCAGCTTTTCTGCTGGCACTGATTGGTTCAATGCTGAATGGGTATTTCGGCGGAAACTTCGGCCGCAACTTTTTCCAGCTGCTGCTGAGCTGCGTGCTGCCCGCCGCACTGCTGCTGCTCTATTCCAGCAAGACGGCCGCAAGTAATGCCAAGCCGCTGATGATTGCCGGAATGGTGCTGCTGGTGCTGCAGCTTATCGGCACCTTCTACACCTTCTTCTGCGGGCTGCTGGGCTTCAGCTACGGCCTGTTCTCCTGGATTCCCGGCGCTTCCACGCTGGGGAACCTGATCGGCATGATCCGGAGCCTTACCATGTGCTTCAGCTGGGGCTTCTATCTCTTCCGCCACGCCCTGTGCAACCTGTTCTACCTGTTCTCCAGCCTGCTGTTCCTGCTGTCGAACCTGATGTTCATTCTGATCTGCACAGAGTTCCGCCCGATCGCACAGCTGAACAGCCTGCGTCAGCGGCTCTATCAGGCGCTCGGCCTGCCAATGTCCGACTACGCCGAGCAGGGCGGTGATCCGGCGCAGGCGCCCGTCTTCACAGCGCCGCGCACTGCACAGAGCAGCACCGCATCGCAGTCCAGCACCACTTACACGCAGACTGCGTACACCGCGCCCCAGCCGCAGGCTGCGCCGCAGTATACCGGCGCGAATGCCTCGGTGGAACTGCTCGCCCCCAAGAGCATTGTCGCCTGCATTCTGCTCAGCATCGTCACCTGCGGAATCTACGGTCTGATCTGGAATTACTCCATTATGAAAAAGATCCGCCTGCTGAATCAGGACTACACCAGCCCGGTCGGGGAATTCCTTTGCTTCATCTTTGTTCCGTTCTATGCGCTGTACTGGTACTACACCCGCGCAAACCGCCTGTCCACCGGTGCCGCTTCGTATGGTCTGATGATTACCAGCAACGGTATTCTGTACCTGATTCTTGCCATTTTCGGCTTCTCCATCGTCAATATCTGCCTGATGCAGAATGACCTGAACACCATCGCCCTCGCGCTGACCGGCCAGCATACCGCCCCCAATTTCGCCACACAGGCTACGGGCGAATTCAACGCCGCCTATCAGAATGTCACTGGTGCTGCCGCCGCACAGGCCGCCAACGCCAAACCGCAGCAGTCGCAACAGGATCCGGTCGAGCAGCTGCAAAAGCTCACGGAGCTGCGGGACAAGGGTGCAATCACCGAAGAGGAGTTCCAGGCAAAGAAAACCGAACTGCTCAGCCGCATTTAACCCGAAAAAACACAAATGCCCGGAAGCATTGCTTCCGGGCATTTTTATTGCAGTGCAGCCAATTGCTCCAGCGCCTGCGGCAGGCGCGCCAAATCCACTCCGGTATAATTAAACAGCACCAGGTGCTCTTCCGCCATACCGCCGCCATGGTAATATTCGGACAAAAACGAAATTCGGATACCATTCTCCAACGCTGCCTGCCGCAGCGCCGCATCCGGCACGGCAGTATCCAGCCGCAGCAGGAAATGCAGTCCCGCACCAGCCTCTTGAATTTCTCCGCGCAGGCCGCTGGCCTTGATCGCCGCAATCACCGCATCCCTGCGGACACGGTAGGCACGCTTCATCCGCCCGATGTGCCGCTCAAAATAGCCGCCATCCAGAAACTGCGCCAGCACATATTGGTCAAGTGCGGGCACCGGGCTGGCATAAAACGCCATCCGCGCGCCGTACTCCGCCGCGAGGGCGCGCGGCAGTACCAGATAGCTGATGCGGAAAGCCGGTGAAATTGTTTTGGAAAAGGTATTGAGATACAGCGTCCGCCCAGCGCCGTCCAAGCTCTGCAGCGGCCGCAGGGGCTTCCCTGTGAAGCGGAACTCACTGTCGTAGTCATCCTCCAGAATATACCGGTCAGGCGCGGCCTGTGCCCAGCGCAGCAGCGCCTGCCGCCGCGCCATGGTCGTGACAATTCCGGTGGGAAAATGATGCGATGGGGAAAGGTGCACCACCTGCGCGCCGCTCTGCTCCAGCGCATCCATCCGGACGCCCTCCCGATCCATGCCCAGATAAACAATGTCCGCGCCATTTTGCGCGTAAATCCGCGCAATTTTTCCATAGCCCGGATTTTCCACGCCATAGCGCCGGTCACGCCCCAGAAATTGCACAACCATGGGGTAGAGATACTCTGCGCCCGCGCCGACCACAATGCAGGTCGGATCGGCATCCAGTCCCCGAAAACGGCGCAGATGCGCCGCAATCGCCTGCCGCAACTCCGGCACGCCATGGTAGGGCACCGGCGAGAGCAGCTGCGCGCCGCGCTCGGAGATCACCGTCCGAGTCAACCGCGCCCAGATTGAAAACGGAAACAGCGCTTCCGGCGTATGATTGGAAACCAAATCCATCCACACCGGCGTCTCCGGCTGCGGAAGCGTTACCGGTGGATGCGGCGTCTCCGGCACTGCCTGTACCTGCGCCACAAAATAGCCGCGGCGCGGCGCGGCGCGCAGGTATCCCTCGTCCACCAGCTGACCATAAGCTGTATCCACCGTGACCATGCTGACCCCCAGATGCTGCGCCAGTGCCCTGCGGGACGGCAGCTGCTCTCCCGCGGCGAGCACGCCGGAGAGAATATCCGCCCGAATTCGGCGGCAGAGATATTCATACAGCGGCAGACCGCCGCGTTCGCTCATGTCATAGGTCAGCATAGGGACCTCCTGGTCTGAAAAACTGGTGTTATCTTTACAATTTTATCTTACCATGATTTTTCACCGGCTGCAACGGCACCGAAAAAATCCCCGGCCGACTGGTCGGTGTTCATAAGGCGGCGAACAGCCACGGCAGCTTGCACTGCTGTGGCTGTTCTTGTAGTTTATCCGGCCATATGATAATATGGAGCCGAACAGACCTGCAAATTCCGATTTATAAAGGAGAATATTGATGAAACTATTTTTATGTTCGCACTTTTCAAGTGTAGGAAGTCTGATAAAGGAAGA